>JAAYKF010000095.1 GCA_012522535.1 Bacteroidales bacterium
TAGATTCATTATAATACCCACCAGGAGCAGCAATATCAACCCAAGTGCCATATTGAGAGAAGCTAGAAAGTTTTTTGTTTCTATCTGTTGAAGCAACGGCTAAAACACTTGCGTAGGCAGCAGGATAATTCTTCACTTGCGTTCCATCATTACCAGCAGCAGCCACAACGCATATACCATTATTGTATAGATTTTGAAACTGTGTTTGTTCTGCGTTTGATGAACCTGTTCCACCAAGCGACATATTTATAACGTGTGCACCTTGCTGTGCAGCCCAGTTAACACCACGAGTAATAGATGTTGTATACATATCATCAGCACTAGAGTTATCAGAACATCTAACACCCATCAATGTTACCCCACCGCCTATTGATGCAATGCCCTTGCCATTATTGTTTTTGGCACCAACTAATCCAGCACAGTGAGTCCCGTGCGACCATTCGTATGAATTGCAATAACCGTCGTTGAAGTCGTTATAAGTACAGTTTTGGTTTTGATTTACGCTTGTGGGAGGAGCAGACTTGCCAGTTCCGGTTTGCACAGGGTTTACTGATGCATTGCATTGGTTAGCTGCAAGAATCCCTAAATCCTCATGTTCGCCCCAAACAGCATTGTCAACAATTGCTACCTTAACGGCAGCAGAACCGTGCTGGATGTCCCAAGCAGCTGATGCATTAATCTGATCTAAATACCATTTATAGTTGCCTGTGTAATATGGGTCATTGGGTGTCCAAAGGGGTCGACGAACTAAGTCCAATTCGGCATACTCAATAAAATCTACATCGTGTAGCTCTTTTATAAATAAATCTACTTTGTCAATTTCGGAGAAAGTAACAAAGAAAATTCGCATCAAACTTGGGTCGTTAAATGCTGTTAGCTCACGAGTAACGCTTGTTACACCATATTCGTTAATAAAGCTACTTAAATTTTTCATGCTTGATAAATCAACAAAATTGTTTTCGTCAATTATATAATCATGATTGTAACTATCCTTGATTTTGAATATCAAAGAACCGTCTTTTGCGTTGCTATGAACGCTTTGTCCATTGGTGAAATTTACCACTATTAAGCTAAAAATTGCCACAAAAAGCAATCTGAAACCTAATTTTGGTTGGAACAATTTTTTCATCGTTTTTTTGTTTAATTAGACATAAAAATATTAAAAGCAATCTCATCACTTTCACTAAAAATAGTAATGAATGACAAATATAAAAATAATATCTCAAACAAAAAGAAAATAACAAGTGATTTTAATAATTTGGAATGCTTTTAAGGGAAATACCTACAAAAATATGTAAAATGAAAGAAAATTTAGAATATCCTTTGTTGTTTTGCTACAATTAGAATTATTTTTTTAAATTTGAAGAAAATATTTTAATATGCACATAGCAATTGCAGGAAACATAGGCTCAGGAAAAACAACCCTATCTGGACTCCTCGGAAAACACTTCGACTGGGATCCACACTACGAAGATGTTGACACAAACCCATATTTGGTTAGCTTCTACGAAGATATGCAAAGATGGTCGTTCAATCTACAAATATATTTTCTAAATAGCAGATTTAGACAAATTGTAGATATTAGAAAGAAAAACATGAATGTAATTCAAGATAGAACAATTTATGAAGATGCATATATATTTGCCCCAAACTTACATGCAATGGGATTAATGTCAACACGCGACTTCGAAAATTATCAATCACTTTTTGAACTGATGAGTTCATTTATTCAACCACCAGACTTGTTAATTTATCTCAGAGCAACAATCCCAACCTTGGTAAATCAAATACAGCAAAGAGGTAGAGATTACGAAAGCTCTATTCGTATCGACTATTTGAGTCACCTCAACGAAAGATACGAAAAATGGATAGAGTCGTACGACATTGGAAAACTCCTTATAATAGATGTAGATAATACAGACTTTAAAAATAATCCGCAAGACCTTGGAATGGTCATCGAAAAGGTAAATGCAGAACTATTTGGATTATTCTAAAATTGAATAAAGTGAATACAATAGCCATAATACCAGCCAGATACGCGTCAACAAGATTCCCCGGCAAGCCATTGATAAATATTAATGGAATTTCCATGATAGAGAGAGTTTACCGTCAGGTGATGAAGGCGAAATTTGTTGACGAAATAGTTGTGGCAACCGACGACGATAGAATATTTTCGCACGTATATGGCTTCGGAGGGGTGGTAGTGCACACAAGTCCAAACCATAAATCGGGAACAGACAGATGCCTGGAAGCATTGGAAACAATTCAAAACGAAACTTATCAAAATTATGATGTGGTGATAAATGTTCAAGGCGATGAGCCTTTTATTGAGCCTGAAGTAATTGACATTGTGGCAAGCTCTTTTCAAGACAAAAATGTGGATATAGCAACAATAAAACAGAAAATAGATAGTATCGACGATTTAAAATCACCAAATGTTGTAAAACTTACCACCACAAAGTCCAACAAGGCTCTATATTTTAGCCGAAGTATTATTCCTTATGTCAAAAATGAAGACTTGAAAAAATATCTACAAAATGAAACTTTTTTCAAGCATATTGGTATATATGGGTATAGAACTAATGTATTAAAAGAGATTGCAACTGAAAATATATCTAAGTTGGAAGATGCCGAAAAGTTAGAACAACTGCGTTGGATCGAAAATGATTACAAAATCTACGCCTTCGAGTCCGATGCAAAATCTTATGCCATAGATACAGTTGAAGATCTCGAAAATATTGAAAAATTAATAGAAAAAGGAATTTTATGAGTTCAATAATTCAATCTGCTTTAAAAATATTAATTGATACTGATAGCTTGACAATCAATGGTTTTGGCGTTTTGTATAAAACCAAAAAGGCATCCTATGTTCACCCCATAACCAAAGAAGTAGCTCCACCACAAAAAGTTTTGAACTTTAAAAAAGATACAACTCAAACATGCGAAAAATTGGGCAAATTATATGCCCAAGAAAACAATATCACTGAAATTGAAGCCCAAGAAAGAATTGCAAATTGGGTAAAAGATATTAACGAGCAACTAAGCTCAAACAAA
>JAAYKF010000096.1 GCA_012522535.1 Bacteroidales bacterium
CAACGGCTATACCTGCCAACTCTTCTGCATTGGGATTGGGGTGTGCTGCACAATCGGCAAAAACCATAACTCCATCTTCGCCCCACTGCTTATCTTTAAAAACCATAATAAAAGCTCCAGAAACAACCGAAACTCCGGGACGTGTTCTTATAATTTGGAACGCTGGACGCAAAACGTCGCCAGTGGCATTCTCAGCTCCGGCAACAGCACCGTGAGCATCTTTGTTTTTTATCATTAAATTAGCCAAATAAAGTGGGTTTTCGGCCAATTCTTCTGCTTGCTCCTTGGTCATTCCACGCTCTTTACGCAATTCGTAAAGCAAGTCTGCATAAACTTGCTTTTTGGGATTGTTTTTGGGGTCAATAATCTCCACATCTTTGATGTGATTCAAATTTAAGCTAACACTTTTTTGCTCTATTTCAGCTTTGTTTCCAATTAAAATAATGCGTGCCAATTTCTCTTCAGTAATTTTGTTGGTAGCTTGCAAAGTGCGTTCTTCAGTGCCTTCGGGTAGAACAATGCAGCGATTTCTCTCTCTGGCGCTGCTCCAGATTTTTTGCATTAATTCCATTTCTGTTTTTTTGTTCAAAATTATAGAAATAATCACTCTTTGCAAAACAATTGACAAGACTTTTTTGTTACTCTTTTGTTATTTAATAAACAGAACATATATACTAAATAATCCTAAATATTGTGAATTATCAATATAGCTATCTAAATGTTTTAAATTTGAGAACAATTTTTGTAATTTTGCAATGTTCTATAAATATTTTAAATTGAATTTATGGAAACATCAGAAACTCAAAAACCTTTAAAAATAGACCTTGACCAACTGTTGGAAGATAAAAGTCCAAGAGCCAAGAGGTTTATTCCGAAATTCATTTTGAGATACCTTAAGAGAATAATACATCAAGATGAAGTAAATAAGTTCTTAGCTGACCATCAAAATGTTTATGGTGTTGATTTTGCCGATGCAGTTATAAAATTTTTTAATGTAAAAATCAATGTTATAAATCCAGAAAACATTCCCGAAACAGGGCGATATTTGGTGGTGTCAAATCACCCATTGGGAGGATTAGACGGGCTGGCACTAATTAGCACTTTTGGACAAAAAAGAAAGGATTTATATTTCCCCGTTAACGACCTTTTACTCTATTTGCAAAATATGAATAATATATTTTTGCCCATAAACAAGCATGGCAGAAACAGTTCCGATGCCGTTAGGGTGATAAATGAGAAATTTGCCTCTGATGCCCTAATGCTCTATTTTCCAGCTGGATTGTGTTCGCGAAAAACAAAGGGAGAAATCTGCGATTTAGATTGGAAAAAAACAGTAGTGAGCAAGGCAAAAGAGTATAATAGAGATATTATTCCGGTGCACTTCGAAGGGAAAAATAGCAAGTTCTTCTACAATCTTGCAAACTTCAGAAAAAGACTTGGACTAAAAGCCAATGTAGAGATGCTTTACCTTTCGGACGAGATGTTTAAACAAAACGACCAAACCTTTACCATCACAGTAGGGGAGCCAATTTCGCATGAAGAATTTACTCGCGACAAAAAAGATGTGGAATGGGCACAATGGATAAAAACAAAAGTTTACGAATTACCAAAGACAAAATAGAATATGGAAAATATTATTGATGCTATATCACCAGAATTGATTAAAAACGAATTGACTGAAAAGTATTTACTTCGTAAAACGAATTTTGGGAATAACTTAATTTATGATATCAACGCCCACGAGGCTCCCAATACCATGCAAGAGCTTGGACGCTTGCGCGAAATCACCTTTAGAGATGCCGGCGGTGGAACTGGAAAAAAAGTGGATATTGATGAATATGACACCTCCGAAAATCCTTTCCGTCAGCTTATAGTTTGGAACCCCGAAGAGGAAGAAATTGTAGGAAGCTACAGATATAAACTTGGAAGTACAATGTCTTTTGACGACAATGGGCAACCCATTAGCCCCACTTCTAGCCTGTTCAGATATTCGGAGAAATTTATCCAAGAATATCTACCATACACCATAGAGCTTGGACGATCGTTTGTGCAAACAAAATATCAGCCATCGGTTAATCCCAGAAAAGGACTTTTTGCCCTAGATAATACTTGGGACGGCTTGGGAGCATTGGTGGTACACAATCCCGAAATGAAATATTTCTTCGGAAAAATGACAATGTATAACTCATATCCGGCCATGGCTCGCGACTATATTTTATACGTTCTCGAAAAGCATTTCGAAGATAAAGATAAGCTGCTTGCACCCACCGAGCTGAAAGATATTATCGCCGATAGAGCACAATTAGCTGAAATTTTCAATGAGGAGGAATTCTCCGAAGATTATAAAATATTAGTGAAAAAAGTTCGTGAACACA
>JAAYKF010000097.1 GCA_012522535.1 Bacteroidales bacterium
TACCAACAGACAAGGGTTATCTAATATGCAGTTTCTCTTCAACTCGCTATCGTAAAGATAAATATGAAATGGAAAAACAAATAGAAAAAGCAAAACATGCAGTGAAATATAAATTTAAAAACAAACGGTAGTGTTCAAAAAAGTGTGTATGTGGAAAAAGGAAACATTTGTCGCGCCTCTGCGTTGTGGTCTGTCGAATAACAGAGCTTGTGAGGCGGCGGTTCGGCTGACCACTGAACTTGGACGTTGCCTTGCTTCCTTAAGGAAAAACAAAAAAAGAATGCAGCATCCTCTGAACCCATAAGGTTCAAATATTTGAAAACTATAATATCATAGACGATACGACCTCATAGAGGTCGTATATTTATTTTTATTCAAGTTCTATATTTTTATGTTTTATCGAGCATAACCTGCAAGGTCTTCCCGACCTGACCTTGTAGGTTTAAAGCTAAAATATTAGGGTCAAAAATACTGAAAATTTCTATCCATTAAAATTAAACCTTGTAGGATTAAAGGTCTATTTTGTAATAAATTCATATCTTTGCAACACAAAAGAAAGGTTCTTTGCATTATACCAATTGTTATAATAAAAAAGCTTGAACTATTTTATTATTTACAATGGTTAATGCCGATGGTTAAAATGTTTGGAACAATTGGATGAAGCGAAAACTGGTCTAATATATTTTTCCAATCGGTATAAAAGGGAATATGGTGAAAATCCATAACTGTACCCGCAGCTGTAAACTCCTAAATCTGGGCAATATTAGCCACTTTCAAAAACAACGAAGGGAAGGCATTGCAGCAGAGGAGCAAGTCAGAAGACCTACCTTACTTTTGGAGAAATTATTAACGACTTTCGGGGAAAAAAGTCAAAAACAAAAATCATGGAAAATAATAACCAGAAACAAAGCAATCCAAAAATCCTTTTAGGACTGCTGACAATTTTCGCACTTATCTTATTAACATCTTGCCAAAATAATCCAATAGAAAGTCAAAATCAAGAAGATTACGACTCCATTTTTCTACCCAAACACTCCAATCTTTTTCACATTGAATATTACAAAAATCACAAAAAAATATTTGTGAAAAACCCTTGGGATAGCACCCAAAACTTGGCTAAATATATTGTCTCTTTACAGCCAGAAAAACAGCCCGAAAACTCAGGTTTTACACTCGTAAAAACTCCCCTAAAATCAATAGCAACACTTTTTGCCCCCGATGTCGCCTTTGCAAATAAATTAGAGATAGTAAATCTTATTAGAGCAGTCTCCAGCATTCAATATGTTCATAATGAGCAACTTAATCAGCAGGTGGAAGAAGGTAAAACCATTGATGTGGGTCCCTCCGAAGCTTATAATGTTGAAAAATTGATAGCTTCGGGAGTAGTGGCTTGTTTCGTTTCGCCCTTCCGCGAAAACAGATACCAAAAAATAGAAGAAGCCGAAATAGCACTAATTGTCAACGCTTGTCATATGGAAGATAAGCCTTTGGCAAGAGCCGAATGGATACTCTTTTTTGCCAGCTTTTTTGATAAAGAGGAAATTGCAAAAGAAATTTTTCAAGATATTGAAAATCAATATAATAGCACAAAATCAAAGTTTGAAGATATAAAAAATCGTCCTAAGGTTTTTAGTGGAAAAATGTACCAAGATATTTGGTATGTGAGCGGTGGAAAAAGCTTCACAAGTGAGCTATTTAATGATGCCGGTGGCGATTACATCTGGAAGCATTTGCCATATAGCGGCTCAGAACCCTACGATTTGGAAATAATACTCTCAGATGCCATAAATGCCGATTTTTGGTTTATTCAAGACTATACCGACACCAATTATAACTACCAAAGACTTGCCAGCGAAAATGCCAAATACAGCCTTTTCGATGCCTTTAAAAATCAGAATGTAGTTTTGTGCAACAGCAAATATAATTCCTATTACGAAGATGGCGTTTTGGAGCCACACATTATTCTTATGGATATGGCAAAAGTTTTCCACCCAGAGATAATGGAAGAGCATCAGTTTAAATATTTCAAACCATTGAAAAAATAGATATGATTTCGCGAAAACAGAAATATAGCCTTTGGTTTTTGGCACTTATGCTGCTTATGATAAGCCTGTTTTTCCTAAATCTAATTTTAGGTTCCGTTATCATACCTTTTCAAGAGAGTATTAAAACGCTTTTCACCTCTCAAAATGTTGATAATACTTATCGTTTAATAATTCTAAAATCTCGCTTACCACAGGCACTTACAGCAATTTTTGCAGGAGCAGCCCTCTCTGTTGGCGGACTAATTATGCAAACATATTTCCGCAACCCCCTTGCCGATCCTTCGGTTTTGGGCATCAGTGCAGGAGCAAGTTTGGGGGTGGCAATTCTTTTTCTTATTCCCGGATTAAGTCTAACAACAGGTCTTTTTTCAGGGTTTTATATGCAAAACTTCACCATTATTACAGCTGCACTTATAGGCTCAGCAGGAATATTATTTGCCATAATTCTCTTTTCAAGCTTTATCTCAAACTACGTAATGCTACTTGTTTTGGGGATAATGATAAGTGCCATGGCGGGCTCTTTTATTGGGATTCTACAAGTTTTTGCTGGTAGCGAAGAGGTGCACGGATTTGCCATTTGGGGTCTGGGCTCTTTCTCCAGCGTAAGCATTCCTCAACAAAAAATTTTCATACCAGCCATACTCATCGGACTTCTATTTTCAATACTATTGGTAAAGCCAATGAATGTTCTACTTCTGGGCGAAAATCAAGCCAAAAGCTTGGGAATAAATATCCGAAAAACCAGACTACATATTTTATTAACTGTGGGGTTTTTGACAGCAATTGTTACAGCCTATTGCGGTCCCATTGCCTTTCTGGGGCTGGCTGTACCTCATTTGGCACGCCTTTTTTTCAGAACTTCCAATCACGCTATATTGATACCTGCGGTGATGATAATTGGAGCAGTTTTGTCATTAATCACAATCTTAATAGCTAAGCTACCCGGATTTAACGGCTCACTCCCTGTCAATGTGGTTACGGCGCTTTTTGGTGCACCAATTGTAATTTGGATAATATTAAGTCGTTCAAAAACCCAAGATTTATGATAAAAGTCCAAGAGCTAAAACTTGGTTTTTCATCGGCAACAACCAAGAAAATATTATTAGAAAATGTCTCTTTCAATATTGAAAAGGGAAAACTTTACTCTATTTTGGGTTCCAATGGAAAAGGAAAAACAACCCTGCTGAGGGCTTTTGCAGGTATTCATAAACCATTAAATGGAGATATTTTAATTAAGAATAAAAGTATAAAATCATACTCCATACAAAAACTTGCACATCTGATAAGTGTGGTTTTCACCGAAAGGATTAATGTAGATTATATGTCAGTTTTCGAGATATTAGCCCTTGGACGTGTGCCGCATACTGGGTTTTATGGCACTCTAAGCGAAAATGATTTAAGGGTAATTGACCAAGCTTTGGAGCTTTGCGAAATATCTAATTTCAAAGAAAGAAAGCTAAACACCCTCAGCGATGGCGAATTTCAAAGAGTTCTGATAGCCAAAGCCATAGCCCAAGAAACACCAATTATTTTGATGGACGAACCCAGTTCACACCTTGATGCTGCTGGGAGGATTACAATTATGGAGCTTCTCCGAAAATTAGTTGTCGAAAATAATAAAACCATTGTGCTAACAATGCATGAAATTGATTTAGCCATAAAATTTTCCGATACAATTTTGATGTTCAACGACGATAAGGATATAAAATTGGGCATGCCCGAAGATCTAATTTTAAGTGGCGAAATAAATGAACTTTTTGTCTCCAAAGGATTGATTTTTAGTCATAAAGAAGGAGTTTTTAAAACAGATAGGGTGAACAATTTAGCCATTAAATTAGATTTACCTTTGGATAAAAAAATGTGGGTCGAGAGTGCTTTGCACAGATATTCCATATTCTCAAAACCTTCAATGCAAGAGTTTGAAATATCCGAAAATGAGTTTGGTTTTATTATTTCAAAAAATGGAGAAATCGTTTCTCAATATCAAAATATAAAATCCATAATTGAATTTTTCACATCTACTTGATAACATAATTTGTTATCTCAATGAGCAGAATTAGCTTTGCTCAGTAATATTGAGCGGAAACAGGGTCGTAGCGAAGTCGAAATCATTTTTCAACTCTATCAATTTGTCAGTCTGAGTAGTCCCGATTTATCGGAGCGAGCATCGAAGACTAAGACAAATTGTTTCTCAGCATTTTCAATTTTTCGGCTCCCCTGCAGTGTTTGTAAAACGAAAAACTGAAAACAACTAATAACTAAGCACTCAAAACTTATAGAAACTTTTTATTTTCTAATTTTCCCATCATCATCCTTCTTTCCCATTGTTTTTTCGAGTATGGAGGAAAATCTACTATTATTTGCACTATTTTCGAGTATAAAAGAAAATTCACTACCTTTGTAAGAAATTTTCGAGTATGAAAGAAAAATTTAATTCAATAAAGAAGTACAATTTTTGGAATAAAACATCTCCAAATCTTGGTTATTTAAGAACAGAATACACCGATAAAATTATAAAATATACTGAAAATCGTCTTATCAAAGTCTTGGTTGGACAAAGGCGATCAGGCAAGTCGTATATTTTGCGACAACTTATAAATAAGCTAATTGGCGAAGGGGTTAACAGAGAAAATATTCTATATATAAACAAAGAATATACGGAGTTTGATTTTATAACAAACTATTCCGACTTGGACAGTTTTGTGAAGTATTATCAAAAAACACTTGCCGTTTCGGGTAAGATATATCTTTTTATTGATGAAATTCAAGACATAGCTGATTGGGAGCGTTTTGTAAATTCATATTCTCAAAATTTTGTTGAAGAATACGAAGTTTTCATTACGGGTTCAAACTCAAATATGCTGTCAGGCGAGCTGTCAACTTTGCTTTCGGGAAGATATGTAGAGTTTGAAATTTTCCCTTTTAGCTATAATGAGTATTTGAAGTTTTTGGAGAAAGAAAACAATAAACAAAACTTTATTGAATATATGGAAAGTGGTGGCTTGCCCGAACTTTTCAATTTGCAAAATGATGAAATTAAAAGAAATTATGTTTCAGCAGTAAAAGACAGTGTGTTTTTTCGCGATATAATCCAACGTTATAGCATAAAAGAGCCCAAATTGCTGGAAGATGTTTTTATATATTTGGTTAATAATGCTGCAAATTTAATATCGATTTCAAATATTGTAAACTACTTCAAAAATCTTGGACGCAAAACCACTTATGATACCATTTCAGCCTATATTTCATATATGGAAAACTCATTTTTAATCCATAAATCAGAGCGATATAATATAAAGGGGAAGGATACAATTTCGGGAAACGCAAAGTATTACATCAACGATTTGGCTTTTAAGAATTACCTGTACAAAGGCTATGCTTATGGCATAGGTTATAAGATAGAAAATATCGTTTATTTAAACTTAAGACGAGCTGGATATAAAGTTTATACAGGCGTTTTTGGTAATAGAGAGATTGATTTTGTTGCGTTAAAAGATGATAAACATTTGTATCTACAAGTGAGCTATTTGATGCTTGACAAATCAACTTTTGAACGTGAATACTCTGCCCTTGAGCTAATTCCAGATAATTTTGAAAAGATAGTTCTCTCTTTGGATGATGTCCAATTTCCGCAAAGAAATGGAATAAAACATTCACAAATTTGGAAGTTTGATTTTAATAAATAATACAAATTGCCTTACAGCAGAACAAATGCTTGAAAAACTCAAAACTAAGCACTCAAAACTCAAAGTTTAGTGAACTTTGAGTTTTATCTTTCTCCTTTTATCTTTCCATCTTTTAATTCTTTTCTCCTCCTCTTGTTTACAATTTTATTATATTTGCTCAATATTTACAATAAATGGCAAAAAAAGAATATATCACAAATAAAAAAGTTTTGGTAACAGGCGGAGCTGGTTTTATAGGTTCCAATTTGTGCGAAAACTTACTTCAAAATGGCAATACAGTTGTTTGTCTCGATAATTTTTCCACCGGAAAAGAGGAGAATATCCGCTCTTTAAAAGAGAATCCAAATTTTGTATTAATCGAAGGGGATATTCGAAATTTAGACACCTGTCATAGGGCTGTAAAAGATGCCGATGTGGTGATGCATCAGGCGGCTTTAGGCTCCGTTCCACGCTCCATCAACGACCCCATTACCTCCAACGATGTTAATGTTTCGGGTTTTTTGAATGTTTTGGTCGCTACCCGCGATGCAAAAATTAAAAGATTTGTATATGCTTGTAGCTCATCAACTTATGGAGACTCTGAAGAGCTGCCAAAAGTGGAAGAAAAAATTGGAAAACCCTTATCACCCTATGCTGTTACAAAATATGTAAACGAACTTTATGCCGATGTTTTTGCCAAACTTTACGGCATCGAAACCATAGGTTTGAGATACTTCAATGTTTATGGTCGCAGGCAAGACCCCTTTAGCACCTATTCGGCTGTAATTCCCATTTTTGTGTCGAAAATTATCAATGGTCAAGCAATAACCATCAATGGCGATGGAGGTTTTTCAAGGGATTTTACCCATGTTGACAATGTGGTTTTGGCAAATAACTTAGCAGCCACAACATCTTCGCAAGGGGCTATAAATCAGATATATAATGTAGCTTGTGGCGAACAAACATCATTGAATGAATTGGCACAAACTTTAATAGAAAACTTAAGTCAATTTGACAAGAATTTCGAAAATTCAAAAATAATTTACGGACCGCAGCGTGCAGGCGATGTGCCACATTCCAAGGCTTCCATCGAAAAGATAAGAAGCTTTTTGAAATATGAGCCAATTTTGAGGTTCAAAGAGGGTGTAGCCGAAGCTTGTCGCTGGTATTGGGAAAATATAAAATAGAAAATTATGTCGAAAAAAGTCGCATTAATAACAGGTATAACAGGTCAAGACGGATCGTATTTGGCAGAGTTTTTATTGGAAAAAGATTACGAAGTACATGGTATAATCCGTCGTGCCTCCTATTTCAACACCAGTCGCATTGAGCATCTTTATTTTGAAGAGTGGATTGAAGATACAAAGGAGCGTCAGAAAAACTTGCATTTGCACTATGGCGATATGACCGATTCTACTTCGCTTATCAGAATTTTGCAACAAGTTATGCCAGACGAAATTTACAATTTAGCTGCACAGTCGCATGTGAAAGTTTCGTTTGAAGTGCCTGAATATACCGCCGAGTCGGACGCAGTGGGAACATTACGTATCCTTGAAGCTGTAAGGATTTTGGGTCTTGAGAAGAAAACAAAAATATATCAAGCTTCTACCTCCGAACTTTTCGGAAAAGTTCAGGAAGTTCCCCAAAGCGAAACAACGCCATTTTATCCGCGTTCACCTTACGGAGTGGCAAAATTATACGCCTTTTGGATTACAAAAAATTATCGTGAATCGTATGGAATGTTTGCCGTAAATGGCATATTATTTAATCACGAAAGTGAGCGTCGTGGTGAAAATTTCGTTACCCGAAAAATCACCCTTGCAGCGGCACGAATAGCCAAAGGTTTGCAAAAGAAACTATATCTCGGAAATTTAAATGCTGGTCGCGATTGGGGCTATGCAGGCGATTATGTGGAGTGTATGTGGCTAATTCTTCAGCACGAAAAGCCCGAAGATTTTGTTATTGCCACCGGCGAAATGCACACCGTAAGAGAGTTTTGTACCTTAAGTTTCGGCCGTGCCGGAATTGAAATTAGGTGGGAAGGAGAAGGGGTTAACGAAAAGGGTATAAATGTTGCAAATAATGAAGTAGTTGTTGAGGTTGACCCAAAATATTTCCGTCCTGCTGAAGTGGATGAACTTAGAGGAAATCCAGCAAAAGCACAGAAATTATTGGGATGGAATCCCCGAAGCACCAGCTTTGAGGATTTGGTAAATAAAATGGTTGACCACGACTTAGATTACGTTGTTCGTGAACATAAATATAAAAAAAGCTCTCCAAAATAATGAAACTTGATAGTAAAATATATCTTGCCGGGCACAATGGATTGGTTGGCAGTGCCATAATGCGAAATCTTCAGGAAAGAGGATATACAAATATTATTACCAAAACCTCCAACGACTTAGATTTGAGAAGGCAAAAAGAGGTGGAAGATTTTTTTGAAAAAGAGAAGCTAGATTATGTTTTTTTGGCAGCTGCAAAAGTTGGCGGAATACACGCCAATAACACCTATCCAGCGGAGTTTTTGTACGACAATTTAATGATAGAATCTAATATTATTCACTCGGCTTATCTTTCGGGGGTTGAGAAATTGCTTTTTTTGGGAAGTTCGTGTATATATCCAAAATTTGCTCCGCAGCCCATCAAGGAGAGTGATTTGCTAACAGGACTTCTTGAGCCAACTAACGAGGCGTATGCCATTGCCAAAATTGCAGGAATTGAGCTGTGTAAATTCTACCGCCGACAATATGGAGTGAATTTTATTTCGGCAATGCCTACAAATTTATACGGCATAAACGACAATTTCGATTTGAACACATCGCATGTTTTGCCAGCTCTAATACGTAAATTCCATGAGGCTAAAATCAATCAAGAAAAATCTGTTGTTATGTGGGGAAGTGGTAAGCCATTGCGTGAGTTTTTATATGTTGACGATTTGGCTGATGCTTTGGTGCATTTGATGCTCAATTACAGTGAAGAGACCCATGTAAATGTGGGAACGGGAGAGGATATTTCCATTGCCAATTTGGCGAAAATGATAAAAGAGATTGTTGGCTATGAAGGCGAAATTGTAAATGATTTGTCCAAACCCGATGGCACTCCACGAAAGCTTTTAGATGTGAGCCTGCTTCACAGCACCGGTTGGAAGCATAAAACTTCTTTGGAAGAGGGCATATCAAAGGTTTATAAGTGGTATATTGGAACCTAAATTTCTAAGGTTTTGATTTTCACGCTGTAAGTCTGAGTAATTTATTCTATAGTCGTTGAGCGTAGTCGAAACGCCGATTTTCAATTTGTCATCTTGAGTAGTCCCGATTTTATCAAGGACGAGCATCGAAAGATAGGCAAATTGTTTCACAGTTCTTCATTTCTTAACCGCATCCCAAAATACTTTTTTGGCTTTAAACCTACAAGGTCGGGAAAGACCTTGCAGGATATATTCGCTCGATGGGCCTGAAATAGCCGTGTTTGTAGTGTGATTAAGTTTACTTATTTATAATAAGTTTTTTGGTGTAAGCTGATTTATTATTAATGATCATGGAGTAGAAATAAATTCCCTCTTCTAATTCGGAGGTGTTTACGTAAACTTTTCCGCTACCACCATTAATATTTTCGACAAAAACCACTGCACCAAGAATATTTTTTACTACTATTTGTGCATTTCCATTAAATCCCATGGGGAGAGTATATGGAATATTGGTATAGCTTGATGCTGGATTTGGTCTGGCATTTTGCATGGAAGAGTTTTCAATAATATAATTTTCAATTCCTACGGGTTCAATGTTGAACATATATTCAATGCTAACCTTGTCATCTTCAATGAAATCGCCATATTCGTCGCAAACATAGAAGGTGAATTTCACTATTGAAGTTCCAACTTTTTCGTTGGTCCAAAACTCTACATAAAATTCGTTTTCTTTGAGTTCATTTTCCTCTAATAAAATTGATGATGATGAAACCATAACATGAGGTGGATAGCACTGACTCCAGCAAAATCCGCACTCGCTGCCTTCAACAATATCAATTTGTTCTTTTAATACTTTTACATCAACATAGTCGTTGGTATTGTTTTTTACACCTACACTTGTTTCTTGCATAAAATACATGATTGTAGCATCAACGTTTGCATTAATGGTTATTTTAGCTCCATCCTCTATGAGAGTGCCGTTTTTGTATAAGCTTAGGCTTTGCGAAAAGCTCCAAAAACTTATTAGAATAAAACTTAGGGTGATAAATATTTTTCTCATTATCTTGTTGTCTTTTAGTTTAACAATACAAATATAGTGCATTAAAAAGCAAAAATCAATCCACAAATGGCTTATTAAATCTAAAATAACAAATAAGTTTAATTTATTAATACTTGACAGAGTACCTAAATAGATTTAGGTGCAATATTCGTGTTATAAATGTGTAAAAGGCTTGCAAAGCCGTGAAATCTTACTATTTTTGTATTCTGAATAAAAAATATTTCAAAAACTATAACAAAAAAACACGATTTACATGAGAAAATTTAGCTTTTTACTGCTTATGCTAATTGTTAGTTTGTCCTTAAAAGCACAAACTACAATTTTAAGCGAAGGGTTTGAAACACCTCCATACGAGTTTGTTTCTTCGGAAATGGGAGGTGTGCCACATTGGGTGGAAAATGACACGTACTATTTCACTGGAACAAAGTCGATTCATGGTGCTGTGCCACAGGCTGGTATAACAAATCTGACATCTCCTAAATTTACAAAAGGTGAACACACTAAGGTTTACCTTAGATTTAAACACATTTGTAAAATAGACCCCGCAGATCATGGCTTGGTTAGGTATATTATTAATGGAGGAACTCCACTATCATTGCCATCCGATCCTGAGGTCTATTTTAGACCGTCAAGTGGTGGTTATTCCGTTAACGGTCGTTTTTCTTCAGCTTCATACACAGAGTGGAACTCTGCAGAACTAACAGCCCAGCCAACAAACAGTTGGTGGAAAGAGGAGATTTTCGACATCACTTCTTTATTTGAAAATGACACTGACTCTATGCAAATCCAGTTTAGAATTCAAAAACTAGGTACTGGCACAGAGGAATCTTATGGTTGGTTAGTTGACGACATTGAAATTATTGGAGGACATGGAGAAATTTTCCCCCCTTCAATTACACTAATGCCCACCGTTCAGCAAGACACAGTTTTTGGTGTTGGACCATGGACAGTGAATGCGAAAATTACGGATGAATCGGGTGTTGCAAGTGCAGATATTTTTTACAGACACACTCCTCCAAACGGAACTCCCAGTGCATGGACAGAAAGTCCGATGACAGTTATAAATGACTCTTTATTCAAATTTGAATTGCCCTCACAGCAATATAGAACCAAAACTGAATATTATATTGTAGCCGAAGACGTTAATGGAAATGGTACAAACTCTGGAATAAAATGGTTTGTAAATAAACGACCTCCAGCGCAAATTGTTATTGCTACGGATTCAACAGCTTCTACTGATATGCCTAATCCGTTTTATCAGCTTTATACGCAAGGGAGGATTCAGTTTATAATAAAAGCGAGTGAGCTTGAAGAATTTGGAGTGCCAGCTGGACCCATTGAAAGCATAGCTTTTAATGTAACAGCAACTTCTGCTCAAACAAGTGCAGGTTCATTATTTGATAACTTTAATATAAAAGGTGGTACTACAACTCAAGAAGTTGCAAATACAAGTTTTTCACAAAGTCTTCCTGTATTATATGAAGCACCAAACCTAATTGGACAACATGCAGTGGGCTGGAACGAATTTACTTTTTCAACTCCGATATATTGGGATGGAACAAGTAACTTAATATTCGAAACATGTTTTAACAACTATACTACTGTGTCAAACTATAGTGGCAATGCTTCAATTACTCAAACAAATACATCTTTTATATCATCGTCAGCTGCTTACACAGATTCAGGAACTCCTGATGTGTGTTCCAGTATTGGAAGTTCTAATTTATATACATATTCCAAACGTCCTGTTGTGAGATTAGGGTACCAGCAAACAGATTTTGATATTGATGTTGAGATGCTGGCAATTACACAGCCTTCAGGAAACTTGGTTGAAACAAGTAATTCGGATGTTGTGGTTAAAATTAAAAACCAAGGGGAACAAGCTTTAACATCAGCCGACATTAGATGGTCGATAAATGATGTTGTTCAGCCAGAAGTTTATAACTGGACAGGTGAGATTTATCAAGACCAAATGTCAGCTGACATAGTTGTTGTTGAAGATCATTTCTTCACTCCAGGTAGAAAAGATATTAAAGTTTGGGTAGAAAACCTAAATAGTGGCGAAGATATGAATCATGCCAACGACACTGCTTATAAAACAATTTTTGTTTGTGGTGGTCCGCTTGTGGCTGGAACATACACCATTGGAGGTGCAACGCCAGACTTTGCCGACATAGATGAGGCAACTAGTAAACTAAAAATTTGTGGTATTTCGGGACCTGTTGTATTCAACATACGTTCGGGAGTTTATCACGAAACCATAGACCTATCTGCCATAGCAGGCTCGTCGGTGGCAAATACAATTACTTTTAAGTCGGAAACAGGAAATGCAGCCGATGTTGCCGTAATTGATACCATCAACAATAAAGCTACAATATATATAGATGGGGTATCAAACTTGAGATTTGAAAATCTTACTCTAAAAGCCACCTCTAATACCAGATCAAGAGTTGTTGAGCTAAACAAAGGAGTTGAAAATGTTAAGTTTGAAGGTAATATTTTTGAAGGTAAAGAGATAAATAGCTCATTAGCAAATTATGCACTTGTTTACTCTTCAAAAACCTCAGAATATAAAGATAAAGATCTATTTTTTGAGAATAATGAGTTTATTAATGGTTCATTTGGTTTACACATAAAAGCCACTTCTACTTTATTGTCGGATAGTATTGTTGCAACAAACAATAAGTTTAACAATGCTTATAGAAGTATCTATGTAGAAAGAGTGAATGGGCTTATTATAAATTCAAATATTATTGAGCAAAACACAGCTTCTACTCAAGAGTTTTCTGGAATATATATAACTAATGTTAATAGATTCCATCAGATAAATAAGAATACAATAAAATCGCACAAACTTGCCAATGGTATTTATCTATCATCAACAAGAGGTTTAACTCAAGCCTTTAGAGGTCTTATTTCCAACAACTTTATTGCATCTAATGGAAATATTACCAATGCCAGTGGTATCTATTTTAGCGATAATAACAATATAAATCTATACTACAACTCAATTAATATTACTGGTGCTGATGCGGTAACTTCAAGAGCAGCCTATTTTAGCTCCGGAAACGCCATTAGCTTACGTAACAATATATTTGCAAACTCAGCCAAAGGACGTGCAATTTACATTGCTACAAGCCCAGCAAATTATAGCTCCGAAAATAACAACTTATACACAAACGGAGAGGGTGTTGGATATTACTCATCTGTAAACAGAGTTGATTTAGAGGCATATCAAACAGCATCAAGCACTGAGGCAAACTCAATAAGCATCGACCCATATTTCAACCCATTTGATAATCCATCAATTATAGAGGTAGGACTAAATGCAGCGGGTGTTGTTGTTGCAGAAGTTACCGATGACTTATTTGGAAACGCCAGAGATGTTAGCAATCCAGATATTGGAGCAGTTGAATTTGAGGTTTCTCCACACGACTTAGCAATTCTTGAAATTATTAATCCAACAGACGATATAGTTTGTAATATTGAAGATGTTGAAATTTCGGTTGTAATTAGAAATACAGGTACATCTACCATTGATTTTGATGCTAATAATATCACTCTTTTTGCCAAAGCCATAGGCTCCTACGATCAAGATTTTGACTTCACAATTGATGAAGGCGAATTGGAAACAGGAGCAACAATGCAGGTTGTAATAACTGATGCTTTGGAGCTTTTGGACAAAATGGTTTACGAAATTAAAGTATGGCACGAGTGGGCATTGGATGCCAATGACCTAAATGACGAAGTTACCATGGAATTGGATGTTACGAAGATAGATGCTCTACCATATGAGTTAGACTTCTCTTCGGAACCAGTTCCAGCAGCTAAAATAAGTATTCTAAGTGGTACAAAAAGCTGGGAAATTGTAGAAGGAAATCAAGCCAGTCCTACTGTTGCACCAGTTTATGGAACAGGAAGATTGTATTACAATGCTTATAGTGCAACCAGCGGTAACTCATCCAGAATGGCAATGTGGCCATTTGATTTCAGTGCCGTAAACAATCCAATTGTTGAGTTCTGGATGTCGCAAGACAATGGTCAGTCATCTAAAACTAAAGAAGGTGTAACTGTTAGAGTATCGTTAGACGGTGGTCAAAACTGGTTGAATGATACACTTTTTGCACCTCGTTATAATGCAGATTTCACTACACCAGGTTGGAAACGCTTCGAGCTGAATTTAGCCAACTACGTTGGATACGATTGTGTTACAATTGCATTTGATGCTTATAGCGAATATGGAAACAACTTTAGTATTGACAAAATAGTTGTTCGCGACTTATTTGATAATGACATTAGAGTTAATTACGTTCACACCTTAGGTAGTGCACCACTAGAATTTGCTTCGCCTGTTAAGGTAAGAGCAGAGGTTGAAAATCTTGGAGCAGAGCATCAATTTGATGTTGATGTAGTTATGGCTGTTACAGGTGCCAACACTTTTGATGAAACTATTGTAATTGATTCATTAATGTATGGTACTAAGAAAGTGGTTGAATTTGAAATTTCTCCATCTGTTTTAGGAGCAAACTTAGTTACAGTTTCGGTTGATGATGATGAAGACATTTCAAACAACACTGTTACCTACGATTTAGTATCTACCGAAGATTACTATTCGCATGCCGATGGCACTGATGCCTTCAACTATCAATCCAATGGAAATGGAATGTTATTGGCAAAATATAATGTTCAAGGAAGAAGAACAGTTAAAGCCGTTAAAGCATATTTGAATAATGAAAATATAGAAGGTAAAAAACTATATGGTGTTGTAATGAATGAAGAGGGGCAAATTATAGGTCGCTCGGATACAATTACACTTGTTGCTGCAGATGGAAACACGTGGAAGTCGTTCGAGATTAACGATTGGCACTATGTTTCTGTTGAAGATAATGACTTTTATGTT
Source organism: Bacteroidales bacterium (assembly GCA_012522535.1). GTDB lineage: Bacteria > Bacteroidota > Bacteroidia > Bacteroidales > WCHB1-69 > JAAYKF01. The sequence continues at coordinate 14,858 of JAAYKF010000097.1, forward strand.
GGTATAGCACAAATAGGCTCTGGATATCAGCCCATTGGCTCGCAGCAAGAGTCGCCACTACGTGAAGGTGCATTCTTTACAGCAAACTCTACAGGTGGCTCTCTATCGGCGGTTAACAACAAAGGACGCTTAATGATAGGTGCCGAAGTTGGTTCAATGCCAGCTTATGATGCTCAGCTAATGGCTATAACCAATCCTGTTGGAGGTTGTGGAGTGGATGAGCAAGAAATTACCATTGAAATATTCAACTACGGTTCGGAAGATATTCTTCCAAACACGCTTACAGCATGGTATTCTGTAAACGAGGGAGCTGCTGTTTCGCAAGTTGTTAACGCAACAATAGAAGCAGGTGCAACATATGCACACGCATTTACTCCTGCATTTGACTTTACACCCGCAGGCTTAGATGCAGAAGATTTTACCATAGATGTATGGATAAATCATCCTTCTGATAACCTAAATCAAAATGACTCAATATTTGATTATGAATTTACGGTAAAACCAACACCACCAGCACCAATAATCACCTCCGACAACCCACAATATGTAGATTATATGCAATCAGCAACATTGTCGGCTGCAATCCCAAGTGGATTTGAAGGTGCTATTAATTGGTACGAAAACGAAACAGACCTTGAGCCCATCCACACAGGAGAGTTCTTCGAAACACCCCTTGTAGAAGCAGATGATACATACTATTTAACTTTCCACCGTATTGATGATATGGGATATACTGAAATAGGAACAGGAAATTCTACCCAAAGATATCCTTTAGGAAACTTTTACGGATATGAAAGAGGCGTAGCACTTTATGCTGCAGATGAAATAGGGGGAGCAGGAGCTATTGAAAGCCTATCTTTCTATATAGGTGCTACTGTTGATGTAACTCATCCTATCAAAATTTATCTTAAAACAGTATCAACAACAACCATAGCTACAAATACTTATGATAGTTTCACCGATGGGGCTACCTTGGTTTATGATGCATCAGTTGCTCACCCTGAAGAAGGTTGGCAAGAGTTTGAATTTACAGAGCCATATGCCTATGATGGGTCAAGCTCATTAATGGTTATTATAGAAACAAACTTTGGTGGAAATGGTTGGGGACAGGGAAGTGCTGTTCCATCTATTCGTTATTCAAATAGTCCAGATAGGTTTATCCGTTGGCAACAAGACAACTCAATGCCAATAGGAAACGGAACTGTCTCTTCAAACCGTCCCAATATCAAATTCTTTAAACAAACTTTAGGTTGCGAAAGTGATAAAATTGCACATGATATTATTGTTCAAAATGTTACACTTTACGACTTACAGCCAATTGAGGTTACTTCGCCAGTTACGGCTTGTTACTTGGAAGACGAAAATGTGGTTGTGAAAATCAGAAACAATTTCAACAACACAGTGCCAGCAGGTGCTGAGGTGTTCTGCCAAATAAACGACGGAGCAATTGTTTCTGGAACAATGGAAGATGCCATTGAACCCAACGAAATAGTTGAGTTCACAATTCCAGAAACTTACAACTTTGCTGCAAACGTTGAAGACCTTGAGTTTAACCTAAGAGTTTGGACAGCTGTTGAAGGCGACACATACAATGCCAACGACACTGTTTACTACTCCTTTGTTTCTCAAAAAACAGCACTTCCACTAACATTCACAGATGTAACTATACCATATGCAACAAGTCATACATTTGATTATGAAACAGGAAGCCTTGCAGTATATGCCAATGAAGATGATGAATATCCAATCGAAACTCACTCAGGTGGTTTCACAACACCAATTCTATACGAAGATGTTAGCTATTGGCTTGAAGGAAGCGTAGGAGGCAGTGTTGATACAGTGGTGGGAAGTGGAAATGCCACCGTAACCTTAGCTCCATATTATGGTTATTATAACTATAGTTGGTCAGCAACCTTATATACAGCCGAGGAGATTGGAGCGTCTGGAAGCATAGATACAATTTTTTACACTACAACTTCAGGTAATAGTGGATATACTGTTGCAAATCAAAAGATATATATGATTGAGGTTGATGAAGTTCAATTTGCTGACAATACACCTCCAAGCACAACTGGAATGACATTGGTTTATGAAGGTACAGCAGTTCACTTAAACAACGAAGTTGTAATAGTACTAGATAATCCATTTGAATATAGTGGTCAAAAATCATTATTGATATATTGGGAAAATCGTAACAATAATTGGACATCTGGATATCCTACATTCAGGGCTTCATCAAAAGCAAATGTTAGTAAATACGCCTATTCAGATACTGGTATATTCTCAGGAACACCAGCTATGGGTAGCAATCGTCCCGATTTAGGAATAAGAGGTGATGGTAGAGGTTGCCCCAGCGATAAACTATTTGTAACTGTATCCATTGAGGATGCTCCAGCCAAAGATGTGGGAGTAGTTGAAATAACTAGCCCTGTAGCTACAGGTGGGTATTTATCTGAGGCAGAAGATATCAGCATCAGAATTAAAAACTACGGACTTGAAGCTGCAAGCAATATAATGATTGGCTATAGAGTGGGTGAAAATGCACCAAATGTTGAAATATTTATGGGCATAATTAATCCCGGTGAAATAGTTGAACATACATTTGCCAATGCAGCTAATCTTGCAGACATAACAGAGGAGACAGTTCTTAAAGCATGGACAAAATACACTGGAGACAATGTAACTATAAATGACACTGCATACATTACTATCTATCCTCCACAATATTGCGACATAACTGTTACAAGTCCTGCCTCGTATGGTGATATTGGAAACGTAACCCTTGGAAATATTTATAATGGATTCCCACATCCAATTTATAGCAACCCCGAGGCAACAGGTGGATATAATGATTACACCAATACGGTGCCAGCTATCTATATGGTTAAAGGATCTCCATATATTTTCAAAGCTACAACTATAACCGTTACTACAAGCATGTACAACACTAAGTATGGTGTTTATATAGACTATAACAGAAATGCAAACTTTGATGCCAACGAACAAGTCTTAACAGGAAATACAACTACACCTGCAGGAAGTGGATTGTCTCATGCTGATGTAACACTAATAGGTGCAGTATCAGTTCCAGCAACGGCTCAAACTGGATTGACAAGAATGAGAGTAGTTTCTAAAGAGGGCTCAGACGCACCTGCTTGTGGCTCGTTCACATGGGGTGAAGTGGAAGATTATAGCGTTTACATCGCCGAACCAGAAGATGTTGATGCTTCATTAATAACCTTCACATCGCCAAATATATCTACCTCTATCGAAGGTGCCACAGCAACATTTAGAGTTAGATTACAAAACACAGGTAATAACCCTATAACATCTGCCACAGTGAAACTACTACACAATGGTGAAGTTTATGAAACTGAATGGGAAGGCTCTCTAAACAAATTCCAAGGAACAGAGGTTAACTTAGGAGCAATTACATTCCACGGTGCTATGAACTACATAACAGCTGTTGTGGAAATGGAAGGCGATATGGTGCCATATAATGACACTATCAGAATGCAAGTTTATGCAAGTCCAGCCTACAACCTTGAACCAACAGCAATACTAAACCCTGATAATACATCATGTCCAAACGAGAACTTACCCGTTAAAGTTAGAGTTAAAAATAGCGGTAATCAAGCACTTAATATGGCTGAAAACAATGTTCAGATAGGTATTGACATTGCAGGACCAGTAAACTCAAGCTTCACCGAAACCATCACCGAAGGAACAATTGCAGCAGGAGGATATAAAGATATTATATTCACCGAAAATGCAAACTTCTCGCTTGGTGGAGAATACACAGTTACAGCATATGTGTTCTTAGAAGCTGATGCCGATAATAGCAACGACACAATCGTTAAAACTATTACAATGGCAGCAGACATAGCTCAAATGCCCATTACTGAAGACTTTACTGAATTTACAGTAGGTTCAACAAGCTTCCCCAACGGATGGACACAAACTTCAACAACGGTAGCTACCAACAAATACAAATGGTTGCCAGCTCAAGGACAAACCCTAGACGGAGTTTCGTCAGGACCAGCTAACGATCACACTACACAAAACGCAGAAGGTAAATATATATACGCATACAGCGGATATGGACTCAACGGAGATAGAGCTTACTTCACATCGCAATGTATAAATATGAATACAATTCCAGGACAAGAAAACGAAATCTCATACTGGATGCATATGTTCGGAGCGGGAATAGGTAGGCTATATGTTGAAGTTGGATCAGGAGAAAGCTGGATAAGAGTTGACTCGCTAATAGGACAGCAACAAAGCTCGCAATCAGCAGCCTGGTCACAAAGAGTTGTTAACATTAGCCAAGTGCCAGATGGAAACCATAGAGTTAGATTCCACGCCGTGAGAAACTCAACAAATGGAAACATCGCACTTGATGATATTAGCATTGCCAAAAACTTACCAGACGTGGGAATATCACATATTATTAAACCCGAAAGCTATCCTCAAGACTCGGTAGGTTACAATACCGATGTGGAAGTTAAAGTTGTAATCAAAAACTACGGAAATACAGTAGTAGAAGATGTTCCAGTATATTATGTTGTGAATAACGGAGAAGAAGTTCATGACCTATTCATAGGAATTCTTAACCCCGGTGATGAAGCTGAGTTTACATTCACAGAGCCATACATAGCACCACAGCAAAGAACTCACAACCTATGCGTTTACACAAACCTTGATGGTGATGTGAACCCTGATAATGACAGAAGTTGTAAAAACGTTGTAGGATACCCCGTTGGAATCCAAACCTTAGAAAACAACGGATATGCCCTTGAACAAAATATACCAAATCCAGCAATGGAATACACCACAATTGGCTACACAGTGCCAAAAGCAGGTAAAATGGTATTCAAACTTACAGATGTTCTCGGAAAAACAATCTACACCGAAGAATATAACAACACAGCTGGAAAACACAACATTAAGTTAGATGTGTCAAATTACGCCCCCGGAGTGTACTACTACACCCTAGAGTTTGAAGAAACACGACTGACTAAGAAAATGACAATCCAATAAAATAAGAAACCTAAAAAGGGCAGCAAATTAAAAGCTGCCCTTTTTTTATTGTAAAAAATCCAATAAGAATAAAGATTTACGCAAATAGCTTTTGTGTATAGACTAAAATTTATTAACTTTACTCCACGAAATAATAGTATAGAAAAATAAAATTTTAAAATGAAAGATTTAAAAAATTACATCGAATCCAATAAGGATAGATTTTTAGAAGAACTTTTCGGACTTATCCGTATCCCCTCCATTAGTGCCAAAAGCGAGCATAAAGATGATATGGTAAAAGCTGCCGAATACATTAAAAATTCACTCTTAGAAGCCGGAGTGGACAAAGCAGAAGTGATGCCCACAAAGGGAAATCCAGTTGTGTATGGAGAAAAAATGATAGACGAAAATGCACCAACAGTTATCGTTTATGGACACTACGACGTGATGCCAGCCGAGCCATTCGAACTGTGGAAAAGCCCACCCTTTGAACCCGAAATTAGAGATGGAAAAATATATGCCAGAGGTGCCGACGACGACAAAGGACAAGCCTTTATGCACGTTAAAGCATTCGAATATTTGGTGAAAACAGACCAACTTCCTTGCAACGTAAAATTTATGATTGAAGGAGAAGAAGAAGTTGGCTCGCCAAGCTTAGGAGAATGGTGTGAGCAAAACAAAGAGATGCTCAAAGCAGATGTTATACTTGTGTCTGATACAGGAATGATAGCACAAGATATTCCAAGCATAACAACAGGGCTAAGAGGACTTTCGTACTGGCAAGTTGAGGTTACAGGACCCAACAGAGACCTTCATAGTGGACTTTATGGCGGTGCTGTTGCAAATCCAATAAATGTATTGGCAAAATTAATTGCACAAATGCAAGACGAAAGCGGAAGAATTACAATTCCTGGTTTCTATGATGACGTTCTTGAAGTGTCAGCAGAAGAACGTGAATTGTTAGGAAGAGCTCCTTTCGATTTAGAAGATTATAAAAAAGCTATCGAAATAGGTGATGTACAAGGCGAAGTAGGATATACAACTACAGAGCGTACTGGAATTCGTCCATCATTTGATGTTTGTGGAATTTGGGGCGGCTACCAAGGCGAAGGAGCCAAAACTGTATTGCCTTCAAAAGCTTATGCTAAAATTTCAACTCGTTTGGTGCCAAACCAAGACAATGAAAAGATTGCAATTCTATTTAAAGAACATTTTGAAAGCATTGCACCTAAATCTGTTAAAGTTGAGGTTACTCCATTGCATGGCGGACAAGGTTATGTTTGCCCAATAGATTTACCAGCATATAAAGCTGCTGAAAAAGCCTATAAAACAACATTTGGAAAACGTCCAGTGCCTTTCCGCAGTGGTGGTAGTATTCCAATTATTTCTACTTTCGAGGAAATATTAGGTATTAAATCAATTCTTATGGGATTTGGTTTAGAGTCGGATGCAATTCACTCACCAAACGAAAATTATCCAGTTTACAATTTCCTAAAAGGAATTGAAACAATACCATATTTCTACAAATACTTTGCAGAAATAAACAAATAAATGTAAAAGCAGACTTATGAAAAAAAATTTTTTACTTAGCGTTCTTGTTGTTTTATTTTCAGCAGGAACAGTGTTTGCACAAGAATTCGGTGCTTATGCCGATTTTGCAATTCCAACAAAAGAAAATGCTAAATCGCTTGTAGGCATTGGTCTCGATTTTAAATTCGAGATAACAGATGGCTTTAATGCAGGAGCATTGGTGGGATATCGCAATGCATTAACCAGCGATTATAATTACTTCCAAATTCCATTTATGGGATTAGCTCGCTACTATGTTAATAGAGGCGAAGATGGATTTTATCCGCAAATAGCACTTGGAGGTATGTACAATCATACATCTGTAACCGTGTTAGGACAGAAAGTTAAATCTTCTTCTACAAACTTTGCCATGGACTTTGGTGTTGGTTACAAAATAAGTGAGTTTGCCGACTTATCAGTGCACTTTGAAAATGTTTTCTACAAAAATATTAATGAAAATTATGTTCTTATAAGATATTCATACTCTTTCTAAGAGTAGTACAAGAATGCAAAAAAGCTACCTCAAAGGGTTCTTGCTTTATAGAATTTTAAGGGTGTTTCATAAAAGAGAAAATGCAAAATGTTGAGTATGAGAACGAAGGAGTCCCAATAATTCATCGGGATGACCGAGTCTGAATTCCGAAAATAACGAAGCAGTTTGGCTTTTATGAAGCACCCTCTTTTCTGTAAATTTCTCAATTTTCAAAATTGGTTATATGTTGATTTTGACTAAGTATGTGTAAATATTGCCGTTGTTAACAAAAAACATATTAAAACTTGACTTTTAGTTGTTTTAATTGTATATTTGACAATTAATTTATTGTTTACAAAGTCAATTCTATGAGAACTAAATGTCAAATAAATGAAAGGACCAATTTCCTAATTAAATGTTGTAAAAAATTACAATATTTGAATTTAAGTATGGGCTGTATTGCCAATGTTAGAATCCCTTTTGTTTTTTTGATGTTATTTGTGTTTATAAAAACATCATCTTTAGCACAAAGTAGTTGTCAAACTGCCAAGTCATTAAAATTGGATAATTTAACACAAATTACAATTAGTGATTCTGTCTTTTGGTTAAAGTTCACAGCCCAATCATCTACTTTGGAATTATTTATTAATGATTTAGATACAATAGAAGAATGTACAATTAATTCAATTCAACTTTATACTGGTAATTGCAGTCAACTTTTGTTAATGTCAGAGTCTAAAAACTACATATTTTCAAACTCATTATTGCAAAACAAAGAGTATTTCATAAAAATAAACAGTTCATCAATAAATATGTCCAACTATGAAATATTATCAATAATGTTTCTAGACTCTACGGAGTATTCTTACCCATGGATAGATAGTATATGCTGTCCACCACTTCCGTTAGGTTGTGAGTGTATAAGTAATAATGACTTCTCCATATTCACTGGTACTGTACATGGTGAATATACATCTATATATCCTTATAATGCAATATGGGCAGGAAAAGTATGTGGTTGGCATGCTTTAAGAGCTACACCAGGTATAGATTGGGTTTCTTATACTCAAGGATATTTAGCATGTAAAGAAGCACTATGGACAGATTTAAAAAACGTCGAAGGAGAAAAAGATTATTTTTTTTAAATTGCTTATAATAATAAACCTTGTTATGGTTATATGGGAAACGAAAAAATATATGTCTATCTTTCAAATAACGATTTAATGACTTATTCTTTGAATCATAATCTGTTAATATCTCATAGTTATTTTCATCTTCCCTTTGATAATGACTTCGAAGTTGCCAGTTTTGACAAATACAATACCTCTGAAGCAACTAACTATAAATACGACTATAAAATTCTTACCATACCTTCAAATTTTTCCAATAGTAATTTATATGTATTTGCAGATACAACAATTAGTACTCATATAGATAAATTATCTATGAAACAAATAGTGGAAGATACTGTTTTTTTATGTATTGGAAGTAGTAATAGTACAACTTTAGATGTAGGTAATGTTTCTAATCAGAGAGTTTACTGGGATAATGAGATGTATAATAATTTGCCTACTCGTAATGTAACATTACCTGGTGAATATTGGGCTATTGTTACACATGATGATTCGTGTAATGTAAAGAAACACTTATTCATTGTTTCTGACTCAAACATCGTTATTTCAGGACATCATAACACATGCGATACTGTTTCTAGTTATAGTATAGTTAATCCCATAGTAAATCAAACATATCAGTGGGCTATAACACCTTCAAGTTCTGGTACAATAATAGAAAACAATAATACAAGTATAGTAGTGAGATGGCATAGTAATAATATGAGCGACTCAATACCTTCTTTTTTGAATGTAATAAATAATTGTGGAGATACTATTGATTTTAAGATTTGGAGATGTTGTAGCAAAGCTCCATTTCTTTTCGATACAACTATTACAAGTGATTTTCCTATTGGAGATTTGTATCTTAATGGTACTATAATAATAAATACTGATATAAATCTAACGAATGCCAATTTCTATATGGGGCAAGAGGCTAAGATAGTTGTAAACCCTCCTTACACCTTTAGTTTTAAAAACAGCTCAATTGAATCTGGTTGCAATCATATGTGGGATGGTATTTATTTGAGTAGTCCAGAAAGTAGCGTCGTTATACAAAATGCAGTGCAGGTGAAAGATGCATACAATGCGATTGTTTCAGAAAATGGAGCATCTGTTTTTGTGACCAATACAATTTTTTATCAAAATCTTAAAGGTATTGTAGTGAAAAATCATAATGGTGGTAATGTTATTTCTATTTCAAAGTGCAAATTTCTATCGACAGTTGATGAAGCAGGAACAATGCCCTCAAATCTCAAACCACCATATAGTGATAGGAGAGGAATGACAGGAATAGAAATATGTAATGTAGCTAATGCCCAAGTAGGAGGAACAGGAATAGCATACCGTAACTTGTTCAGTAATCTTGACTATGGAATTGATATTTGTAAATCAAATGTAAATATCTATAATAATACTTTTATAAATATGACTGAAATTGAGGAGTTTACAGGTATTGGTATTAGGATTGAAGGAAATATTTCAACACAGCAAACGGTAAATATTGGAGGATATAATATTGGCAATACTATTTATTCAAATTTATTTAATAACTGCAATTATGGAGTAAAATCATTAGGATCAGTAAATTTGAATATACTTTCCGATACAGTAACAGATGGCTGTATGGGATTTGTGATTGATAACAACAATGCCAGAAATATTATTATTAGTAAAAATAAGATTTTTTTGACACGACTGGGACAAGGCATCTATATGTCTAGTGTAGGAAGTAGTCGAGTTTTTGTTGATTCAAATTATGTATCTGCAACTTCTTTAAATAATTATGCTGGTATTGGAGTAGAAAATGTTATGCCTCAAATTGTTAATGGTGTTACAATTCGAAATAACAAAATAGTTGGTAGCTTCAGAAACGGTATTATATTAACAAATATTCTTAAACCAACTATTCTTAATCCTAATGCAACCGAACGTAGTATTCCGTATTTATATAAAGATACTATTCTTTTATCAAATTTAATGATAAATATGCCTAATATTTATTCTGCAATTTCAGTGTCGGGCTGTACAAATACAGTTTTAGAAGAAAATGTAATTAATAAAATCGATGGTTTTACAACCACAACCGAAACAAGAGCTCTTCGTGTAAATGGTATAAATATTTCAACATCAACATCAAACCATCTTTGTGACAATAAAATAACAGATATGGGAATAGGTATTAGATACCAAAGTAATTGCAAAACTGCTACTAATTACCAAAATATTTTAAATCATAATTACTACGGATTTAGGTTTGACAATGCAGCAATAGGACATCAAGGGCACTCAATTCCAGCATTATCAAAACATTTAGTATATGATAATCAATGGATAAACAATTATGTTCTCAATGGAAGAGCACAAGGTAGCTTGAGTGAAACAACAAAGTGGTATTATCGCTTAGGAACAAATTTTACATTAAAAAATTATCAATTTAATATTACAAATTCAAATCTTAGTACATATCAAATTACACCTAATCAATCCTTGAGTTGTGGTTATGACGGAAGCGTTGCAATAGGAGGCGGTTCGGGTGGTTCTACTAATAGCATCAACGATAATTACGAAAATGAAAATTATATTATAAACATTGAAGAAAATCGATATTATGATTTTGTTTCAGCATATAGAAAATATGGTAGTTTGGCAATTGAAAATGATGATTTATTAAACTCAACTATTATTAGTGAAATTAACCCTATGAATATTCCCTTATTCGCTAAAGCAGCCGAACAAGCTGCCGAAGGATTGATTGACATGGCTTTTACAACTAATTGTAATATTACACCAATTAATTTAATTGAAAAAAACCAACAGATTGTTAATCAGATTTATTTAAATTCATGGGCACAAGGGCGTTTTAATCTAACAGATGACGAGTACTATACCTTACTTGATATAGCAAGTCAAGAATATGTCAATGGCGGATACGGAGTATTTGGAGCAGAAGTTATGACACAAAGATTTGAAAATCATTTATCAAGTAAAAACCAGTTTAATTATCGTCAAATTAATTTACCAGATAGCAATAATAATGAAATTATTTTATATCCAAATCCAGCAAAAGAGCTAATATTTATATATTCTAATCAAAAACTAGATAATGCTAAAGTAGAATTGTTTTCCGTTAATGGCACACTTGTTTACGATTGTTATATTGTCTCTAATTCAGAGGGAATGTACCTGTTAAATATTTCAACATTGAAATCTGGCATTTATTTTTGTATTGTTAGGACTTTAGAAGGAAAACAATTTAGCACAAAGCTGATTGTCTATTAATTATTATTATCAATTTGTATGAAAAAATTTTTATATCTAATAGGAATAATATTTATAATTACAGTCAATAGCTATTCTCAAAATTTAGTAAATAATCCCAGTTTTGAGGATATAAAAACATGTCCCAATGATTGGTTTGATTTTCATGTGTTAGAACATTGTTTTCATGTATTAAGAGGTTCGTCTGATGTTTTTAACAGTTGTTATACTAACACTAGTTTATTAAATGCCGGGGTGCCATCTAATAAATTTGGTCACCAATATCCTAGAACAGGAGAAGGTTATGTTGGCCAATGTTTTATAGATTTAGTTATTGATCTTTCTGATACTACTTTTCTTGAGAGCGATATTTTATGTGAACAATTTGGTATGACTTTAAAAGAAGAATTAGTAGAAAACAAAAAATATTGTGTAAATTTTTATGTTTCCTTAGCAAATCGTCATTCAACTATTGCCACTGATGCCATATCAATGCTGATTTTATCTGATTCATTACCTTTAGTTTATTTTTCCCCACCAGAAGATACCATATATAGCAATTTCCCTCAAATAATGCATCCTCAAATAAACAATCCCTATGGCAATATTATTAAAGATACTATAAACTGGGTAAAAATAGAGGGTGAATTTATTGCTCAAGGTGGTGAAAAATATCTATATATAAGTAATTTTAAACGACTTGGCGATATAAATTGGGATTTTGTACCCTATACAGATTATTTTAATGGTTCATACTCCTATTACTATATTGATGATGTATCTGTTTATCTATGCGATGCACCAGTTTATTATGCTAATGCTGGCAATGACACATGCATTTCTGCGGGAGAAAGTGTTGTTTTAGGAAATCCAAGTTTAGAAGAGTACTTATATTGGTGGTCTGACGGAAAACGTATAATTGGCAATAGTGGAAGTATAACTGTAAAACCCACAAAAACAACAACTTACTATTTAAGACAAAAAGATTTTAAATTTGAAGAAAGTATTGATAGCGTTACCGTTGAAGTGGGAGATTGCTTACCAATAGCTGGAAATGGAGCATTGTTTTTTCGGATATATCCCAACCCCAATGATGGAAATTTTCAGATTCGTTTTAATGGACTTATTCCTGAAGGAGCAAAATTACAGTTGTTTGATATACTTGGGAGACAAGTTGGAGAGTATTTATTAGTTGGAGACGGAAATATTGCAAATATTCAGCTTGAAATTCCTAAATCTCTTTATTGTGCAAAAGTTATAACGCCTAATTTTCAACTTCCAAGTGTGAAAATTGTAGTGGTTGAATGAAACTTTCTGTTTTCCGTTTTCCAAAGCACCAGTATTTACTCCATGGTTCTATTCTTTGTTAGTTTTTAGATAAATATATAGTGCCAATTGTAACAATGAAATATTAAATTACTGAAAATCAATGCATTAAAGCTGTGCTAATTTTAGTGGATACAAGTCAGGACGATACAAAAAAGCTACCTCTTTGAGGTAGCTTTTTTATGTTGTTTCTTTCCCTAATATTATTCAGGGAAAATAGCTTCAACTGGACATACATCAGCACATGCACCACAGTCAGTGCAAATATCTGGATCAATTTTATAGATGTCACCTTCAGAGATTGCTTCAACTGGGCATTCGTCGATACAAGTACCACAAGCTGTACAGATGTCGGTAATTTTGTAAGCCATAACTAAAAATTTTTATTGGTTAATAATGATGCAAAGATATATCAAAAAGATTGACTGTGGCACTTTTGACGCTATTTTAGAAGCAAAACAAATAAGATTGTTTTTATAAAATGCTCAAAATCAACTTATTGAACTAAAACTGCCTCTATAATTTAAACTCTTTCTTTATAACATCAACATAGTCGAGTTTTTCCCAAGCGAAGAAATCAACCATTTTAAAGTATTTCTCGCCATTTTCTGTTTTTTCAACTCTCACATCTTCGTCTTTATAAAACACCTCAACCTCTTTTTGATAGTGGTCTCTACCAAAATGACCGTAGGATGCTGTGGCTTTGAAAATAGGATTTTTCAATCCAAAACGTTTTATAATAGAATAGGGTCTCAGGTCGAAAATATTTTTAATGGTATCAGCAATCTCTACATCGCTAATAATTTCTCCATTTTGATTTTTCACCTTGGCTGTGCCATATGTATTCACAAACAATCCAACAGGCTGCGAAACGCCAATGGCATAAGCCACCTGAACCAAAACCTCGCTGCAAACTCCAGCAGCAACAAGGTTTTTGGCAATATGACGCGTGGCATAAGCCGCCGAGCGGTCAACCTTTGAAGAGTCTTTGCCCGAAAAAGCACCGCCACCATGAGCTCCTTTTCCACCGTAGGTGTCAACAATTATTTTTCTACCTGTTAAGCCTGTATCGCCGTGTGGTCCACCAATTACAAACTTTCCTGTGGGGTTCACAAATAACTTATAGTCATCCTTAAATAGCTCTTGAACACGTTCAGGAAGTGTTTTTACAACGCGTGGAATTAAAATACTTTTTACGTCATTTTCAATGGTTTTCAACATTTCAGCCTCTGGGGCAAAATCGTCGTGCTGAGTAGAAACAACAATTGTATCTATCCTTTTGGCTCTATTGTTGTCGGCATACTCAACTGTAACTTGCGATTTTGAGTCGGGGCGAAGATACTTCATCTCTTTGCCCTCTTTACGTATGGCAGCCAATTCTTGTAAGAAAATATGAGATAGCTCCAACGGCATGGGCATAAGATTGTCCATTTCGTCGCAGGCATAACCAAACATCATTCCTTGGTCGCCAGCACCTTGCTCCTCAATATCACTACGCTCAACACCCTGATTTATATCCGGCGACTGATCGTGAATTGTTGTTATAACTCCACAAGAATTGCTGTCAAATCTATATTCGGCTTTTGTGTAGCCAATCTCTTTAATGGTTTGACGTGCAATGTCGTCAACATGGACGTATCCATTGGTTTTTACCTCGCCAGCACAAACCACTAAACCTGTTGTTACTAAGGTTTCACATGCAATTTTTGATTCGGGATCGTGTTTTAGAAACTCGTCCACCAATGCGTCAGAAATTTGATCGCTAACTTTGTCGGGATGTCCCTCAGAAACTGATTCTGATGTAAATAAATAACCCATCTTATTGTATTTTAAATTAAACAAAAATAAAATGAAAAGGATAAAAAGATGAGTATGAATGATGTGCAAATAATGTTTTAGCATTTTTTCATGTGGTTGCAATCATACCAAATCTTTCCACCGTTTCACCTGCAAAGGTAATAATATTTTACAAACAACAATCATTATTAACTCTTTTTTGATTTTAGAGTAAAAAAATGGGATTTCAGAAATTATCCTAAAATCCCATTTTGAATATTGTATTTTCATATGCTAAATGCCCACTAACTTGGGATTAGCATAGAGATATCTCTTAATTTTTTGAGTTGGAGTTTTGTCAAAATCACTATTTATGCTTACAACCTGAAATATCATTGAAGATTTTGATACTCTGGAATTTACATATTTAATTAGCTCCTCTTTGTGTTTTTCAATAATAATGTCAAACTCTTGTTTAAAGTCGCTAACTTTTTGACTTAAATTATCTTTAAGCTCTTCATATTTTCTCTCTATCTCTTCAACATTAAAGTTAACCAAAGCCACCAACCTGCCTTTGTGTTCAATAACCAAGGACTCGGAAACCACATTGTGTGAGTTGATAACTATTTCAATATCTTCGGGATAGATGTTTTCGCCATTGGCTCCAATAATTACATTTTTCAAACGACTCTTCATAAACAACCAGCCGTTTTTGTCAAAAGTGCCAATATCACCAGTTTTAAACCATCCATTTTCGGTCAAAACTTCACGAGTAAGCTCTTCATCTTTGTAATATCCCAGCATCACATTGTCGCCCTTTGCCCAAATTTCGCCTTCGCCAGTTTTGGGGTCTGGATTGTCTATTTTCAACTCCACATTTTTCACCGATGGTCCGGTAGATTGCCATTTTACCATTTGTGGATTGGCTCCAGCAATTAGCGGTGCTGTTTCTGTTAAACCGTAGCCGATAGCATAAGGGAATTTACCTTCCAACAAAAATCTTTCAACATTTTTGTCAAGCTTAGCTCCACCAATGCCAAAAAATCTAACTCTGCCACCAAAATTTTCTTGTAGCATAGCACTTGCTTTGCGATGCATAAATTTTCGCATAGGCGGAAATGAGTATGCAAGACGCATAAACTTCGACTTGGTAAGTTCAGGATATATTTTGCTTTTGAAAATCTTCTCAATAATCAATGGAACAGTAAGCATAATTGTTGGACGTACTGTTTTGAAAGCAGGCATCAACACAGAGGGTACAGGTGGTTTGTCTAAATAATAAACCGATGAGCCTTTCATTGCCGAGTATAAAAAACTTAAACTTGCCTCCAAAACGTGGGGCAAAGGAAGGATTGACAGAAAAACATCATCTGAAGTTATGGGTTGTAAAGCGTACAACATATCCAATTGAGAAACCATGTTTTTATGTGAAAGCATAACGCCTTTAGATTTTCCTGTGGTGCCAGAAGTGTAGATTATGGCAGCCAAATCGGAGGGCTCTACCTTGTTAAATAGACTTGGATTTTCAATATTGATATTTGTATCTCTTATTGTTTCACCCTCAGAAATTTCCAGAACTAAAATATTATCATTTTTGAGCTCTTTTAGCTTAAATTCAAACTTTTGATGTACAAAAATCGCCTTAGCTTCCGAATGCTCAATAATATTCAACATTTCATGCTCCGAAAATTCGGTTAAAATAGGAACAACAACGGCTCCCAAATTAATAATAGAATAGTAAGCTACGCACCATTGCGGCATATTGGGAGAAATCAGAGCAACTTTGTCGCCATAACCAATCCCTTTTTGTGCCAATAATTGTGAGTAATTTTCTACCTCTTTACCAAACTCTTGCCAACTCATAGCTTCTTGTCCTACAAAACCATAAGAAGCTTTGGAAGAGTGCTCTTTAATGGTAATTTGCAACATCTCTTGCAAATCATAAAAGTTTTTTTCCATAATCGAAAAATATGTGCAAAGTTACACTTATATTTTATATGATGACAAAAACCGTAGTTTGAGATGCTTATATGTAAATAAAATTCTAAATAAAACAGTCTATCATCTTGATATTTAATGAGTTGGGTGTTTTTAACATTTATTGATAAAAGTACCCGTAATGTATTGAATCTGTCAAAACTTCCTCTGTGCCTTAGTGCCTCCTTTGTGCCTTTGTGGCTCCATCAGTGGTGATTCAGCAGACCACTATGCTTGGTATAAAACCTGCAAGACCTTACCCGATCTTGTAAGTTTAAAGCTAAAGTATTGGGGGTCAGAAATGCTGAGTAAGAATTTTACCCCCTATTTAGGTTTAACCAAAATCTTGGGTTCCATCATTTCCATAATGGCATACTTCACACCCTCGCGACCCAAACCTGAGTCTTTTATCCCGCCATAGGGCATATGGTCAGCACGGTATGAGGGAACGTCATTGATAATTACACCCCCACATTGAAGTTGGTCAAATGCCAAATTCATCTCATCAATCAAATTGGTGAAAACCCCTGCCTGAAGTCCATATTTCGAGTTGTTTACTTCATCTATGGCATCAGCAAAATTCTCAAACTTTTCCACAACAATCACAGGTCCAAAAACCTCTTCACTGTTAACTTTCATGCTGCTATTTGTACCCGAAAGTATTGTAGGTTCAACAAAATTGCCCTCTCTTTTTCCACCCAAATGTAGTATTGCACCCATTGCCAAAGCCTCATTAATCCAGTTCTCGACCCTTATGGCATTTTGTTCGTCAATCATGGAACTCATATCAGTTTCTATCTCCAAAGGATTTCCTGTTTTCCACAATTTTGTCTCTTCAATAAGTCTATCTAAAAATTCATTATAAACAGATGTATGAACAAAAAACCTTTGGGCATGAATGCAAACTTGTCCAGAATAGGCAAAGGCACCCACCACAGACTTTTTAATTGCTAAGTCTAAATTTGCGGTGCTACCTATGATACAGGCGGCATTTCCGCCCAACTCTAAAACAACTTTTTTCTTGCTTGCTCGTTTTTTCATTTCCCAGCCAACGGCAGGAGAGCCTGTAAAGGATAGTAGTTTTATTCTGTCGTCTGTAACCAAAACATTTCCCACTTCTCTGTTGCAGGGGAGTACGGATAGAGCCCCTTTTGGCAAAGCTGTATTGTCGATAATTTTCGCCAATTCTAATGTAGAAAGAGGGGTGCTCGAAGCAGGCTTCAGAACGATAGGGCAACGTGCCGCAATGGCAGAAGCTATTTTATGCGTAGCCAAATTTATGGGAAAATTGAATGGAGAAATTCCAGCAACAACTCCCACTGGAAAATATTTCACCCACGCCTCTTTGCCTTCGCCGGCGGCTGTCCAGTCCAACGACAGATGTTCGCCCAGAAGACGCAAGGCTTCTTGTGCTGCCACCCGAAATGTTTGTGCCGCTCGGTCTATCTCCGAAATGGCGTACTTCAAAGGCTTACAAGCCTCCAAGGCTAATACTTCGCCCAATGCCCGACGATGTTTTGTGAGCTCATTGGCTATATCCAATAAAATAGTCTCGATTTTATGACTGGGTAAATTCCACAGCAAATTAGCCGAATCTTGGGCTTTTCGAATTGCCTCTTCAATATGTTGATTGTCAGCAAGGTACGTGTATGCAAAATCACTATTGTCGTATGGATTTGTTACAACAAGTCTTTTGTCCGACTTCTGAAACTCGCCACCACAATAAAAAAGATACTCTTTCATAAACTTATTTTAGTGTTTAAAATGGCGTTTACCGCTGTGTATCATGGCTATATTTCGCTCGTTGCAGGCATCAGTGGAGTCTTGGTCTTTTATGGACCCACCGGGTTGAATAATGGCCGAAATACCCACTTTGCCGCCTATTTCAATGCAATCGGGAAATGGGAAAAAAGCATCCGATGCCATAACGGCATTTTGCAAATCGAAACCAAAACGTTGTGCCTTTGCAATGGCTTGTTCCAAGGCATCAACACGCGATGTTTGACCCATTCCGCTTGCCAACATCATAGAATCTTTTACCAAAACAATAGCATTAGATTTTGTATGTTTCACAACTTTATTAGCAAACAATAAATCTTTCATCTCTTGCTCGGTAGGTTTTCTATCGGTAACGCAAATCATTTCATAATCCTCGTCATAAACCACATCTTTGTCTTGAATTAGAAATCCATTTAAAGTGGAGCGGATTTGAATATCGGTAGTTTTGTTGTGCTTCTGACGAAGTATAATTCTATTTTTCTTCTTAGTTAAAATCTCCAAAGCTTTAAGCTCAAAATCTGGAGCTATCAATATTTCAAAAAACAGGCTGTCCATTTTTTCTGCCAAGGCTGCGTCAACCTCTCTGTTTACGCCAATTATGCCCCCAAAGGCAGAAATTGGGTCGGCAGAAAGAGCCAAATCCCAACATTCAGAAAGGTCTTCTCTGGAAGCAAAACCACATGCGTTATTGTGCTTTATAATGGCAATTGCAGGCTGATTAAAATCGTTCAAAAGATTTACAGTTGCATCTATATCCAATAAATTATTGTATGAAACCTCTTTGCCATTCAGCTTTTCAAACATATCATCAAAATTGCCATAAAATTGAGCTTTTTGATGTGGATTTTCGCCATATCTGAGTTGCATTTTACTTGTTTGCGACAGTCGCAATTCGGGTAAATTCAAGCTTTCGTTAAAGTGATTGAAAATAACTGAGTCGTAGTGCGATGAAACCGCAAAAGCTCTTGTGGCAAAATATTTTCTATCTTCAATATTGCTCAAGCCTTTTTTGTCTTGCAAAAGCTCAATCAAATCCTTGTAATATTCCGATGAAGCAACGCATATAACATCGTTGAAATTTTTTGCGGCAGCACGAATTAACGAAATTCCACCAATATCTATTTTTTCAATTATCTCCTCTTCGTTTTTGGTGCTACGTATGGTCTCTTCAAAGGGATAAAGGTCAACAATAACCAAATCAATGTGAGGAATCTGAAAATCTACAACCTGTTTTATATCTTCGTTACTCTGACGGCGATATAAAATTCCTCCAAAAACTTTTGGATGCAAAGTTTTTACTCTGCCACCTAAAATAGAAGGATATCCAGTTAAAGACTCAATGGTTTTAGCTTCAATATTTAGCGATTTTATGTAATCGTATGTTCCACCTGTGGAATAAATTTCAATTCCTAATTGGTTCAACTCATTAACAATCTCGGCTATGCCTTCTTTGTTATAAACAGAAATAAGTGCACTTTTAATTCGTTTTGACATCTTCTATATATTTAATTTTTTTGCAAAGATAATTCATTTCAATATTATATTTAAAATTAAGAAAAAAAGATGAAAGAATTGGCGAATATGACAAAATGGCACAATAAAAAAAGCTTTTGTCATTAATACTTGTTTTTTTTGACAAAAATGTCAGATAAAACAAAGTGGCATAATATTGGTTAGTAAAAGCAAACGAAATAAATTTAATCATAAATAAAACAAGAAATTATGTCAAAACAAGAAATTATGTCAGAATTAAGAATTAAGCCTTTGGCAGACAGAGTTGTTATTGAGCCAGCTCCAGCTGAGCAAAAGACCGCAGGTGGTATTATCATACCCGATACAGCTAAAGAAAAACCGCAACAGGGAACAGTATTAGCCGTTGGACCAGGGAAAAAAGATGAACCCATAACTCTAAAAGTGGGAGATGTTGTTTTGTATGGTAAATATTCAGGAACAGAGATGAATATAGACGGAAAAGACTTGCTAATTATGCGAGAATCAGATGTTTATGCAGTTATTTAATTATAAACGAAAATATAAAAGATTAAAATTATGGCAAAAGAAATATTATACGACTGGGACGCAAGAGAGAAACTGAAAAAAGGTGTTGATGCATTGTCAAATGCAGTGAAAGTAACCATAGGACCAAAAGGTAGAAATGTAATTATCGACAGAAAATATGGTTCGCCACAAGTTACAAAAGATGGTGTTTCGGTGGCTCGCGAAGTGGAGTTAGAAGATAATGTGGAAAATATGGGAGCCCAAATGGTAAAAGAGGTTGCCTCCAAAACCAACGATCAGGCTGGAGACGGAACTACAACCGCTACCATTATGGCACAAGTATTATATAGCACTGGACTTAAGCACGTTACAGCAGGTGCAAACCCAATGGATATTAAAAGAGGAATTGACAAAGCTGTTGCAAAAGTTGTAGAAGACCTTAAAAAACGTTCGCAAATTGTTGGAGACGACAATAAAAAAATTGAACAAGTGGCAACAATTTCAGCCAATAATGACAATTATATTGGAAAGATGATTGCTGAAGCCATGAGTAAAGTGAAAAAAGAGGGTGTTATAACCATCGAAGAGGCTAAAGGAATTGATACAAGCGTTAAAGTGGTTGAAGGTATGCAGTTCGACCGTGGATTTATTTCTCCATACTTTGTTACAGATTCAGAGAAAATGGAAGCTGTTTACGAAAATCCATACATCTTGCTTTATGATAAAAAAATAAGCAATATGAAGGAGTTCCTTCCAATTTTAGAAAAATCAGCACAAACAGGTCGTCCGCTATTGGTGATTTGTGAAGACCTTGATAGCGAAGCATTGGCAACTTTGGTTGTTAACCGTCTTCGTGGTTCCTTGAAAATAGTAGCAGTTAAAGCTCCCGGATTTGGCGATCGTCGCAAAGAGATATTAGAGGATATAGCTATCCTTACCGGCGGAACTGTTATTAGCGAAGAAAAAGGATATAAACTTGAAGATGCAGAATTGGAGTATCTTGGACAAGCCGAAAAAATTACCGTTGACAAAGAAAATACAACCATCGTTAGCGGAAAAGGCGAAAAAGAAGCCATTGCATCTCGCGTAAACATGATTAAAGCTCAAATAGAGCAAACAACATCAGATTACGACCGTGAAAAATTACAAGAGCGTCTTGCAAAATTAGCTGGCGGAGTTGCAGTTATATACGTTGGAGCAGCTTCAGAAGTTGAAATGAAAGAGAAAAAAGACCGTTTCGACGATGCTCTAAGTGCCACACGTGCTGCCATCGAAGAGGGAATTGTTCCCGGTGGTGGAGTGTCGTACATCAGAGCAATAAGTGCTTTAGATGAACTAAAAGCAGAAAACGAAGATGAAAAAATGGGCTTCGATATTGTACGTCGTTCGTTGGAAGAGCCACTACGTCAAATTGTTGAAAACGCAGGATTAGAAGGTTCTGTTGTTGTTAACAAAGTGAAAGAAGGAAAAGACGATTTTGGATTCAACGCTCGCACCGAAGTTTATGAAGGACTTCTGGAAGCTGGTGTTATAGACCCAACAAAAGTTGCTCGCGTTGCCATTGAAAATGCTGCATCTGTAGCCGGAATGTTGCTAACCACAGAATGTGTTCTTTCGGAACTCCCAGAGCCAGCAATGCCAAACCCCGGAATGGGCGGCATGGGTGGCATGGGCGGAATGATGTAAGAAAACAGATTTTTAGAAAAATTGGCAAAGCCCAATAATTAACCTAAGCCTTCAAGATATTAAAACTTGAAGGCTTAATTTTTTTTCGCATTTTTTTATGATGATAGTTGGGGTAAAACTAAAGAATAGTACCGATTGGAAAAATATAATAATAGCTTATTATTTTTCGCTTCATAATCGTCCTGCAAGGTTTCAAAAACCTCGTAGGACTAAAAGAAGGAGGCTGAAAATTACTTTTAGCAGTTTTAACCCTACAAGTTCGGGAAGACCTTGAGGATATATTAGATTATTATAATTGGAATAAAAAACGAGTTTTTTCTGTTCCTAAAGCCCTATACTTTCCTATATTTATAAGAGAGTTTATCAAGTATAACACAATTTGTCATGCTGAGTAGTGAACGCAGTAAACGAGCATCGATAGACAAATTGTTTTATAAAACCACCTCTATTTACTCCACAAATTGTTTTGCGTAATATTTTGCTGTTAGTTTTTCGCCAGTGGCTTTTTTAATCATTTCGTTCCACTCTAATTTTGCTCCCAAGGAGAAAACTTTTTCGCGGAAGTAGGAGCCAATTTCAGCTTTATCGGAAATGCTCATCTTGTTTACATCTTTTTCATTCAAAATATTTTCGGCAATGTAGTATGTAAATTGTGATGCCAACAGCTCTCCCAAATGGTAGTTGTGATAGTAGCATGGGACAGTGGCAACGTGAATTTTGGTAGCCCAGTCGGGTTCGTTTCTGCCTTCGGGCTTTTTAATCATCTGATATTTTTCAACCAAATTCCACCAAAGAGCATTCAAATCCTGATCTGGATTTTCGTACATGGCTTTCTCAAAGCGATACATAACTTGCGACCAGCGACTAAACACAATCTGCTGTAGTTGCAACTGCTTGAATCCAGTCTCTTCAATTCTTTGGGCCTCTTCGTTGCTAATTCCCAAATTGTCTTCCATCCATTGTGCGTTGGTGGCATATCTGCCAAAGAACATTGCTATGGCTTCGGTGGTGAAAATATGTGCCGGACTTCTCAGCGAATAGGGTAGTTTGCTGTCGATATATTTGTCATAAACAGCGTGTCCAAGCTCATGTAGCATTGTGTTCATCCACATCTCTGTGGGACGCACATTGCACAATATTCTAATGTCGCCCTCTTTGTCGATGTGAATACAATAGGCATGCTGATTTTTCCCGGGCTTCTCGTATAAATCACTATTCTCCAATATGTCATCAACAAGTAAACCAATATCTTCAAAGAAAATTCTGCTAATCTCCACAATGTCAACATCTGCATAAAACTGATCAAAATCTACTTCATAAATTTTTGGTGCCTCTTGGAAATATCTATTTTGATAGTGCCAAGGCATCAAATATTGGGTCTCTAATTGGTATCTTTCAGCAAAATAGCCATCCATATTATCTTTAAGTTTCACAAAAGTCTCCTTTGTAAGTTCGTCAAGTTCGTCAAAAAGCTTGTCAATATCTTCGGGTTTTTGCTCCGAAAGTAAAAGACTCATATTGTGATAGTTTTTAAATCCCAAACTTTGAGCCAGCTCATTTCTTTTTTTAACCAAACCAATAATGTCATCAGCCACAATTGGTCCAATAGATTTATGTCCAAGCCAAACTTCTTCCAATTCTTGCGAATTTGTTGAGGTTCTCAATATCGACTCTATGTCATTGTCAGTCAGTTCTTTACCGTTATATGTGGTTCTGAAGTTTGTAAACTTCTGTTCTATATTGTTTTGAATTTCGTTAATCTCCATAATCAGAGCAGAATCGCCTTGATATTGCAAATATTCATTATAAAGAACATTGAGTTGACGTAGTAGAATCTCATCTTTTATGGCCTTAGAGTCTTTAATTTCCTTAAGCACGGCAAAATTATTGGGGTTCGAGTAGATTATTGTGAGCTGATTTTGCAGTTCTAAAATTTTCATAAAATCTTCCTCTTTACCGCTTATAGACGATTCCCAATAGGCCAAACCAATTTCCTTGTTCAATGGTGCCACAAGGGAGTCGTGCCTTTCGATAAAACTTATAAGTTTCTCTTTCATCTCTTCAGAATTTTTGTTACTACAAGCCGCTATGAAAAATAGGCTTATTAGACTTAAAATTTGTATTTTCGATTTCATAATCATTGATTTACATTTATTTAGCAAATATATACAAAAACAAATTATACTTGATTATTTTAGAGTTTTTTATAGAATAAAATTTTTGTATTTTTGCAATCTTATTAAAATTTAATACCTATAAAATGGCTTATTCTGAGAAAAAACAACGCTATACAATTACATCTGCACTGCCTTATGCCAACGGACCCATACATATTGGGCATTTGGCTGGTGTTTATATTCCTGCCGATATTTATGCTCGATATTTGAGGTTGATAGGCGAAGAGGTCCTCTTTATTGGTGGATCTGACGAGCATGGTGTTCCAATTACCATCAAAGCTCGTAACGAAAATAAAACACCCCAGCAGGTGGTTGACCATTTTCACAATATAATTGAAAAATCTTTCGCAGAGTTGGGAATATCATTTGATGTATATTCGCGTACTTCAGCCCCTATGCATCACGAAACTGCTTCTGATTTTTTTAAAAAATTGTATGAGAAAGGTGAGTTTGTCGAAAAGAGTAGCCATCAACTTTATGATGCCGAAGCTAAGCAGTTTTTGGCAGATAGATATGTAAGTGGAACTTGTCCGCATTGTAGTAGCGACAAGGCATATGGCGATCAGTGCGAAGCCTGCGGAACAAGCTTAAACGCCACCGATTTGATAAATCCAAAATCAACTTTTAGTGGCAGTGTGCCAATAACAAAAGAGACAAAACATTGGTTTTTACCCTTGGATAAATATGAGCCATGGCTTAGAAAATGGATTTTAGAAGAGCATAAAGCAGACTGGAAACCAAATGTTTATGGACAGTGCAAATCGTGGATAGACCAAGGTTTGCAGCCCAGAGCCGTAACACGTGATTTGGATTGGGGTGTAAAAGTGCCGGTGGAGGGTGCCGAAGGAAAAGTCCTATATGTGTGGTTTGATGCCCCCATCGGGTATATTTCGGCCACAAAAGAGTGGGCAAAAGAGAATGATAAAGATTGGGAAATTTGGTGGAAAGATAACGAGTCGAAATTGGTGCATTTTATTGGAAAAGATAATATTGTTTTCCACTGCATAATTTTCCCCTCTATGCTCAAAGCGGAAGGTAGCTACATTTTACCCGAAAATGTTCCAGCCAATGAATTTTTAAACCTCGAAGGTGATAAAATTTCCACATCAAGAAATTGGGCTGTTTGGCTTCATGAATATTTGAAAGAGTTTGAAAATCAGCAAGATGTACTTCGTTATACACTTTGTAGCAATGCCCCAGAAACCAAAGATAATGACTTCACATGGAAAGATTTTCAAGCTAAGAACAATAGCGAGCTTTTGGCAATTTTTGGCAATTTTGTCAATAGAACTCTTGTTCTAACTCACAAATATTTTGAGGGTAAAGTGCCTGCATTAAATAGCTTGGAAGATGTTGACAATGAGCTGATTAATGAAATGAAAACTTTCCCCGAAAAGATAGGTCGTAGTATTGAGAAATACCATTTCCGCGAAGCTGTTAGCGAACTGATGAATTTGGCACGTTTGGGAAACAAATATTTAACCGAAACTGAACCATGGAAAGTTTTCAAAAATGAGCCACAACGTGTGGAAACCATTTTAAATCTATCGCTTCAAGTTTGTGCTAATTTGGCAATCTTGGCTGAACCATTTCTACCATTTACCTCAATAAAAATGTTGAATTTACTCAACTTAAGTCCTGTGAAATGGCAAGAATCTGGCGGAATAGATTTATTGAAAGAGGGAGCATCAATTAATGAAGCACAGCTTTTGTTTGAGAAAATTGAAGATGAAAAAATAGAACAACAATTGCAAAAACTACAAGATACCAAGGCAGACAATTTAGCATCGGAACAGATTGCAGAGCCACAAAAAGAGAATGTCAATTTTGACGATTTTGTGAAAATGGACTTAAGAGTTGTTACAATTTTGGAAGCAGAAAAAGTTCCAAAAACCAAAAAACTTCTTAAACTTTTGGTTGACACTGGCATCGACAAAAGGACTGTGGTTTCGGGGATTGCCGAGCACTATAAACCTGAAGAAATAATTGGTAAACAGGTTTCTATGATTGTAAATTTGGCTCCTCGCAAAATTAGAGACATAGAATCGCAAGGCATGATTTTGATGGCAGAAGATGCAAATGGCACCCTGTGTTTCGTGTCGCCAGACAAGGAGGTAAAATCAGGTTCTGGTATTAATTAGATTTTTTGCAATGATGAGCAATTTTAAAAACCATTAATTTTGGTTTGAAAAATTATTTATCTTTGCATTTTATACAATATTCATAATACAGATTAAATTATGTTTCAAAATTTAAGTGAAAAACTCGATAAGGCTTTTAAAATACTCAAAGGGCAAGGGCACATTACCGAAATAAATGTTGCCGAAACACTGAAAGAGGTCCGTAAGGCACTATTAGATGCTGATGTTAGCTACAAAGTAGCCAAAGATTTCACCGATGAAGTTAGGCGTAAGGCGTTGGGACAGAATGTCTTAACTGCGGTGTCGCCCGGACAATTAATGGTTAAAATTGTTCACGACGAATTGGCAGAGCTAATGGGTTCTACCAAAAGTGATATAAATATTCAACCCAATCCTACGGTGATTTTAATGGCGGGTCTTCAAGGTTCGGGAAAGACAACTTTTTCGGCTAAACTTGCCAACTTTTTACATACCAAGCGTTCGCGTCGTCCGCTTTTGGTAGCCTGCGACGTGTATCGCCCTGCTGCTATCGACCAAATTGAAACTTTGGGTGAGCAAATAGGAGTTGAGGTTTATTCCGAAAGGGAAAATAAAAATCCAGCAGAAATTGCTCAAAACGCCATAAAACATGCCAAGAAAAATGGTCATAATGTTGTAATTGTGGACACCGCCGGTCGTTTGGCAATAGACGATCAGATGATGGACGAAATATCGACCATGAAAGAAAAGCTTGAACCACACGAAATATTGTTTGTGGTGGATGCCATGACGGGTCAAGACGCCGTTAATACAGCCAAAGCTTTCAACGACAGATTAGACTTCACGGGGGTTATCCTTTCTAAGATGGATGGCGACACTCGTGGTGGTTCGGCACTAACCATTAAGGCTATTGTAAATAAACCAATAAAATTTGTTGGTCTGGGCGAAAAAATGGATGCAATAGACATTTTCCACCCCGAACGTATGGCCGACAGAATATTGGGAATGGGTGATATTGTTTCGTTTGTCGAACGAGCTCAAGAACAATATGACGAAGAAGAAGCTAAAAAACTTCACAAAAAGATAGCAAAAGACCAGTTTAATTTCAACGACTTTTTAGCACAAATTGGACAAATCAAGAAAATGGGAAATGTTAAAGATTTAGTTGGTATGATCCCAGGAATGTCTAAGGCTATGAAAGATGTTGAGATTGATGAAGATGCTTTCAAAAGTGTAGAAGCTATAATCCATTCTATGACACCAGACGAGAGAGAAAATCCAGCAGTTTTAAATGGAAGTAGAAGAAAGAGAATAGCCGACGGAAGTGGCACAAGCATTCAAGAAGTAAACAGATTGATAAAACAATTTGACGACACTAGAAAAATGATGAAAATGGTTGCCACCGACAAAGGAGCATTGGCAAGAAAAATCAGAAGAAGATAGAAAAATAAATATATTACAAAATTCATGTTTTATGAAATTAATTGATGGGAAAGAGATTTCAAGTATCATTAAAAAAGAGATAGCAGCCGAGGTGGCGGAGCTAATAGACGCTGGAAAGCCAGCACCACATTTTGCAGTAATTTTGGTTGGCGACGATGGAGCCAGTCAAACTTATGTCAATAGCAAAGAAAAATCAGGAAAAGAGGTTGGTTTTACAACTTCTGTTTATCGATTTCCAGCTAGTATAACCGAAAAAGAGGTGTTAGAAACAATTAAATTTATTAATGAAGATGATGAAATTAATGGACTTTTAGTTCAGCTTCCACTGCCAGAACATATCTCCGAAGAGAAAGTTATTCACGCAATTGACCCTTCAAAAGATGTTGACGGCTTTCATCCAGAGAATATTGGCAAAATGGTTCTTGGCGAAGCAACTTGTATTCCAGCAACGCCATCGGGAATTATGGAGCTTTTTAAGCGTGCCGATATCGAAACACAAGGAAAAAATTGTGTCATAATCGGGCGTAGCCACATTGTAGGAAGTCCTATGAGTATTCTTATGTCGAGAGATAGCAATCCTGGGAATGCCACTGTAACGCTTTGTCATAGTAAAACTGAAAATCTAAAAGAGATAGCAAAACAAGCCGATATTTTAATTGTAGCTTTGGGACGCCCCGAATTTATAGATGCATCTTATGTTAAAAAAGGAGCTTGTGTAATAGATGTTGGAGTTAGCAGAGTTCCAGATAGCACAAGAAAATCAGGATATAAAATTGTTGGCGATGTGAAGTTTGACGAGGTTTCTAAAGTGGCAGATGCCATTACACCAGTGCCCGGTGGCGTTGGACCTATGACAATTGCAGCATTGTTGCAAAACACCCTCAGATCGTATAAGAGACAAGAGGGGATTACACAATCATGTAAATAAACTCAGACAATGCCAATAAAAATCAGCTATATTTGAAACAAAAGTTTATGAAAAAAATATTATTAGGATTATTATTGGTATCTGTTTTTTGCATTGGCAAAGGACAGAGCGACTCGTTAAATACCCCTGAAAAAATAGTAGATCATTTTTTCTTCCTAATGCAAGACAACAGTGATAATGCCGTTGACTTTCTGTTTTCCACCAATCCGTTTTTCGACATTGAGAGAATGCCGCAGTTGGAAGAGATAAAAGGACAGTTGAATAAACTATTTTATTTTGGGAATTTGCATGGCTACGAACTTTCGTCGGTAAAAACCATGTCGCCATCGCTGAAAATGTTTACATATATAGCTCGATATACAAGGCAGCCTATTCGTGTTGATTTCTATTTTTATAAGCCCAACAAAAGGTGGCAAATTCAAACATTTATGTTTGATGAAGATTTTAGAGCCGATTTTGAGAAAATAGATGCCGAGTTTTTAAATCAAAAAACCATCAATTTTGAAGATTAAAATAGAAGAACAAAATAAAGAATAAGTTTCTGCGTTTCAATAAAGTTAAAATCAAAGTAGAACCAATGTCTCAAAACATATTTTCGTCAATGAGTTTAAAAAACACCAAAAATATTCTCTTAGCTCTTTCGCTGTCGTTTCTCTTTTTGAGTTCATGTTCTACGCAAAAAAATAAATGGGCAAATCGGAAATATCATGGCATAACAGCCAAATACAATATACTTTTTAATGGCGAAGAGGCGTACAAAACTGGTATGCGAGAGCTTGCCAAAAAATCTAACGAAAATTACACCACCATTCTTCCAGTTTTTCCCAGATATTCTAAAAATGATGCCACTTCCATAGCCCCACACATGGATAGGCTGATTGAAAAAGCAGGAAAAGCTGTCAAAAAGCACTCAATGTTCATCAAAGGGAAAGAGCATAACAAATATATACCCTACTCCTATTTGATGATGGGCAAAGCATTTTATCATAAGCAAGATTATGAAACAGCCCAACGCACATTCAATTTTATTATAAACAACTACAAGGAATACTCCTTGGCAGATGAAGCCAATGTGTGGATGGCACGTACCACCAGCGAAATGGGTGAAATGACTCGCTCCGACTTGCTGTTTGATGAGTTGAAGTATAAGTTTGATGGTGCTAAAAACAAAAAAGCACTTTTGCTATACAATATGGCTTATGCCGATTTTATGATAAAAACGGAAGA
>JAAYKF010000098.1 GCA_012522535.1 Bacteroidales bacterium
AAAAAAATGTGTATTTTTGCTCATTGTAGATTGTTATTTTGAGAGATACAAAGCTACAATAAAAAGTAATGGGAGTCGATTAAAAATCACTCCCTTACTTTTAAAATATTTTTATCGGACAATAGTGGTTTTAGATTATTATTGTGAAATAATTATCAACAAAGTGCAGTTTGAAGTGGCATATTTCAATTTAGATTCAATAAAAAACCGATAAATTATTGCAATAACGATTAATTTTATTAATTTCGTTTCCTATTTTAATAGCTAAATTTAATATGACAAAGAAAACTAAAAGAGCATTTCCTCACACTTATGTGATTATTTTTTCGGTTATAATTATTGCTGTAATTGCCACTTGGCTGGTTCCTGCTGGCGAGTTTCAGAGAGTAGCCGACCCTCAAACGGGCAGAGATTTAATAATTCCCGGCTCGTATGAAAGCGTGGAAGCAACTCCACAATCATGGGAACTTTTTTCGGCCTTTTATAAAGGCTTTATTAGGTCGCCATCGATTATAGTTTTTATTTTAATCCTTGGTGGAGCATTTTGGATATTAAACGAAAGTAAAGCCATAGATGCTGGAATACACAGTTTTATCCGACGTTCCAATAAATGGGAGAAAAATAAAATCATTAAAAAAATTGGAGTAAACAATATTATCATCACCTCTATAATGTTAATTTTCAGTTTCTTTGGGGCAATTTTTGGCATGAGCGAGGAGACCATAGCCTTTGTGATTATTTTTGTTCCACTGTCAATTAAAATGGGCTACGACTCCATCGTTGGGGTCAGTATGACATTTATTGGTGCTGGATTGGGTTTTGCAGGCTGCTTGATGAATCCTTTCACATTGGGAATAGCCCAAGAGATAGCCGGTGTTCCGCTGTTTTCGGGTATGGGATATAGATTTATTATTTGGATGGTAATAAATATTGTGGGTATTGGATATGTTCTATATTATGCCAATAAAATCCATAAAAGCCCCGAAAAATCTCCAGTTTACAACGAAGATGATTATTGGCGACAACACGCTGTAAATGCCGAAGGAATTGAGATAGAAAAATCGGCAGGCAGAACATATATATTATTTATTGTAATATCTTTTATTTTCGCATCATTATCATTCCTTATACCCAATAATGAATTTGGTTTCGGAGCTATTAGCCTAACAATACCTTTTATGCCCATTGCCACAATATTATTTATTTTAGCTGGTCTATTCACCATTCAAAAAGGGATTCAATATTT
This sequence comes from Bacteroidales bacterium, assembly GCA_012522535.1. GTDB lineage: Bacteria > Bacteroidota > Bacteroidia > Bacteroidales > WCHB1-69 > JAAYKF01. Next base: position 1,247 of record JAAYKF010000098.1, read on the forward strand.
TGTATTAAATCTTCTACTTTTCACTATTCTGATGCTTGTGGCTGGCGTTATGGGGTTCGGTTGGGGCTTATTAGAAATTGCCACACTATTCTTTGTAATGGGCTTGGCTGCAGGTATTGCCATGGACAAATCGCCCAACGAAATTGTACGACTTTTCATTGCAGGTGCTCGCGACATCCTGTCAGCAGCCTTAGTTGTGGGCTTGGCTGGTGGGATAATTGTTATCTTAGAAGATGGTAAAATTATAGACACCCTACTGTATCAAATTTCTGTTTCTATAGAGGGGTTTGGACAAATTACCACCCTATCGTTAATGTACACCTTCCAAACCATGCTCAACGCACTGATAACTTCTGGCACTGCAAAGGCAGCTCTGATAATGCCCATATTGACAGACATTTCAGAAATGGTAAACCTATCTAAACAAGCCACTGTTACCGCGTTCCACATAGGTGATGGATTTACAAACCTTATTACCCCCACTTCAGGCGTTTTGATTGGGGTTTTGGAAATTGCACGTATCCCCTTTGGCAAATGGGTAAAATGGGCATGGCCTATAATTTTAATTTTAGTTATTATTGGGTGGTTGCTACTGATACCAACCGTTACAATGAATATTCCTGGATATTAAAAAATCAATTATGAAGAAAATTAGTACTTTTATTTTGACAATTTTAATTATGACTAATATTACAGCACAAAACATACAACTTCCTAAGCCTCAAACCGAAGGCGGAATGCCTCTTATGGAAGCTTTGAAAAAGCGTGAAACCAAAAGAGACTTTATTAAAGATAAAGAATTTTCACTGCAAATGCTATCTAATTTACTTTGGGCAGCCAATGGCATTAGTCGTCCAGAGAGTGGCAAACGCACAGCTCCGTCGGCAGTTAACTGGCAACATGTAGATATTTTTGTATCCCTAAAGCAGGGAGTGTTTTTAATGAATTATGAAAAAAACATTTTGGAGCTAATTAAAAAAGGCGATTTTCGTTCACAAATTGGACAACAGGACTTTGTAGGAGATGCCTCGGCGGTGCTTATTTATGTTTCCGACAGAACTAAAATGCTCCGCGAAGGTATGAGCGATGAAACAAAGGTATTTTATGAGGCTACTTATAGTGGCAATATTTCACAAAATGTGGGACTTTTTGCCACCTCAGAAAACCTGAAAAATGTAATAATTGGCTCTATAATAAAAGAAAATATTATTAAAATTCTAAATCTAAAAGAGCATCAAAAGCCACTTTTAGGACACGCAGTGGGTTATTAAAGTAAAGTTATATGGGAGAATATAAAAGTTGTACTGAATGTGGTGAAAAAATTGTTGGTCGCAGCGATAAACGTTTTTGCTCCGACCAATGTCGCAATGCGTATAATAATAGACTAAATAGTGATGCCAATAAAGTTGTCAGAAACATTGTAAATGCACTCCGAAAAAACAGAAGGATTTTACAAGAACTAAGTCCAGATGGGAAAACAAAAATACAACGCGAAAAGCTCAGCGACAAAGGTTTCAATTTTACCTATCACACCCACACCTATACAACACAAAAGAGTGATACATATTACTATTGTTTTGAATATGGCTACCTGCCACTGAAGGACAACTATATTTTTATAGTGAAAGATGTAACTAGCGAAATATAAATTGTAGCTTCACTCTGTTAAAAGTCTCATAATGCCAAAATTAATTGTGGCATATATGCCTATAATTAGATAAAACTTTTTACTTTTGGTTTTATATAATATCAAAGACTCAAAAGATGAAAAAAACTCTTATACTTTTAGCACTTTTGTTTGCAGCAAATTTTATTTTCTCGCAGTCGTTCAATAATGGCTCAAAATATAAATTTGAAATAATAGATTATTCAGAAAAGGAAGTAACAATTAAATTTAAACTTGGTGAATATAGCCTCCAGTGGGACAGAGAACTGGGTGCCGAATATTCAAGAGTTGTTGCCAAGGGCGGAGCTTTAAGTCTTGAAAAAGGTGCACCAGAGGTCTCTAAATTTGTAAGCTCATTGATTTTACCTCAAAGTGTTAGTTTTTCGGCAGAATTAATAGACAGCAAAAGTTTCACCATCAGTTCAATAAAACTTGTCCCTTCAAAAGGAAATTTATATAGAGATATCGACCCAGTTAGTGTGGAATATAGTTTTGGCAAAGAGTATAATCGAGATAAGTTTTATCCGAAAAATCAAGTTGCAGCCGGAAGAACATATAGCTTGCGACAATTTAAAGCACAAACATTAGAGGTTTTCCCTTTTGCATACAACCCTATTAATGAGGAACTTAAGGTATATAATGAGATGACTATCAAGCTTAGATTTGATGGCAGAAAAATAAGAGGACAAAACTCTGAAGTGGCTACTTCCATAGAATTTGAGAATATTTTCCAAAACCACTTTTTGAACTATGCTCAAGTTAAAAACTTGAAATACAATGCCATTCCCGAGCGTGGCAATATGCTGATAATCTCCCACCCTGACTATATGCCTGCCATGGAAGAGTTTGTTTATTGGAAAAATACAATCGGATTTCCAACCGAAATGGTTAGCATTGATGATATTGGAAACAATGCCACAAGTATTAAAAACTACGTTTTGAATTATTATAACACCAATGGTCTAACATTTTTATTGTTAGTTGGTGATGCTCAACACATTACACCTGGAACTATGAGCGGAGATAAATCGGACACTTATTATGGTCTTCTGGAGGGCAACGACTCATATCCTGAAGTTTTCGTGGGGCGTTTTTCGGCTGAAAGCGTTCAAGATGTTGAAATTCAGGTTAGAAGAACAATTGATTATGAAAAATCACCTCTTTCAGAAGAATGGTTGAGCAGAGCTAGTGGATTGGCTTCTGACGAGGGTCCTGGATACCAAAATCTATATGATTATGAGCATATGCGAGTGATTCGCAACACCCTCTTAGACTTCACTTTCAACTCTGTGGGAGAATTTTATGATGGCTCGCAAGGTGGCGAGGATGCACCCGGACACGTTAGTTACCAGCAGATAGCTGATGAAGTGAACAGTGGAACTGCTTTAATTAACTATGTTGGACATGGTAGCGAAACTTCTTGGGTTACTTCAAATTTTAGCAATACCAGAATTAATGCATTAACAAATCATGGCAAATACCCCTATATATGGTCTGTTGCCTGTGTTAACGGAGCTTTTGTAGGGCGTACTTGTTTTGCCGAGGCATGGCTAAGGGCACAAAATCAAGGAGAACCAATAGGTGCATTGGCAGTTTTCGCATCAACTATAAATCAGAGTTGGGTTCCTCCAATGGCAGCACAAATGGAGATGAATGATATTTTAACTGAAAAGTATTCAGATAAAACTTATAGAACATATGGAGGTGTATCATTCCATGGCTGCATGTTTATGAACGATGCTTATGGATACTCTGGTGATGAAATGACCAATACTTGGACCATTTTTGGAGATCCTTCGGTGATGCTTAGGACTGATGTTGCAGAAAACTTGATAGTTGTTCACGAAGATCAAATTATGATTGAAGAGACATCTATTACCCTTGCTTGTAATGTTGACAATGCTTTTGCTACACTCTCTAAAAATGGAAATATTCTTGGAACAGCAATTGTTAACAATAATGAAGCAACTATCAATTTTGAAGAACTTACAGATACAGAAAATTTAACTTTAACTGTAACTGCTTTTAATTACATTCCACACATTGGAGAAATTGAGGTTATTGAAATTCTTCTGGAGAACGACATAGAGCTGGTTTCCATACTTCAACCCGAAGAAATATATACCTGCATTGGTATTGATTTAAACCCCAAAATCGCTATCAGAAATAAAGGCGAAGAGACTTTGACTGAATTTACGGCAAAATACAAAATAAATGACAATGATTTTGTGGAACTTCAGTGGAGTGGAAATTTGCTAAGTATGCAAAGAGATACCATTGAACTGAGTCATTTTACATTAGAAAGCGGAGTTCACACCATTCTTGTTGAGCTACACAGCCCCAACGGTGTTGAAGATGATAATATGGAGAATAATTCTAAAACAAAGTCATTTGAAGCTAATGACTTGCCACTAAGTGTAGAGTTCAGTTCTAATTTTTTCGAAACATGCTCCTATCCCATCGAAGTTAGTTTTATAAACCTTAGTGAAAACGCACTTGACTATTTTTGGGATTTCGGCGATGGTAACACATCTTCAGAGTTTGAACCAACGCACACATACGAGGAACCCGGGTTTTATACCGTAAACTTATATGCATCTGCTGGCGTGTGCGACGAAGCAAGTGTAAGTAAAGAGGATTTTATAAAAATTGGTTTAATACCCTTAGAATACACCACAAATTACATTCAAGATTGTGCTCCTGCAAGCGTAAGCTTTGAAGTTAGTGGAAGTGAAAATACAAAATGGTACTATGATAGCTTATTGACAAATATTGTTGCCTCTGGCTCTACTTTTGAGACCCCCATTTTAAATAACCCTCAAAAATATTATGTTCGCAATGAGATTATTGGCGAAAATCAAAATGTTGGTAAAGTTGATAACAGCGGTTCTGGAGGTTATTTTGGCAATGCACAAAATATTCACTTCTTAATTTTTGATTGCAATAAGCCAATGATTCTAAATTCAGTAAAAGTTTATGCCAATGGCTCTGGAAATCGCACCATAGAACTTAGAAATTCCAGCGGAACTGTAATTGAAAGCAAAACCCTCTATATAAGTACAGGTGAAAGCAGAATAAATCTCGATTTTAACATTCCTGTGGGAGATGATCTACAATTGGCTGCAACGGGTGTTGCCAACTTATATAGAAACAACGAAAACACTGGTCTATTCCCCTATTACAGCACCGATAGCAGCATTGTAATCACTGAATCTAGTGCTTCATTGCCAGCATATAATGCTCCCGGAAATTACTACTATTTCTACGATTGGGAAGTTCAAGAACCAAGTTGCGTTAGCAGTACCATAGAGATGACAGCAGATGTACTTCCAAAACCAATTGTGAATTTTGCAACACAAATTGAAGGAGCAAACGTACAGTTTACAAACAACACTCAATATGCCGACACATACTACTGGGATTTTGGTGATGGCAACACCTCATCGGAAGAGAACCCAAGTCATAACTACAATGCCACCGATGATTTCACTGTTAAATTGATTGCTGAAGGTTTGTGCGGCTCAGATTCCATAAGCCAACCAATATCAGTATCTAACCTACTTCCTATTGCAGATTTCAATGCTCAAAACACTGTGATTTTTATTGAACAAATGGTACAGTTTCTTGATTTAAGTCAAAATGATCCAACGGAATGGCAATGGACATTTGAAGGCGGCGAACCACAAACTTCTACTTCTAAAAATCCATTGATTAAATATTCCAACGAGGGCACATTCTCTGTTAAACTTGTTGTTAGAAATATCAACGGAAGCGACTCCATTACCAAAACAAATTATGTAAAAGTTGAAACCGAAACTTCCATTGATGAATATAGCATAAATTCAAAATTCAGGATATACCCCAACCCTATTAGTAACGAGAATTTAAGAATATATACCAATGAATTGAATTGCGAAAAAATCACCATAAATATATTCAACAACTTGGGACAAAAGATTTTACCATCAAGCATTAAATCTTGTAATGAAGATGTCATTGAAATTGAAACTAAAGCTTTAAGTAAAGGATTTTATCATATTCATATTGAAGACAATAACAACCAAACATACACATACAAATTGATCGTAAATTAGAATATATAAAGTTGTAATTTTACGTTTGACTGCTTAATTTGAATTTTCCAATTCGCTTAAAATATCCATCCTGACTTGTACCCATTAAATTTAGTGCGGTTTTAAAATGTTGATTTTCAGTATTTTGACAATTTATTTTAGTATTTTTACCGCACTAAAGGTCTATTTTATGAAAATTAGGATGGTAAAAACTGC
>JAAYKF010000011.1 GCA_012522535.1 Bacteroidales bacterium
CAAATACCGCCATCTGCTTTTAGGAACAATTTTTCCCTTCGCCTACATGCCCTACATAGCATTTTCGGAGAAAGAAAAATTTACCCCCATTAGTCAACTTCCCAAAAGGAAGAAAACCAAAACTCAAGAGTGGATAGATGCTTTGCTGTTTGCCGTTGCTCTGGCATATATAATCAGATCGTTTTTGATTGAGTTTTACATAATTCCCACATCATCAATGGAAAGCTCGCTAATGGTGGGCGACTATTTGGCGGTGAGCAAAATAAACTATGGACCCAAACTTCCACAAACACCGCTGGCAGTACCTTTTGTGCATCACACCATGCCACTTACAGCAAAAACAAAATCTTATGTTGAATGGATAAAATTCCCATACTACAGATTTTGGGGATTTCAGGATGTGAAAAGAAACGATGCTGTTGTGTTCAACTATGCCGATGGCGACACCGTTGCCCTTGAAAATCAAAGCGTTAGCTACTATCAATTGGTTAGAGACCACGAAGAATATTTCAAGCAAATTTATGGCAATAATTACAGAGAGGGCATTGGCTGGCAAGAGGTGCAAAACAACTACACAATTGCAGCTCGTCCGGTGGACAAACGCGAAAACTACATTAAAAGATGCGTTGGAATGCCCGGCGATAAATTGGAAATTAAAGATAGAGAACTATTCATAAATGATAAAGCAGCATTTGTTCCCAAAAACATACAATATCAATATATAGTATATACCAATGGAACAGATATTAGTCCTAAAATGCGTCAAAAACTCGACATAAATGAAGAGGACAGAAACAGTGCCAGCGACTTTATAAGATACGGTATGGAGACGAGTGCCGATACAAATACAATCATCTCATTAATAGACAGTTTGCAACGAAATCCATTTATTTTCATCTACTGTTTGAACGATGAAACACTCAAGAAAATTGAAAATTTGCCCAATGTAACAGCTGTGGTTCCTCTGAACACACCTGCTGGGGTACGAGATCCAAGAATTTTCCCCCATAGCGAATATTTCAACTGGAATAGAGATAATTTTGGTCCAATGATAATTCCGCAAGAGGGAGAAACAGTGGAAATAAACCTTCAAAACATAGAACTTTATAGACGAATAATTGAAGTTTATGAAGGCAATACCTTACAAGTAAATGGTGAAAACATTCTTATTAATGGACAAAAGACCAACACTTACAAATTTAAGATGGACTACTATTGGATGATGGGCGACAACAGACACAACTCTGCCGACTCACGCTACTGGGGCTTTATTCCCGATGATCATATAGTTGGAAAAGCCATTTTTGTGTGGCTATCTTTAGATAAATTTAAGTCGTGGGGAGAAGGAAAAATTAGATGGAGAAGAATGTTTAGAGCCATAAATTAGGTTATTAAAAATTTTATACATAAATTTGATTTTTGAAAATTAAAAAATTGCAACAATAAAAAAAATTACCATTATGAAAAGAATTGTAGCCTTACTATTATTTGTAGCTTTTATAAGTATGCCAGCCGTTAATGCACAAAAAAAAGAGAGACTATTTACAGGGCATATTGATTTTGAACTTAAGTATGAGGGCTTAGACCCAGCCCAAGAAACACAAATGCCAAAAACCATCAGCATGGTTTTTAAGGACCATAAAAGTAAAACAGTTTTAGACCTTGGAATGTATGCCATGAACACAATTACTGATGGCGACAATGAATTTATTCTTATTTACCTTGATATTATGGGGCAAAAATATGCCTACAAACAACTGAAGTCTGAAATTGATGAAAAAACCAAAGATGCCGACAAACCAGACGTTAAGCTCATTGACGAAACAAAACAAATAGCTGGATATGCATGCAAAAAAGCCGAAATTACAAGTGTTGACGAAGAGACATTAGAATCTATCACAACAACAATTTGGTACACGCAAGAACTAAATATTTCTCCCAAAGCTACCTTTTCTAGCAACATAGAGGGAATTGATGGTTTTGCCATGGAAACAGAAACAATTTTAGGAGAAGGAGTAAAGCAAGTAATGACTGCTTCCAATGTTAAAGTTGTTAAGCCCAATAAAGTAAAAATAACAGAATTCTTAATGCCCGCAGACGCTAAAGAGATGACCTTAGAGGAGTTTATTGAAATGTTTGGCGGAGGCGAAGAATAAAAAAAACAAACATATTGCAAAAAGCCACTTTTTTTAAGTGGCTTTTTTGCAATAAAAACATAATATATCGTAAAAAATATGTACGTTTGTAAGTTGGAATAATAACGTAGAAAATGACAGCTAAAAACAGATTAAAAAAAGCAGAAAACAAAACATCTAAATCAAATAAAACAAGAAAAACTAAAAGCAACAAAGAAAAATCTATAATTAGTTTTCTAAAAAATGAACGAACTCATCAATCATTTGGAATACTATTAATTGCATTTGGAATATTTCTTTTTATAGCTTTCACATCCTATATTAGCAACTGGAAACACGATGATAACATCATCAACGAATCCATTGGCTCCATACTTTTCAAAAAAGATATTGTTGTACAAAACTGGATGGGAAAAATTGGAAGTCTTTTTTCATATGCACTTTTCAAAAAAACTTTTGGAATTCTATCCTACTCCTACGTGCTTTTGATTTTACTTTTTGGAATAAAACTCAGCTTCGACTACACCATTTTGCCCATAAAAAAGACTATCATTTATAGTGCGTTTTTCACCCTTTGGGGTTCTAGCACTCTTGGTTTTATTCTACACAACACCGATTATTCCATCTATGGCGGTGCCTTTGGCGTTCAGTCAACAGAATGGCTTAGCTCTGTTGTGGGACAGATAGGAACTGTTATTGCACTTTTGGTTGTTATTTTGATTTTCTCCATAATTGAATTTAACCTCTCATTCAAAGGCATGCTCAATGCAAAAGAAAAAGAAAAACTTGACGAAACTGATATAAAATCCCAAGAGGAAATAATTAGTCAAGAGGAAGAGGAAGAAATTGAGGAGACTGAAGAAGATGACGAAGACGAACAAGATATTTTTGATTTTTCCGTAAAAAAACTCGACACAGATGAAGAAGTGGCAATTGAAGAAGAGACTGCCATCGAGACTGTAGTTAGTAAAATTGAAGATGAAGTATTGAACACCAAAGAAACTGCTAGCGACGATTTTGAAATTATTATCCCCACCGAAGATAGCGAAATTAGTGAAGAAGAAGACGACACCCCCTTAGAACACTACACCGTTGATACCCAATACGATCCAAGACTTGACCTATCATCTTATCAGTTTCCAACCATTGATTTGTTGGAAGATTATCCACAGCAAGAGGAGTTGAGTGTTAAAACCGATGAACTTCACGCCAATAAGAATAAAATTATTGAAACCCTTAAAAACTACGGCATTCCCATTGACAAAATTTTTGCCACCATCGGACCCACTGTTACCCTTTATGAAATTGTTCCTGCACCCGGAGTTAGAATTTCTAAAATTAAAAACTTAGAAGATGATATAGCACTTAGTTTGGCTGCATTGGGAATTAGAATCATAGCTCCAATTCCCGGAAAAGGAACCATAGGTATAGAAGTTCCCAACTCAAAACCTGATATTGTACCCATGAAAACAATTTTGAGTTCAGATAAATTTCAAAACTCAAAATTCGATCTACCCATTGGAATTGGAAAAACAATTACCAACGAAACTTTTGTTTATGACTTGGCAAAAATGCCCCACTTGCTCATGGCTGGTGCCACCGGACAGGGTAAGTCCGTGGGACTAAATGCCATTATTGCCTCGCTTCTTTATAAAAAACATCCTGCCGAACTAAAGTTTGTTTTGGTTGACCCCAAAAAAGTGGAGCTTACACTTTTCTCGAAAATAGAGAGACATTTCTTAGCCAAACTTCCCGATTCGGAAGAAGCTATTATAACCGATACTAAAAAAGTTGTCCGCACCGTAAACTCGCTCTGCGTGGAGATGGACGAAAGGTATGACCTGCTTAAAGATGCCCAATGTAGGAATATAAAAGAGTATAATCACAAATTTATACACCGCAAATTAAATCCTGAACATGGACATAGATTTTTACCATATATTGTATTAGTTGTTGACGAATTTGCCGACTTAATAATGACCGCTGGTAAAGAAATAGAGATGCCCATTGCCCGTTTAGCACAGCTTGCACGAGCCATTGGAATACATTTAATAATTGCCACACAGCGTCCATCGGTGAATATTATTACAGGAACAATTAAGGCAAACTTCCCCGCACGATTGGCTTTTAGAGTTACATCAAAAATTGACTCCCGCACAATTTTAGATACCAGCGGAGCCGACCAGCTTATAGGGCGTGGCGACATGTTACTATCCACCGGAAACGACATAATTAGATTGCAATGTGCCTTTGTTGACACCCCCGAAGTGGAAAAAATTACAGAATTTATTGGCTCGCAAAGAGCATACAGCACAGCCCTGCTCCTACCCGAAGTTCCAGACGATGAAGGCGAAGGTGGTGGCGATTTTAGCATGGACGACAGAGACGCTCTACTTATTGATGCTGCTAGGTTTTTGGTTCAAACGCAACATGGCTCAACATCTTCACTGCAAAGAAGATTTAAGGTTGGATACAACAGAGCTGGCAGAATTATAGACCAATTGGAAGCTCTGGGCATTGTTGGTGGATTTGAAGGCAGCAAAGCTAGAGAGGTGAAAATAAAAACCGATGCCGAATTGGATATATTTATTCAAGAAAATAATTTGGAATAGATATTGCATATTCTAATTATAAAACATTAAGGTGATGAAAAATATAAAAACAATATTATTACTGCTATTTATTCCCATATTGAGTTTTGGGCAATTAAACGACAAGTCGAGTGAAATTCTTGATGGCGTTTCCAAAAAGACAAAATCGTATAACACCATAAAAATCGACTTTATTTTTAAGCACGAAAATGAAAAAAGCGCCCTCAATAGCATAAAAGGAAATGTTTGGGTCAAAAAAGATAAATATCTTTACACCTTTGGTGAACAAAAAGTTTATTGCGACGGAAAAACCATCTGGACATACCTTAGCGAAACAAATGAAGTTACAATTAGCGATGCCGAAGAGGGCAGCGACGATATGATAAATCCAGCATTTTTTCTAGATGACTATAAGAAAAAATTTAAAACCAGACTTATCAGAGAGAGTGTAGAAAAAGGCAAAAGCATACAAGTTATTGATTTATATCCGCTAAAAACAGAGTCGTATCACAGAGTGAGATTGGAAATTGACAAAGCTAAAAAACAGTTATTACAATTTATAATAATGGAAAAAGATGGCAATAACTACACCTATTCCATAAATTCATTTATTACTAATCAAGCCATCAGCGACACTTACTTTGTTTTTGACGAAAACAAGTTCAAAGATGTAGAAGTTATTGATTTAAGATAATATGAAGTCGAGACTTATAAGAAATCTTTATTTTTTCAATTTGAGATTTATTATACTTCTCACTCCCCTCTTATTGTTTTTTTCTTCATGCTCGCCCACACGTCAAGTGCCTGAAGGCTCGTACTATCTGAAAGAAAACAAAGTAATTGTTGACACAAAAGAGGTTTCCGACTACGATATTTGGACCATGGCAAAGCCCACCACAAATCGTAAATTTTTCGATTTATTTAAAATAAAAGTTCGTGTTTACTCCCTTTTCGACCACGGCAAAGAGAATAAATTCAAAGGATTTTTCAAAAAGAATTTTGGCGAAGCAGCGGTAATTTTGGACACAAATTATAGCGTGTACTCGGCAACACAGATGAAAATGTATATGAACAACAAAGGTTTTTTCAAAAGCATTGTTGTTCCTGAGGTGGTTTATAAAGGCAAAAAAACTGCCAAAGTAAACTTCCACATCACAGCCAACGATGCATATTTGATGAACTCCAAATCGTATGAAATAAAGGATAGCGTAATTAGGGAAATAATACTTAACGACACTAACAATACTCTTTTGAAGCAAAATATGCGTTTCGACACCGATGTTTTTTCCAGCGAAAGAGATAGAATAGTGGCATTGTTGAGAAATAACGGATATTACAATTTCCCCCGCGAATATATAGCATATGATATTGACACCAACTATCAAAATAACACTTACAGCCTGACACTCAATGTATTAGATTTAAACATAAATGATTCAATCACCATTTCTCACCCCAGATACAGCATTGGAAAAGTTTCGATTTTTACCGATTACGACCCCATGACGCGTCCATTATATTCCAATCATTTTGACTATTTTTGGAACGATTATGGCGATACTACTCAATATAAATTTGACTTTAACTATGTTGAAAAATTAAAATATCGCCCATCGGTAATTGTAAGAAATATCAATATTCACTCCGACGAATATTATAGTTTACGAAGAACCAACAATACTTTTTTACGACTAAATGACCTTAAAAACTTTGGATATATAAACATCAATTACAAAGAGCTTGAAGACGCTGACACACCTACTCTTGACTGCGAAATATCTTTAAACCCCATGAAGAGAAGCGAATTTGCTTATGAGCTAAAAGTTACCAATTCAGGTGGTAATCCGGGTTCGGGGATTGATTTTTTATACTTCAACAGGAATATATTCCGAAGGGCACAATTGCTAACCGTTAGGGTTGGTACTGCCTTTGAAGCTCAAAGAATTATTGGTGAGCAGGAAGATGTTAAAAACAGACTTTGGTTTTTCAACACATTGGAGCTAAATGGAAGTGTGGGTTTGGAAATTCCAAACTTTGTTTTTCCAGTGCGAACATTCTTAGGAAAACAAACCTTGCGTCCAAAAACCATTATCACCGTAGGTGGCAATTATCAGCAAAGACCCGACTATACTAGAACTGTTGGGAATATCTCTCTGGGTTATGAGTGGCGACAATCTAAAGAGATACGACATCTGTTTTCGCCCATCGACATAAATACAGTTAAGATTTACCCCGACTCTTCATTCTTGGCGGTTTTGAGCCAATACAACCGCAGAATCCGTGAGCAATATTCCGATCACCTTGTTTTTGCAACAAAATACTCTTTTGTATTTTCAAATCAAGTTTCGGAAGAACAAAACAAATACAGCTTTTTTAGAATAAATTTGGAGTCGGTTGGAAACATCTTAAATTTATATAACACCATAGCCAAGTCGGAAAAAAACGATTTTGACCAATATCTGCTTTTCAAAATTCCATATGCAAATTATTTATTGACGGATATTGATTACAGAAAATATATTAAAATTACCGACAAATCGCTATTTGCCTTTAGAACAGCCTTTGGTGTGGGAATACCACTTTTAAATTCATGGTCAATTCCATTTGAAAAAAGTTTCTTTTTGGGTGGTGCAAACAGTTTACGGGGCTGGCGTATGCGAACAATTGGACCCGGTTCGTACAAATCTGATAATAATTTTGAACGCTCTGGCGATTTAAAACTGGAACTCAGCTCCGAAATACGCTTCCCAATTTGGTCATATTTTAATGGAGCTATTTTTGCCGATGCTGGCAATGTTTGGCTAATGCGCGAAAACCCCACAGTACCCAATGGGCATATTGAGGCAAATAGATTTTACAAAGAGATAGCCTTTGATGCTGGAATGGGGTTGAGATTAGACTTTTCATTTTTCATCGTAAGGTTTGATGCAGCTGTGGCACTGCATCACCCGGGCTATGATTTGGGCGAAAGATGGAAGGTGAAGGAAATGACATTTAGAGATGTTTTAGTTAACTTTGCCATAGGCTATCCATTCTAAAATTTCTAAAATTAAATGTTCGACAACAAAGAAAAATATCTAAACAATTTCTCATACAAGCCCACTAAAAATCAAATTGAGTTTTTTGAGCATATCGACCAATTTCTTCAAGATTTTACCAAACCTGAAATATTCGTCCTTTCGGGCTATGCCGGAACTGGGAAAACAAGCGTTGTAAGTGCCTTAGTGAAGACACTTCCCAGTATGAAAAAGAGGAGTGTTTTACTGGCTCCTACTGGAAGGGCTGCAAAAGTTTTGTCGCAATATACGCAGAGAAAAGCTTTTACGATTCATAAAAAAATTTATACGCTATCATTAGAAACCGATACTTTTACTCCTTCGGAAAACAATCATAAAAACACACTATTTGTTGTAGATGAAGCTTCTATGATTCCCTCATATCAAGCCAGTAGTGGTTCGGAAATTTTCGCATATAGAAATTTACTCGACGACCTCATCACCTATGTTTTTTCGGGCTACAACTGCAAGCTGCTTTTTATTGGCGACCCTGCTCAGCTCCCTCCTGTTGGCACAAATTTAAGTCCAGCTTTAGATGCCTCATATCTTAATGCCACTTATAGTATGGAGATACACGAGCACAGCCTAACGCAAGTAGTTCGTCAGGAAATGGAGTCTGGAATTTTGGCAAATGCCACTTTTGTTCGCAAGCAAATTGAGAAAGATAAATTTGTGGGCAAACTGTTCAAAACAGATGGTTATCCCGACATTGTCCGCATTGATGGTAGCGAGTTGGAAGAGCTTTTGATTGACTCATACAGCAAAGTGGGAGAAGATGAAGTATCTTTTATTACAACTTCAAACAAACGAGCCAACTTACTGAATCAGTCCATTAGAAACAGAATTTTATACCGAGATTCGGAATTAAATGCAGGCGATTTATTGATGATTACAAGAAATAATTATTTTTGGTTGCCATCAAAAGCTGGCATGGGATTTTTAGCCAATGGCGATATTGTTCGCATCAACAGAATTGTGAAATATCATGATATGTATGATTTTAGGTTTGCCGATTGCGAAATGGAAATTGTGGATAGCGAAAACACAAATCGCTTTGAAGCCAGAATACTCATCGACTCACTTCATTCAGAAGCATCATCAATTTCTACAGCAGATTATCAAAAATTGCAAGAAAGCATAAGGCAGGATTATCAGCATATACAGAGTGAAAGATATGGAGCTATAGGCCTAAAAACCGACCCTTGGATGCAAGCCTTACAGGTGAAATTTGCCTATGCATACACTTGTCATAAGTCGCAGGGCGGACAATGGAATACGGTTTTTGTAGATCAGGGATATATCACTAAAGAGCGTCTAAATATAGAATATTTAAGGTGGTTATATACGGCTTTAACAAGAGCTACTAAAAAATTATACTTAGTAAATTTCCATGAAGATTTTTTTATTTAAGCCAAATAGTAGCTTATTAATCACCTCAAAATTCACTATTATAAATAATATTGTATTTTTATGCCTTAGAAATTGAAAAAAAACTTGTATTTTTACCGTTTATTTGTAGAATTACAAGCACAAAACTATGGATATCAGCTTAAACGACATTGACAAAATGCTTCCAGACTACCTCAATGAAGAGGATAAGGCTCGTTGCAAAACTCTATTTTTAAAACATCTATCAGAAAAGGCACACCGTTTTTATGGTGGCAAGGTACAAACTGTTCCCAAAGCTCCAGTGCCAGGCTTCAACTGGTTTAATGTTTGGTACACACCCGGAGTATCACAAGTTTCAACCGATATTCGAGATAATAACGAAGCTTCATTTTCGTTGAGCAACCGAGGTAATCTTGTAGCTGTTGTGAGCGATTCCACAAGAGTTTTGGGCGATGGCGACTGCACTCCTCCCGGCGGACTTGGGGTTATGGAAGGCAAAGCATATTTGATGAAACATTTGGGTGGCGTTGATGCCGTGGCTCTTTGCATTGACAGTAAAGATGAAACAGGCAAAAACAACCCAGATAAAATAATAGACTTTGTGAAAATGGTTCAGCATAGTTTTGGGGCTGTAAACCTTGAAGATATTTCTCAACCCAACTGCTATAAAGTTTTAGATGTACTTCGCGAAACATGCGATATACCAGTTTGGCACGATGATGCACAAGGCACTGCCTGCGTTACATTGGCAGCATTAATAAATGCCCTGAAGCTTGCAAAAAAAGATATTAAAGAAGTAAAAGTTGTTCTCTACGGTGCTGGTGCTTCCAACACAACCATTGCACGACTTTTGATGATGGAAGGTGTTAACCCTCTGAATATGATTATGTTTGACAACAGTGGAACCCTACATCGCGAAAGAGAAGATTTGAAAAACGACGAAAGATTTGCCGTAAAATGGAACTTAAGTCAAAAAACAAATCCCGACTGCATAACTGAGGTTGATGAAGCTTTTAAAGATGCCGATGTACTTATTGCACTCTCAGCACCCGGACCAGACACCATTAAACCAGAGTGGATAAAACTGATGGCTGATAAAGCTATTGTTTTTACTTGTGCCAACCCCATTCCCGAAATATACCCCCACGCTGCCAAGGCTGCTGGTGCATACATTGTAGCCACTGGACGTGGAGATTTTCCCAATCAGGTGAATAACTCTGTGGGCTTTCCTGGAATTTTGAAAGGTACTCTATTGGTTAGAGCTAAAAAAATAACCGACAATATGGCCATTGCTGCTGCCCATTCATTGGCAAAATTTGCCGAAAGCAGAGGCATAAATCCCGAAAATATCATCCCCTCTATGGACGAAATTGATGTTTTCCCCCACGAAGCTGCCGATGTGGCGATGCAAGCCATAAAAGATGGAGTAGCAAGGCTTGAAATGACTTGGCAAGAAGCCTATGACAAAGCAAAAGAAGATATTGAGTACTCACAAAAACTAACACAAGTATTAACAGATCAGGGACTTATAAAAATGCCCCCAGCAGAAATGATTGAAGAGTCGTTGAATTGGGCAATAGAACAGATAAAAGGATAAATTATGATTGAATTTTTAGAAGGAATTGTTGTAGATAAACAGCCAACACATGTGGTAATACAGTGTGGTGGCGTGGGCTATATTGCCAATATAACTCTAATTAGCTATTCGCAAATTCCACAAGTGGGATCTACTACAAAAATTTATATACACCAAAATATTAGAGACGATGCCCACATTCTTTTTGGATTTTATGAAGTGGCTGAGCGCGAAATATTTCGACAATTAATTACAGTGAACGGAGTTGGACCAAGCACTGCACGCATAATGCTTTCATCGCTTACATATAGCGAAGTTATTGATGCCATTTTAATGCAAAATGCAGGATTGTTGCAAACCGTTAAAGGAATTGGAGCAAAAACTTCACAAAGAATAATTATTGAACTAAAAGACAAAATTGGAAAAATAGGCATAGAAAGTGAAAATATTTTAACTCCATTACACAATACAAACAAAGAACAAGCGTTAACAGCATTAGTTAATTTAGGTTTTTCTAAAAACACCTCCGAAACTACATTGGCGAAAATAATTAAAGCAAATGGCGATTTAGGTGTGGAAGAATTGATTAAGAATGCATTGAAAATGATGTAGTTTAAACTCTAAAACTATAAAACTTTGGAAAGAATATTAAAATATTTATTTGCTCCCATTATAATATCATACTTTGTTTCTACTGCATTTAAGGCTAATCATATAGCCATAAATAGTGCTAACAATTTCCATCCACTATACACTCAAAGTATTAATCCCCCCGACACGGGAAAAGGTTCAGATTTGGTTTTTCCAATTCCAGAAGACGACCCCGACCATCCTTTTTATCTGGGCGACCCCTCCAACTATTCCACAGAAGTTGACTATGACCCCGAAACCAACGAATACACCATTCGGAAAAAGGTTGGAGATACATATATTGGAGTTCCCGAAACAATGGACTTTGACGATTATAGACAATATGAAATTGATAAAGGACTTAGAAAATATTGGAACGAGAGAGCTTCTACCGCAAACCACGGAAGTTCGGGTGGTCTAATTCCTAAATTAAAAATTGGAGGAGAGGTTTTTGAAACAATTTTTGGAAGTAATATAATCGATATTCGTCCATCAGGCTCAGCAGAGCTGATTTTTGGAGTTATACACAATCGTAGAGACGACCCCGCTTTGGACATTCGTCAGAGAAGAAATACCAATTTCAATTTTGATGAGAAAATTCAAATGAGCGTATTGGCAAAAGTTGGTGATAAAATTGAATTTAAAACCAACTACAACACCGAGGCTATGTTTGAATTTGAAAACAAATTGAAACTTAAGTACGAAGGTAAAGAGGACGAAATTATAAAACTAATTGAGGCTGGAGACGTTACATTGCCACTATCTTCCACGCTAATTCAGGGTAGCCAAAGTTTGTTTGGAATAAAAACTCAACTACAATTTGGAAAGACATATATAACAACAGTTTTTTCGGAACAAAAGGGCGAAACGCAAAGCATTCAAGTTTCGGGCGGAGCACAAACCAATCAGTTTTATTTTAAAGCAGATATGTATGAAGAAAACAAACACTTCTTCATTTCGCAATATTTCCGTGATAACTACAATCAGTTTTTAGAAGATTTACCACTTATTTCATCTCCAATAAATATTACAAAAATAGAAGTTTGGAGAACAAATATTGGTGCTGCAACGCAAGAAAACAGGAACATTATAGCCTTTACCGACCTTGGCGAAGCAGAGCCAAACAATGCCATTGTGGTTCGAAATCCCGGAACATCAAATATTCCAGATAACAGAATCAACAACCTGCTCACAAATCCATCCTTGGATACAAATAAAATTAGAGATATAAATCAAGTTGGAGAATATCTAAGAACATATCAAGGTGGTATGACTTCAGGCTTGGATTTTGAAAAGGTTGAAAGTGCCCGAAAGCTACAACCCAACGAATATACATACAACTCTCGACTGGGATTTATTTCGCTAAACTCATCACTTAGCCACGACCAAGTTTTGGCTGTTGCTTTCCAATTTACCATTGTTGGCGACACTACTGTTTATCAAGTTGGGGAATTTACCAACGAAGTTGAGCCACCTAACAACTTGGCTGTCAAGCTATTAAAAAGCTCATCGCTAAACACAAAAAGTCCATTGTGGAACTTGATGATGAAAAACGTTTATTCATTAAACGCATTTCAGGTAAATCAAGACGATTTCAGACTTAATATTTTGTATGCTGGTGACGAAGCTGGTGTTCCCACAGGATTTTTCACCGAAGGACCTCAAAAAGGAGTACCTTTAATTCGCCTTATGGGCTTAGATAAAATCAACTTCCAAGGCGACCCCACTCCCGACGGAGTTTTCGACTTTATAGACAATGCCGCCACCATGGGTGGAACAATACAATCGTCTAATGGTAGAATTTATTTCCCCGTAGTGGAACCTTTTGGTAAGGACTTGAAAAAAGCCATTGGAGATACTTTGTGGGCAAACAGATACTCTTTCGACTCACTTTATACCCTAACAAAACAGCAGGCTCAGCAATACCCCGACAGAAATAAATTCTACTTGGAAGGTATGTATAAATCACAATCGGGTAGCGAAATTTCGCTAAATGCCATGAACGTACCCCAAGGCTCGGTTAATGTTACTGCTGGCGGAATTAAGCTAACCGAAAACGTTGACTACACCGTGGATTACACCCTTGGAAGGGTTAAAATAATCAATGAAGGTATTCTAAATTCAGGAACTCCTATTAATATTTCCATGGAGAGTCAATCGCAATTTAGCTTCCAAACCAAACGGATGATGGGGATGCATATCAACCATGTTTTCAACAACGATTTTAATGTTGGTGCAACCATAATGAATCTCCGCGAACGCCCTCTAACTCAGAAGATTAACTATGGCGATGAACCCATAAACAACACCATTTGGGGTATGAATGTGGCGTATAGAACCAAGTCGAGATTGCTAACAAAAATAATTGACAAACTTCCGTTCTACTCCACAAAGGCTGAATCACAAATTACATTTGATGGAGAGTTTGCACACTTTATCCCCGGTCATTCAAGGGTGATAGGAAAAACTGGAACCACCTATATTGACGACTTTGAGGGCTCAAAATCGGCAATAGATATGAAAAACATTGGCTCATGGTTTTTGGCATCAACGCCACAGGGTCAAACAGAAGCGTGGAACTGGCCCGAAGCTGCCCCCGGAACTGGACTTAAGTATGGATTTAACAGAGCTAAATTGGCATGGTATGTCATCGACCCAATTTTTTATAGAAACAATAGTGCAACACCTTCAAACATCACCAAAGACGACCTTTCGCACCCATATGCTCGTGAGGTTTTAGAGACCGAGGTTTTCCCAAATAAAGAGAACCCTACAAATCAGGTTACAAATTTAGCCGTTCTAAACTTGGCTTTTTATCCCGATGAAAGAGGACCCTATAACTATGATGTGGAGCCAATTTCGGGTATCTCCTACGGACTTAATTCCGATGGAAAATTAAATCAACCATCCTCCAGATGGGGTGGAATAATGAGAAGAATTGAGTCGTCAGACTTTGATGCCACCAATATTGAGCACGTTGAATTTTGGATGATGGACCCATTTATTTTGAACCCCAATCACACAGGGGGTAAATTTATGATTCATCTTGGAGACGTTTCAGAGGATATTTTGCGAGACGGACGTAAGAGCTACGAAAATGGTCTGCCTACCACTGAAGTGATGGAAAATGTTGATACCACCATTTGGGGGGTAGTTCCCACACTTCAAGCATTGGTAAATGCCTTTGACAATGACCCCAACTCCAGACAGTTTCAAGACGTTGGTTATGACGGACTTAGCACCACCAACGAGCGTACTTTCTTCAAAGAAACCTATCTTGATAGAATTGAAAACGACCCCAATTTAGGACCAAACTCCGAAGCATATGCACAAGCATGGAACGACCCTTCGGCGGACAATTATCACTACTTTAGAG
Source organism: Bacteroidales bacterium (assembly GCA_012522535.1). GTDB lineage: Bacteria > Bacteroidota > Bacteroidia > Bacteroidales > WCHB1-69 > JAAYKF01. The sequence goes on from JAAYKF010000011.1 coordinate 14,754, forward strand.
GTAGCGATTATGATGCCCAAGATGTGAAAATTCTTGACAGATATAAATACTTCAACAACCCCGAAGGCAACTCGCCCACCGACGCCCAAAATCCGGAATCGTACCCAACAATGGCAACAACTTTGCCCAACGTTGAAGATATCAACCGCGACAATACTTTGAGTGAAGACGAAAGATATTATCAATATACGATAGAGCTTGACCCAACAAAAATGAATGTTGGCGAAAACTTTATTACAGACATTTACACAACCACAGTTAGACTGCCCAACAACACCAACGAAGAGGTTCGCTGGTATCAGTTTAAAGTTCCAGTGCGTGAACCACAAAAAGTTGTTGGAGATATTCAAGGATACAACTCCATTAGGTTTATCCGACTGGTGATGAAGGAATTTTCCGAGCCAATAGTTTGCCGTTTGGCAACTTTTGAACTTGTTAGAGGTGAGTGGAGAACCTACTACAAAGACCTGCTTACCAATGGCGATTACGTTCCCGGTGGCGATGACCAAACTTCCTTCAACGTATCAACAGTTAATATTGAAGAAAACGGTAAACGTGTGCCAGTACCCTACGTTCTTCCTCCCGGAATTAAGCGTGAAGAGGGATACAGCAGTAGCTATATGTACAAACTAAATGAGCAGTCGTTGAGCCTAAGAATTTCAAATTTGATGGACGGCGATGCCAGAGCTGTATACAAAACCACTTCTTTTGACTTCCGTAGATTTAAGTTTTTAAGAATGTATATTCACGCAGAAAAACTTCGCGAAAATGATATACTTAAAGATGATGATTTAACATGCTTTATCAGAATAGGTTCCGACTTTACAGAAAACTATTATGAGTATGAAGTGCCATTGCAACTAACCGACTGGTACACTTCGGCTGAATCGCCAGAACAAATTTGGCCCGAAGAAAACGAGATGGGAATAGAGCTCCAAAAACTTGTAGATGCCAAACAACAGCGTAATATAAATGTGCGTGACGGTATCTCCTACTCGGCTGGAAATCCATACTACGAATTGGACGGCAAAAATAAAATCACTGTTGTGGGAATGCCTAATATTAGCGATGTTAGGGTAATTATGATTGGTATTCGCAATCCAAGAAAACAGACCCTTGGCGACAACGATGATATGCTACCAAAATCTGCTGAAATTTGGGTTAATGAACTCAGACTCACCGACTTCGACAACAAATCGGGTTGGGCTGCAACAGGTAGATTGAGGGCTACATTGGCAGATTTGGGCGACTTCTCACTTGCTGGAACTACATCTACACCCGGATTTGGCTCCATCGAGAAAAAAATTAACGAAAGACAACAAGAGTATATTTCATCATATGACGTTGCTACAAATATCGACTTCGGGAAATTCTTCCCCGAAAAATGGAGCGTTAGAGTGCCTATGCACGTTGACTACTCCAAAATCGTCAGTAGCCCCGAATATAATCCGCTGAACCCCGACACAAGACTGAAGTCGGATATACAAACCTTTGAAACAAAGGCAGAAAGAGACTCCATAAAACATATGACTCAAGATGTTACCGAACGCAAAAACATAAACTTTATGAACGTTCGTAAAGATCGTTCGGGAATTGGAAAAGCCAGAGCATACGACATCGAAAACTTCGATTTCACATATTCATACTCCGAAACCAAAGAGAGAAATGTGGACATTGAATATGATGTGAAGAAAATTTATAGAGGAGGATTAGGCTATAATTTCACCGCAAACCCAAAAAATTACAGACCATTATCCAAGGTTAAATTCATCACCAAACGTAAGAGTTTAGCACTAATTAGAGACTTCAACTTCTACTTATATCCAAAAATGTTCAGCTTTAGAACAGATATAAACCGTCAATACAACGAAAATAAACTCCGAAACAAAAGTGCTGGTTTAATAATTATTGAACCAACATTTATGAAAACTTTCGACTGGAATAGAACCTACAATTTGCGTTACGACATCACCCAGAGTTTGAAAATTGACTATCAGGCTACGGCAATGGCTCGCATTGACGAACCCCAAGGAATGATTGACACCAGAGAGAAAAAAGATTCTATTTGGCAAAATGTTCTCAACGCCGGACGCATGAACAACTTCAATCACACTTTTAATGTAAATTATCAAATTCCAATTAATAAAATTCCAATGTTCAATTGGATAACATCTTCGGCACGATTTACCGGAAACTTCCGCTGGGATGCCCCACCACTTTCGCTACAAGAGAGAATGGGAAATACCATCGAAAACTCCAATATTCGTCAGCTGAATGTGAATATGAATATGATAAACTTGTACAACAAAATTCCTTACCTGAAAAAACTAAATCAAGCTCAACAACGCAACCAAAGAAATCAGCGAGGAAATCCCAATATTAGGCGACCACAGCCACAAAATCAAACAGTACAAGCCGATAGCGTGAAGAAAAAACCAAATGTTGGCAAGTTGGTACTCGACAACACTTTGAAAACATTGATGATGGTTAGAAACATCTCTGTTAGCTACTCCGACGGTCGTGGAACTGCCCTACCCGGCTTTGTCCACACGCCACTATATTTTGGCAATAACCTAAATCACAATGCACCCGGCTGGGGATTTGTTTCGGGCATCGAAACCGACATAAACGACGTGGCTACATTTAGAGATTGGATTACAAAAGATACAGTTTTCAATCAGCCATTTATGAACAAATACAATCAGAACTTGAATATGCGTGCCACCATTGAGCCACTTCGCGATTTCAAAATTGATATAACCGCCACAAGGACATTCACCGAAAATAGAACTGGATATATCAAAGCCAATGCCGAGGGCGAATATGGCAGCTTCTCGGAGCAAAACACTGGAAATTTCAGCATCACATTCTTTGCCATAGGTTCAGCTTTTGTGAAAGATAATAAAAACTACTCAAATCAAAACTTTGAAGACTTGAAGGATTATCGCTACGAAATTTCACAGCGATTAGCTGCACAAAACGGAAATTCAAGCGGTATAAATCCTGAAAATGGCTATCCAGATGGCTATGGACCAAGTTCGCAAGATGTACTTGTACCAGCATTTTTGGCAGCATATTCGGGACAAGATCCCTCAAAAATATATCTAAATACCTTCCCACTAATTCCAATGCCCAACTGGAGAATTACCTACAACGGTTTGTCAAGAATTAAATGGTTGGAAGACTACATTCAAAATGTTTCTATCACAAATGCCTACACTTGTACATATAATGTAAACGCCTTCACCTCAAACATTCACTACAAAACCGATGATGACGGCTTGCAATATGTTAGAGATGCTCTGAATAATTTTATTCCACAACACGAAATTGCACAAGTGGCTATAAATGAGCAATTTAACCCACTTTTCAATATTGATGCCACTCTGAAAAATAGTTTAATGGCAAAAGTGGAGTTCAAACGTTCAAGAAACTTAGCCTTAAGCTTTGCAAATAGCCAGTTAACAGAGATTGCCAGTAACGAAATGGTATTTGGACTTGGATACAGATTTAAAGATATTCGCATGACATTTAATTTTAGTGGTGTTATGACAAACACTAAGAGCGACTTAAATGTAAAGGCAAATGTTTCCATCAGAGATAATAGAACTACCCTACGTAAGATTATAGAAAATGTAAACCAAATTTCCACAGGTCAAAAAGTTGTAACCATCAACCTATCAGCCGACTATCAGTTAAGTCAGAAATTTACAGTTAGAGCTTTCTACGATCATATTGTTAACAGGCCACACGTGTCAAATCAGTTCCCAACAAGCAATATTAATAGTGGAATTAGTGTAAGATTTACTCTAAACTAAGAGGGTGCCTTATAAAAGCTGAACTGCTGCGTTGTACCAATTGTAATAATAAACATTTGAATATTTAAAGCTAATATTGGCGAATATTGTATATTTGTTTCGTAAATAGATACTGTCCCCAAAAAGTGTGTAAAGTCCAGGGAAATTATGAAATTTGTAAACACAAACTATAAATTTTATAAGATATGAACTTTACACAAGAACAAATTACGGAAATTTTAAGCGATTTTTCAAG
>JAAYKF010000099.1 GCA_012522535.1 Bacteroidales bacterium
ACGCGGCATGGCTGGTTCAGGCTTGCGCCCATTGACCAATATTCCTTACTGCTGCCTCCCGTAGGAGTCTGGTCCGTGTCTCAGTACCAGTGTGGGGGACCTTCCTCTCAGAACCCCTACCCATCGTTGCCTTGGTAAGCCGTTACCCTACCAACTAGCTAATGGGACGCATGCCCATCCTTAACCGCCGGAGCTTTAATTTAAAATTGATGCCAATTAAAAATACAATGGGGTATTAGCAGAAATTTCTCTCTGTTATTCCCCTGTTAAGGGTAGGTTGCATACGTGTTACGCACCCGTGCGCCACTTTCATTACCTAAGTATTGCTACAAAAGTAAATCTCGTTCAACTTGCATGTATTAAGCCTGCCGCTAGCGTTCATCCTGAGCCAGGATCAAACTCTCCGTTGTAAATGTTTGAAAAATTTGTCTGGCTACTACTCTCGGTTTATTAATTTAACCTGGATATTTGCTGTCTTTATTGTCTTATTCAATAATTCAAAGAACTCTTTCTTTTGAATCCCCAATGTGTTATTCACAAATGGGACTGCAAAAGTACACAAATTTTCTTACATACCAAACATTTGAGCATCTTTTTTTTAAGAAAAATGCTATATCGCTGATAATCAGCGTGAAAAAATTTTACCTTATTTGAAAAATATTTGAGTACTGCTCAGTCAATTCACCCTCTAAGCTACTAAGCGACACCAAAAGGAGCCTGTAAAAACCTGCTTCCAAACCCTCAAGACCATAAATATGCCGCTCTACCTTATGAAAAGTAGTCATACATTTATACTCCCACGTATTTATATAATTGTACCAAAGTTTGCCATCCCATTTCTGAACAATATAGCGTGTGCCCGGAGCACCACAGCCCGGAACCACAACAAATGGCAATTTACGTCCACCTTTTTCCACAGCACTTAGTTCTATCTTGACCTTTTCGCCCACAGCATAAATATATTTTTCCGATTTTAAGGATAAAGTACGTCTGCAATCCTTCAAACTCATCAAAGAGGTATCTATTCCACCCTCCACCGCCCTACTGAGGGCATACAAAAATGGAAGCTTCTTCGCCCTTGAACCCAAATCAATATTATTTAATTGATATAAATAACCATCCCTCAAAGTATCGGGAATGGAAGTGTATTGAATTTGCCTATAATGACCCAAACCTTCTATCCTTAGCTCAAACCGGCTAACACCCTCGGGAAGCCTAAAGTGATAATGGGGCAAAACTCCTATGCTGACTTGAGTATGATAGAAAATCTTGTCCTGTGACAAAACTCTCCACTTATCGGTTTTATATCTAATTCTAATGGAAAGCAACTCTGATATTGGTTTGGACTTATACTCCACCCTGAAACACCAAAGCGTATTTGCTGACACACTACACATCAGCACAATCACCAATATTAAAACCAGAAAATATTTATTTTTTAGCAAGACTTATATATAAGATTGTATAAAATTGCGTTTTAGCAAAAACTATATTTTAAATTTGCTTTAAAAGTTGCTTTATATTCTCTTTCAAATCAAGACTAGCTTCCACCAAAGGCAATCTAACTACACTTTCTATCAAGTTCATCTGGCTCATTATTGCTTTTACTCCAACCGGATTTCCTTCGGCAAAACATGCCTGAATAATATCAAAAAGCTTGTAATGAATTTCAGACGCCGTTTGATAATCTCCATTTTCAATATAGTCAACCATCATGGAGAGTTCGCCCGGGAAGGCATTGGCTACAACAGAAATTACACCATCTGCACCAGCCGACATCAAGGGTAAAGTGATAATATCATCGCCAGAAATTACAAGAAAATCATCTATTCTATTTTTAATTATTTTCATAATCTGACTCATTATTCCCGATGCCTCTTTTATTCCCACTATATTGGGAAAATCTTGGGCTAATCTCAAAGTGGTTTGGGGAAGCATATTCACAGATGCTCTTGCTGGTATATTATACAAAATAAGGGGCTTGTGGGTAGATTTTGCCACAGCAGCATAATGCTCATACAAACCTTTCTGACTGGGTTTGTTATAGTATGGAGTTACAACCAAAAAGGCATCTATTTCTCTACTTTCATAAAATTTTATATTCTTAATAACTTCCGAAGTAGAATTTCCACCTACACCCACCAACAATGGCACCTGACGCGAGTTTTCTTTTATAACTGCATCAACCACAGCCACTTGCTCATCAAAACTCAGAGTTGGAACCTCAGATGTTGTTCCAAGAGCCAAAAGATAATCAACACCCCCCTCAATAACATAATCAACATGGCTCACCAAAGCCTCATAATCTACATTAGCCTCATTATCAAATGGAGTTATCAATGCCACTCCCGCACCTCTGAACATCTTTTGCATCTCTATTTTGTTTTAAATTTATTGGTGTAAGATTCTATAAAATGTATGTAATCATTCATGCTATGATCATCGCTTAAAAGTATCATAAAATCGTATAAATCTTGATAATCATCATTACTTCCAATCTTCATTTTTGCCTTAGATTTGGAAACAATATATTTTGCCGAAAAAATATTTTCCGTATCAAAATCTATAAGCATATCAAATTCTTCATTTAAAAAATTGTTTAAAGAGGTACGAATGGGCTTGCCAAACCAATTCATATCCTTTTTGCTATAATACTCATGCTTTATTTTTGGAATACAATAATGCGGAACAATATCCTGCGGATGATAACCAACAACCAAAACCGTTTTTCCTTGAGCCGACAACGACTTAATCCACATTTCCATCCTTTTGTATGTCTCCTCATTGTCAACAATATAAACAATCCCAATGGTTTTGGCATCGGCAATACTAACGCTTTTTGCCCAACGCTCATTGGAGGAAATTGACAAACGAAGCTCCCTCTTTCTGAAAAAATTCTTTATAGACTCAAACACTTTTTTAGTTTTAAAAAAACAAACGTACGCAAAAAAATCAAAACTTAAGATGTTTATATCATATTGTTTTGCTTTTTTTATCAACAAGAACCCAATTCTTTAACAAAAAAATGAATACATTTGCACAAAATGCAATGGTATCGATTGGGAAATTATAAAATCACAAAATTTTGAATCTTACATTTCTAGGAACAGGCACTTCACAAGGAATTCCAATTATTGGCTGCAAATGCAATGTTTGTAAATCCACCGACACAAAAAATATTCGACTGCGATCGTCAGCCATTGTCAATATAAACGACGTAAATATTTTAATAGATTGTGGTCCCGACTTCAGACAGCAGATGTTAATTAACCAAACTAAAAAAATAGATGCCATCCTTATTACACATCATCACCAAGACCATGTTGGAGGCATCGACGACGTGAGACCTTACAATTTTTTACAAAATTCAGCAATAGAAGTTTATGCTTCCAAAGAGAGCATAAAAGCTATAAAAAACAGCTACTCGTACGTTTTTGCCCAAAACAGATACCCAAGTTCGCCACTAATAAACACCAACACTATAACTTATAAAGCATTCGAAATTAAGGGCATAAAAATTGAACCCATTAAAGTGATGCACGGCAATATGGAAATTATGGGCTTCAAAATTGGAAAACTTGCCTACATAACCGATGCCAGCTATATAGAAAATTCGGAAATTGAAAAGATAAAAAACTGCAACACCCTAATAATAAACGCATTACGACACGAACCCTATTACACTCATTTCAATTTGGAACAAGCCCTGCAAATGGCAAAAATTGTAAATGCCAAAAAAACATACTTCACACACATTAGTCACCAAATGGGATTGCACCATGAAATAAACGACAAATTACCCGAAAATATATTTTTAGCTCACGACCAACTCAAAATAAATATTGAATTCGACTGAAAATCTAACATTTAAACAAAGAAATAGTGCTATTTTGACCACAAAGATGGAAAAATATCAAAAAAATAAAATAACAATCGAAAAATTTTATAAATTTGCCGATAGTATAGAAATAGAAAAAGTAAATTGAAATTATAAACCATATTAATTTATCTCATTATGAGTAGAAAATTAAAATCTAGATTAATCCAAGCAGTATTAATAATCGGCATTGTAATACTTGGCACATTTATTTATCGTAGCATTATGCGTCCAGAAAAATTCCGTATAATGGCTTTAGATAGACAAGAAGTTGTTATTGAAAGAATGAAAGATATTCGTACTGCACAGTTAGCTTTTAAAAACACTTACGGAAATTTTGCCAACGATTTTGACACCCTGATTGATTTCCTCGAAAATGGAAAGATATTTATAGTGCAAAAAATTGGTAACGTACCAGACTCTTTAACCGAAGCTGAAGCCATCAGAAAAGGCATTGTTCAACGTGACACAGTTCTTGTTGATGCCTTTGAAGAGGTTTTTAAAGACAAGCCAAACCTTGTTGCCAACGAACTTCAGTATATACCCTACACCGAAAACCAAAAGTTTGCAATGGCATCTGATATTATCGAAAGAGGTAGAATTAAAGTTCCCGTATTTGAAGTTATAGCCCCCAAAGAAGCATACTTAAGCGGTGTTGAAGGTGGACTTAAAGGCTTTATAAACAAAATTCTTTATAGCGGAATTGAAAAAGAATTTATAAAACAAGACAAATACAAAAATATGGTAATGGGCTCGCTAACTGAACCCACTACCAACGGAAACTGGGAGTAAATATGGGTGATTTTTTGAAAAAATCAATATATAAGAATCCAGATTCTTTAACAAATAATATAACCATCCGTTTAACAGCGAATGGTTATATTATTATTGGCAAGGACGAAAACAAAGAATTGGTCTCCATTGAGGAAGTGTATTCACATAGTTATAATTTTGAAAACCTCCTGAATTCTGTGAAAAACGAGGTTGAAAATTATAAAAACAGCAAAACAAACTTTATTTTCACTGCCGATGAATTTACCATAGTGCCTGAAGAATATTTCCAGCAAAATAATTTTGAAAGGTATTTTTCTCATGTTCTAAAAAATAATGATATTGAAAAATATCACTTCATATACACAAAACAGAACGACAAATACTTGCTTTCGGCAATAAATAAAGAACTTTTTAATCTTATAAAAGACTCCTTTGCCACAGCCGAAATATATAGTGATTCAGAATTGTTTTTTTCTGCTTCGCAAAAGACAATTGCAGAAAGAAATAGTGAAAGTGTACACCTTTTCTTTTTGAAGAATATGGTGAAATTTCTCAGCTTCGACAAAGAAGCAAACACTCTATTATACTCCCAATGGGAATATGATAGCATGGAAAATCTTCTATATTTTGTACTTAAAAATGTTATGCACACTCAATCTACAACGCAAATCGACCTATTTATGTGTGGTGAAGTGGAAAGAGAATCTAATCTCACATTGAGTTTTTCTAAATACTTCAATAAAATACATTTTGCCAGCAATATCAGCCATGAAACAGAGTGGGCAAAGCACAAATACTTCATTGAACTTAGCATATAGTTTTGAGAATAATTAACGGATCACATAAAGGGAAACATATAAAAACTCCGAACAATCTTGATGTTCGTCCCACCACCGATTTTGCCAAAGAGGCACTGTTCAACATACTGAACAACTACTTCTACTTTGACAGTTTAAAAGTTTTAGACCTCTTTGCAGGAACCGGAAACATAAGCTACGAATTTGCTGCAAGAGATGCTGTTAAAGTTGTTTCGGTGGAAAAAGATGAAAAGTGTGCATCGTTTATTCGTAAAACTGCCGATGAATTGGACTTTGACCAAATGCAGATTGTGAGAAGTGATGTGCTGAAATTTTTGGAACGCAACGTTCTTAAATATAATATCATTTTTGCCGACCCTCCCTATGACCAAGATTTTGACTCTCTGCCAGAATTAATATTGTCTTTAAATATTTTAGAGCCAGAAGGCTGGCTAATTATTGAACACGACGCCAAAAAGGATTATTCCAAACTACCCTATTTCCACGAAAAGAGAAAATATGGTAAAGTAAATTTCTCTATTTTTGTTTACAACAAATAGCTCTACTTTATTTCGAAATTAATCATTTCAAACTCATTCAAAAATACCTGACTTGTAATTTTTAGTGCGGTGATAATCGTGTGATATATTGGAATTTCTACGCTTCAAAGTTTCTAATACCGACTATATATCTGTATTTACCACTGTAAAATAATAAAATAGTTTGGACTATTTTACTATTACAATTGGTATAACTCTACATTTGTCATGCTGAGTAGAGGCTGTATCATAATAGCCAAACTGCTACGTTGTTTTCGGAATTAGAAGACCAATTTTAAATCAAATCCTACAAGGTCGTGAAGACCTTGCAGGATAGGCTCGGTAAAACAATCATCATTTAAGGTTTGATTGTATCCCCCAATTTGTAGCACTTTTCCAAATCAAACGCTTCCATATATCATAAAGATGTTTTACAAAAACAGATTAATAAAAGCTAATATCTCCTCGACATTGACCGATAAGCACAAAAATAAGTGAGACTGGGCGTTAAGAACCACCCCTGTTTGAGCGAGCTTGCGAGCGAGTTTGTGGGTGGTTTAGCCCATCGAACGCTATTTTTTGTAGTGAAAGCGGGCACAGTCTTGACTTTTTTTTGATTACTTTTTTGTGTCAAAACAAAAAAGTAATTGGGGTATGGGGCAAAGCCCCAGTATGTGAGCCATATACCTTGAAGATTTTAGGAAGAACAAATAACTCTACTTTATTTCGAAATTCATCATTTCAAACCCATTCAAAAAAACCCGTAAATTATCGCCTTGCAACACTCTAAAGCTTGGCTCTGGACTACCTGTGTATAGATAATCTCCAATTCTAAAGCTTATGAATTTAGATAGATATTCTATTAAATTATCCACCGAAAAAATCATATTAGAGGTGTTAAACTTTTGAACTGTTTTGTTATTAATCTTAAATTCAACATCGATATCGTTGATATTCAAGTCGTTTAAGGGAATAAAATTACTAACTGCGGCCGAAAAGTCAAAGCAATTTGCCAAATCCCAGGGCTGCGATTTTCTTTGTAAGTCATCTTGTAAACCTTTTGCTACAAAGCTAACTCCCACAGCCAATTCACTGTAATATTTGTGTGCAAATTTGCTACTTATATGCTTGCCAATTCTGTTGACTTTCACCACCAACTCGGCTTTACAATGAATATTGTCATCGAAATTTGGTACAAAAAAGGGTCGATTTCTGATAAGCAAACTGGTATCTGCTTTTAAGAAAAAAACTGGCTCTTGGGGCAAATTTCCAGCATTTGCATAATTTCCATTTATACAAATAATTTTCACAATTTAAGGTTTTAGTTTGGTCTCAACTTTCTCATTATCACCTCACTGGCAATCTTTTTGGTATATTCTGGAAATTGTGCTTTCATCATCCAATCGTAGTATTGAGGTTCTTTTTCAAACACATCTTCCAACTTTTGTCCCTTATATTTCCCGAAATTAAAAATTTCGTTTCCTTTGTCGTCAAAGGCAAAATGACCAGCCAAATCGGCAAATTTTATCCTTGTTGAGAACTCACTCAAAGCCTCCATATCATTCACAATTGGCGTTGATTTATTACCCTTGGGATCGATATGTTCCACGCCTTCGTATCTTTCTATTTGAGCCTTGAAAATTTCGTATGTCGCTATGGTGTCAGCTTCGGCAGAGTGGGCATTTTCTAAAACTTTTCCGCAATAGAATTTATATGCCGCCGATAGATTTCGAGGCTCCATTTTATGGAAAATATTTTGAACATCAATAATACTTCTGTTTTTCAAATTGAAGTCTAAACCAGCTCTGGCAAACTCTTCAGCCAAAAATGGTATATCGAATTTATTGGAATTGAATCCAGCTAAATCGCAATTATCAATAAACTGCATTAAGCTATTTGCCAATGTGGCAAAGTTTGGTTTATCGGCAACATCTTTATCGTAAATCCCATGAATCGCCGATGTCTCGGCTGGAATGGGCATTTCGGGATTTATCTTTTCTGTTCTTACAATCTCTTCACCATCGGGCATCACTTTTAGTATGCTTATTTCAACAATTCTATCACTAACAATATTAAGTCCTGTGGTTTCTAAGTCGAAAAAAGCCAGAGGTTTTTTTAGCATTAATTTCATAAAATGTTCTATTTAAAAAGTTTTGGGGCAGGATTTTCAATGTAGATATTGTACAAATATGGGTCGGGAAGCTGCTCACGTTCTGGTATAATGAAATCTCCCTCCCATGTTTCGAAAGAATTGGACTCTACCCTAATGATATAGTTTCCGGGTTGAGCAATAACGGCAAATTCGCCTGTTTTGGGGTGAGGTGCAAAACTCGAAATCACACTTTTATTGGCAGTATTCAAGAGGTGAATTTTTATTTCTATCTCAATTTCTAATTCTTTTAGCTCTTTTTGTGCTTGTGGAATTTCCACCTCAAGCAAGCCATCAATGGTAGCCTGCGAAGTCTCTATTGAGGTCTGAAATACCGAAAGTCGTTTTACCGACAAATCGCTCCTATCATCGCCAATGGCTTCAATTCTACTTTTGAAATCTTCTATTTTATGTTTCTCCTTTTCTATGGATGCTTCCATATTTAAAATTTGCTTTTTCACCCTTTCAATTTCTTCCCTTCTTGCCTCAAATATCTCCACACTATCTATATTGAAAAAGTGCCCAGCATAGGTAATATATGGTGCTGGAACATCTAAGAAAATAACTTTATAAACATCTAAATTACCCGTTCCACCCGGTCTAAGATCTGAGATATAGGCGTATCTACCAGATTTAGTAAAGGATATAGTTTTATTATCATCGGGAGTATTTATAGGAAATCCAAGATTTTCGGGATGTGTAAACTCCATTGTTACAGGGTCGAAGGTAGTTTTAAATAAATCGTAGCCACCCATTCCTTCATGCCCTGTGGACGAAAAATATAGAGTGGTTCCGTTGGGGTCGAATTGGGGAAAATCCTCATCAAAAGGGGTGTTAAT
>JAAYKF010000100.1 GCA_012522535.1 Bacteroidales bacterium
ATAAAGGAGCTATTTTAAACATAGCAGATGGCACAAGTTCCATCACTTCCACAAAGCTGTTTGAACATTATAGTCCCATCACCATTGGAACTTTAGTTTTTGAAAATCCACTCCCAGTTGAACTGCTTAGATTTGATGTTAGTTGTCAAGTCCAAAACAGGGTGATTTCGTGGAGTACCGCCACCGAAACCAATAGCGATTATTTTGTGGTAGAACGTAGCTTCAACGGAATTAACTTCCATGAAATAGCACAAGTTCAAGGAGCTGGAAATAGCAATGTAGTAAACAATTATAGCACTGTTGATGATGAGTTTATCTCAGGAAATATCTATTATCGTTTAAAACAAGTGGACTTTGATGGTACAGCTAAAGTCTTTGATATTCAGGTGGTTAATTGTGATGGTGAAAATCAAATAGTTCTTGTAAAACCCAATCCTTTCAAAGAAATTATCGAAATTGTTGCAAGCATAGATGGCAATAGTAGAGTAGATATTTTCAACTCTTTGGGTAAGGTGATTCACAGTGAAGTTTCATATTTAAACGGCACTAAACAAATAGATTTAGCTAATCTAAAACCCGGTGTTTATATGCTTCGCATAACAGAGTCCAATGGAAAAGTTTATAATTTTAAACTGGTGAAAAATTAGTATTATAATTGTTAGTACAATGAAATATTATATATTGCAGTCAAAATCGAAAATTATGAGAAAAAATATTAGCCTAATAAAAATAATCGCATTAACTCTTTTTGTAGCAATTTTTGCATCTTGCAAAAAGGAAGCAGAACCACAACTTGAAATTATATCCATAAATGAAATTAGCAATTCCGAAGCTTTAGTTTTGGCAAAAGTGGAATATGAGTCTAGTAATGAGATTGTAGAAAAAGGCTTTGTCTGGTCAAAACAATCGGGGGTGAATATGGAAAACAAGCTTGGTTCATCAACTTTTGGAGGCGGTTCGGGCGAGTTTTCGTACCGCATTGTAAACCTTGAAGAGTCAACAGTCTATTATGTAAAAGCCTATTTGATAAGTAATGATATTGTAACATATAGTAAGGAGTTGAGTTTCAAAACCTTAGAAACTCCAAGCAACATAATTCCTTGTCCTGGTTGCGAAACCATCGAAGATATTGATGGCAATATATATCGCACAACCTATGTGGCTCAGCTTTGCTGGCTGGTAGAAAACCTCAAAACAACTAAGTATAATGATGGCTCTGAAATTGATAATGTTACCGCAAATCAAGAGTGGAAATCCACCACATCGGGTGCATATTGTGCGTATGACAATGATGAGGAAAATATAGAAAATTATGGCATGCTATACAACTACTATGCGGTAGAGAGCGGAAAACTTTGTCCCACGGGCTGGCATGTAGCCACAGATGAAGAGTGGAAGCAATTGGAGTCGTTTGTAGATAGTGAATTTGGACCACACACCGATGTATGGGACGACGAAGGTTGGCGAGGTTCAGATGCGGCTGTAAAGCTCAAATCCGAAAGTGGCTGGCTTGGAAGCGGAGGAACAAACGATTATGGCTTCACAGCATTACCCGGCGGTCAAAGAGATGAAATTGCAGCCATGTATCAACGTAAAGGAGAGTGGGGGCTGTGGTGGTCGGCAAACGAAATTGAAGCCACAAATAAATATAGAAGACATATAAGCAATCATGAAACTAAAATCGCCCGTTTCCCTAGCCATAAAAATAGTGGATATTCAGTGAAATGCGTTAAAGATTAGATCAGCATAGCTTTAATATAATACGCTAAATTATATCGATTTTTCAAATCTCCTATTGATTAATTTGGGTTTGACCGTTGGTATTACTATCGCAAGAGTGTAACTCTTCCAACTCTTTCATACTCGTATCCGAAGCTATCTGTGAAAAGTATTCTATATACAAATACATTGCTTGGCACTTCTATTCCATTAATTTTTCCATCCCATCTGTCGTCAAATTTTTCGCTAAGGAAAATTAATTCGCCCCATCTGTTGTAGATGTACATTTTGTAATTTTCGTCTCCAATGCCGACACCACTGGGTCCGAAGGTTTCGTTAAGTCCATCTCCGTTGGGGGTAAAAGCATCGGGTATCCAAATTACAATTGTTGGTTTTACTATAATTGTGATAGTATCGCTATCTATGCAGCCGTATTCATCAATAACAGTTAGAATTGCTTCAAATTCGCCATCGGAGCTATATAGGTTTGACGGGTTTTGTTCGTTGCTTGCATTTCCATCTCCAAAACTCCAGTACCAATGAGTTGGGTCTCCAATACTGTGGTCAAAAAATCTGACATTCGAATTGTTAATGGTAGTGGGGTTGGGGCTTGCATCGGCTATGGCGGTTGGTCCTGCTAGGTTTGGAATAATTATTTCAAAATCTGTTTCACAAACGCCGTCGCTGATTGTAATATTATAAGTTCCTGCAAGTAGGTTTTCTTCGGTGGTTCCATATCTTGGAGGTGTTGTGTTCCAATTGGCGGTAAAGTCGTTTTCGTCTCCTATGCCTTCAATTACAAATGACACGCTGGCATCGGCTTGGTCGCAGTGAGCAGGATTTAGTGCTGTGATTGTGGCTGTTGGAGGTAGATGATTGCTTATAAGTATTTCTTCAACTACTTCGCAACCGCTTTGGTCGGTAACTGTAACAGAGTGCATGCCACCAGATAAGCTGTCTATGCTTGGTGTGTTGTTTTCGGGGTTGGCACTCCATGAGTACTGATATTCTGGTGTTCCGCTGATAACTTCTATAACAATGGCAGCATTTCCTTCGGAGCATGTTTCGTTTATAACTTCCACTATATTTATTTCAGGTGGGTCTATGGATTCTATTTCTATGGAAATATTTGTAGAGCAGTTGTTTTGGTCTGTAACTGTAACAGAGTGTTCGCCACTACTTAATCCTTCTACGCTTGCCGTGGTGGCATTGTTGGCGGAGCTAGCCCAATTGTATGTATATTCTGGGGTTCCACCTTGAACAGTGATTGTGGCTTCTCCGTTGTCTTCGTTGCAGCTAGCTGGTAATGTTTGAACATCAATAACAATTTCGTCAGGCTCATTTAGGGTGAATGTCTCTATAACTGTGCAAGAGTTTGCATCTGTAACTATTACGCTATATTCTCCTGATTCTAATCCAGTTAGGTTTGAGGTTGTTGTGGGTGGACTTGGATGTATATTCCACTGATAGGTGTATGTGGGAGTGCCACCAGATACTGTTACATTTATCTCTCCATCATCATCTCCAAAACAGCTGGGGTGTATAATTTCGCTATCAATTTCTATTTGCTCAGCTTGAGTTATAGTGTATGTTTCTGACTTTGTACAACCGTTGTTGTCGGTGGCTGTTACAGAGTATGTTCCAGCTATTAACTGACTTATTGTAGATGTGGTTTGTTGGTTGCTCCAAGCAAAGCTATAATCGGTAATGCTTTGGTTTTCAATGCTTAAAGCTATTTGTCCATTATTATTTCCAAAGCAATCGATATTGGTGATAGTGGCATTAATTTCAAAAACATCGGGTTGATCTATTGTTATATCTATGGACTTTGTGCATCCAATATTATCAGTAACTGTAACGGAATATGTATCGCTGCTCAAGCCAGTTCTGTTTTGACTTGTAGATCCATCATTCCATTGAAAACTGTAGTTTGGTATTCCTCCTGCAACTGTTAGGTTAATACTTCCATCGCTACCTTCAAAGCAGTTAACATCATTTTTTGTAAAATCCAATTCAATCTCATCTGGGTATTCAATTATAATGGATTGTTCTGAACTGCAATTGTTTACAGAAGTAACGCTAACGGTGTATTCACCTTCGGTATTTGTGGTAAAGTTATTTGTATTGCCTGGATTTGTGGCTTCTGTGGGAACATTCCACTGATAATTGTATGTGTTTTGAGGTTCAACATTTGTTGTAATTGTAATAGTTTCTCCAAAACAGGCATCAGAATTTGTAATTGTAATTTCTGGAGTTGCCTCAATGCTAAGAGTGGTTGTGGTTTGATATGCAGGGCAGGTATCATTTGCATTAACTGAAAAAACAACAGTATATTCGCCGGGCAGGCTAAGTGATGGATTAATTATTCCACTATTTTCATCAATGTTAAGTCCAGCAGGTTCGGCATGAAAGCTTCCGCTAACGTTTGTTTCTGTGTGCGAAGGTGCGTAGGTGTTATCATCTTCGTTGCAATATATTTCTTGTGAGTAGCTAATTTCGTCAAGCAGACAATCGGGCATAATAACCAACACCCAAGGCGAAAAATCGGTTTGATTTTGGAAAGTTCCAGCTGTGCCAATTCCTGTGGTAACTCCCGGGGTTCCGGGCAAAATACTTTCGTCCCAAGATGTGCCGTTCCAGTGTTGTGCACAAACCAATCCTTGCGGATAGTAGGTTGTATTTTCTGCTCCAAGGTATGAAAAAATCAGATTGGCGGTGGTATTTGTGGCTCTAATATCCCAAAAACGGTCGATGGCATAATTTAGTGAGTCTGTATTTTCTGTCATATGTGTAACAGCGTCAACATTTGTGAGTTGTGGGCGAGGGTAATTCAGAATATCAGTATGCCAAGTTGACATTTGAATATTTGTATTGCCGTTTGATGTTTTTTGAAATGTAAAGGGTATGAAATTATCGGTATTTTGTCCAACACCAAAAGGGATGATATATTCACCAGTTTCATTTCCCGAGTTCCATAAGATGTAGTTGTATTGATTTTCGGAATGAATATGCCCTGAAGATTGTCTAATAATTCCATTACTATTTGGCTGGTCAATGGCTATATATAGCGGTCGGGTAGCTGTGCCACCGTCCATATATATTACAGCTCCATTAATTACCAATGAGTGAGATTGTGAATTTGCATATATTGACAAAAACAGAAGTGCAATAAGTGTGATTAACTTTGACTTATATAGTTTGAGCTTATTCATTACGAATTTTTATTTTGGTTAGGCTTATAGTCTTTTTTCAAGATTTTCAATGCGATTTATTAAAATCTCAATTTGATTTTCCAAGTTATTTATAGATTCTTGTTGAGTATCTATAATATCTTGTTGTTCTTGAATAGCCTTTGTAAGAACTGGGATTAGAGACACATAGCTTACAACTTTATAATCTCCCAAAACCATATCATCATTATCAACAGGATTTTTCTTAAATAGAGTTTTTGTTGTAACATAATTTGGAAAAACCTTTTCAAGCTCATCGGCTATAAAGCCATGTTTTGTGCCAGGACTAATATTTACAAGTGATGTGTCATATTTAAAGGTGTGTACATTGATTTTTAAAATATTAGCCAAAGCTCCGTTGTATGTTTTAATATCTTTTTTCAATCTTCTGTCAGAGGGACCCCATGCTTCGCCACTGATGTATAAATCGCCTTCTACAAAAACAGCATTTCCAGTGGTGTTTGCATTAACTGGAGGTTGTTTTGCATATACTGCCTCGCCTTGATGTGAGTCTGTTCGGGCATATACTCCAAAACCAGTTCCATAAAATCCACCAATATTATTATTAGATTTATGGTTGGCTAATAAAGCTGCTGTATTATTACCATTTGTGTGAGATTCAATAGTTGCATAATTATTGCTACTGCTTCTGTTAACTGCCATCAATGTTACGCTATTTCCAGTATTATGAAAATCAACCATTGAGCCCTGTGTAAATGAATTATTATGAACATTTAGTTTTAAAACTGGATAACCACCAGAGGTTGTTGATGTTCCGGGTGTTGTAGTTCCAATTCCCACAACTCTATTATTATCTTCCACCACTTGCGAGCATGTGGCTGCTGCTCCATTGGATTTTATAAGGTAGTTTACGCTTGTACAGCCCACAGGTCCGGGAGGTCCTTGTGGTCCTTGTTCACCTGCTGGTCCAGTTTGACCTGCTGGTCCCTGAGCTCCTGTTGCTCCTGTTTCGCCGGGAGGTCCTTGCGGTCCTTGTTCTCCTGCTGGTCCTTGAGCACCATCGGCTCCTGCTGGTCCTTGTGGTCCTTGTGGTCCTTGTGGTCCTGCTGGTCCTTGTGGTCCTTGTGGTCCTGCTGGTCCAATAGATCTAACCCACATTGTGCCATCATAGTACCAAAAACCGATAGCTCCATCGGTCATTGCGGGGTTTGTATTATAAACCATTAGGCTGGTGGCGGGGTTTTGAATTGTTGTAATATCATAAATGGATGTTAGAGACACCCTTGGGATTAATAATCCCTTATCGTCGAAATCTATATCTAATGCTGCCGAACTATTGGGCATATTGCCATAGGGATTAATTCCGACATTTTGTGCAGATATATAAAGGCTTGCTAATAGAAGAAAACTTAACAGTTTTATTTTTTTCATAGTTTAGTTTGTTTTGTAGTTTAGACTTTCTTACGTGCTACTATCAGTGTTTTATAATTTTGTAATTGAATGTTTTACCATTTTTTGTGCTTATACGAAGCATGTAAACTCCATTTTGTAAATCGCCAAGTTGTAGTTTTTTAGCTCCTCTGATATGAGACACTTCGCTATATATAAGCTTGCTTAAAGTATTATATATTTCAATTTTACATATATCATCAATATGTGCTACAATTTCGAGGACCTCGTTAAATGGATTTGGACGAATGGTGATATTCTCTCCGCTTTCGTCACAATTTATAATTTGTGCATTATAGGTTTTGCTTGTTCCATCAAAATCTATTTGCGTAATGCGGTAATACATATCTCCAGAGATATTGCTATCATCTACAAAGATGTATTCATTAATAATATTGGAGTTTCCGCTTCCAGCTTTTTTGCCGATATTTTCGTAAATTATGCCATTTGTACTACGTTCCACTATAAAGTAATCGTTGTTTATTTCACTGGCAGTTGTCCAACTTACAATTCGGTTGTTGTTGCCGCAGCTAACATCAAAATCTATTAATTCAACGGGTAGTTCATTTGTTTTGTCTATTGTGCCAAATGTTATTGGACTATAGTGTGTAAATGGTTTTGTTGAGGTGATATATCCAACACCTGAAACTGCGTCAACCATTGCACTTCCGCCTTTGTTTGCCCAGCAAGATCCGCCCCAGTGTGCCACTCTTAGGCTTGCATGATTTTGAATATCGCTTAAAGCATCATCTGCCCAATATAGGGTAACATCTGGCTGATTGCCATCATTAACAGATGATTCTAATAGCCAATATTCCATTCCGCTGACGTGGTCTAAGCGTTCATCATCGTTGCACATATATCCGGTGTTCCAGTTTACGATGGGCGTTTGCTCGTAGTTATAATTGGCTGTAATTGTTCTACTGCTAACAGCAGAAGAGATAGAAATTGGACCCCAATATGTGCCATCGCCGGTGGCAAAATTAAAGGCATTTTCTCCAGTTTTTGAAATTATACCATCAACATAGGAAGAATTATTTCCAATATTTGATGTGGCATTTGGTCCAAAACTAATGCTTGAAGCTTCTTCCAATAGATTTACAATACCTTCGCTAAAATCGGCATCGGCATTAATTGTCATGGCATCTAAAAGATAGAAACCTTTGCTGTTGTCAAACAGAACAGAGTAGAAATCTCCTTGTCCCGACAAAATTTTTTGTGGACTTTCTCCAACAAATTTAACCAAGCCCATGGCGTTGTATGTACCTTGATTTAGCCAATCGCCTTTTAGTGATATTTCGGAATTGGTATTGCTTGTTAAAGTTCCACTATTATTCATATCAGCTGTAATTGTTAGCCTACCATCTTGTTTTACAATTAGCGTACTATTTTCGTAAACAAATAGGTTGTTACATTGAGCTTGGTCAACGGTGCTAACTTCGGGGCTTGTGGTGAAGCAATTGTCCACAGGTTTTATATGTACATTTGAGTTTTCTGTGGGTGGCAATTGCGGAATTGAATAGGAGTTTTCTGTATCGAAAACAAGCCAGTTGTTGGGCGAGTCTTCGTCCCAAAGCTCATCAATGGCACCTGTCCAAACGTAGTCGTTTCCGCTAATATCTGGAATGTCGGGTAGTGTAATGCTAACTGTTGCAGCAATTGAGTCTGTTATATTAAATCCGCAAGTGGGGTGATCAATTTCTCGACCTACAAAATATGTTGTGGGTGCAAGTGGGCTTACGGTGATGGATTGGGTGTTGCCAATTAAGTTTTCGGCTACGCCATATTCATCTACATACCAGATATAGGTGGAGCTATAAACATTGTTTCCGCCTTCGGCAGTTAGTGTTATGCTTGAGCCGGCACAAATTGTTTCATTAGCATTTATAACTATCGTAGGGGCTGTAAGTGCCTCAGGGTCAACTACTATCCATTTGTAGGTGTTGATGTCGCTTTCGCAATTGTAAGCAGTGCAATATCTTCTTGTTTGAATATAGTTTTCGTCAGCCACAGATTGAAATACCGGAATAGTGGTACTCCACATTGAATAAATTGGGTCGCCAAATTCATCTATTTGTGTGGCATGTCTATATTCATCTTGACAGTTACTACCACCGCCACTGCCAGCAGTTTCGATAGTAATTGTTAGTTCCACATTTTCACAAACATCAATATTGTTGGGCAGTTTTTCGGCAATGGGTGCTATGGGTTGCAGGAATACTTTTAATGTCCCCTCATCAGATGTAGCTTCGCAAGCGTTATCGTTACTGGCTGTTAATCTATATTTGAAGTTCCCGTCAAGGCTAATGCCCACAATGGTGAGTTCATCTGTGTTTGCACCAGAATATTGTGATCCTGTGGGGGTTCCGTCTGCTACACTCACCCAATCACTTCCATTGTAATATTGCCATTGGTATGTATAACTTCCTGTACCACCCGAAATTGAGGTGGAGGCTTGTGTTGTTCCATTTACACAAATCTCATCTTCAGTAAATGATACTTGGGCAAATGTTGGTTGTGCAACAACTTCCCATATATAAGTATTGTATTCACTCTCTACGCTTCCGCACGCACGACGAGTTTGGATAATATTAGTACCTACCACTGCCGCGAAATTGGGAATAGTGCCACTCCAAGCTGAATAAATTGTGTCGCCATTTGCATCTATTTCTGTGGAAAATCTAAACTCGTCTTGACAAGAGCCAAAGCCAAATTTACCACCTATGGTGTCTATTAATGTTATATATTCACCTTCGCAAATAGTTTCCAAATTTGGTGATTTTGTACCTTCGGGGGCTATGGGCTTTTCGTGTACATTTAATGTGATTGTTGTGGAAGTGGCTTCGCAATAGTCTGAATTGTTTACTATTAGCTGATAGTTGTAGCTGTTAGCTATGGAAATTCCCAAAACACTTAGTTGGTTGGTGTTTGCACCAGAGTACTCAGCTCCTGGGGGAGTTCCATCTGATACATTAACCCAATCACTTTCATCGTAATATTGCCATTGATAGCTGTAACTTCCTGTGCCTCCGCTAACTGTGGCTGAAGCTATACTGCTTTCGCCCACATAAATATCTTCAAAAGAAAAAGCTATGGGGCTAATAATTGGTTGTGCAACAACCTCCCATATATAAGTATTGTATTCACTCTCTACGCTTCCACACGCACGGCGAGTTTGGATAATATTAGTACCTACAACAGCCGCGAAATTGGGAATAGTGCCACTCCAAGCTGAATAAATTGTGTCGCCATTTGCATCTATTTCTGTGGAAAATCTAAACTCGTCTTGGCACGAACTTGAGCCGCCGCTACCATCTTGTATATCTATAAGGGTAAGCGTAGTGCCTTCGCAAAGCTCTAACAAATTTGGCGACTTTGTGCCTGATGGTGGTTCAAGTTTGGAGCTTTTCATAGATATAGCCCAATCGTGGAGCTTTACGCCAGCACCATCTATTGTGCCTATAAGGCGTAGGTGAGGATATGTTGTTGGATTTATACCACTTATATCAAATGATTTCTCACCATCACCAGCTACCGAAATATTGCCATAGCCTGAAATATTAGACCATGAAGTGCCATTGGCAGAGCCTTGAACCTCTATATTTAAAGTTCCGCCACCTAAGGTTTGATTCCAAATTACCTCGTCATACTCCTCTGCATCTATAACAGAAGCAAAATGAATGGGAGTGGAGGTAATGGTGCCAGTGGGCGGAGCAGCTGCTATTACATCATCTATAAGATAGTAAACGCTACCATTGCCATTCCATGAACTATTAAATGTCATAACAAACTTAATAACATGTGTACCGTTATAATTAGTTATATCAATACTAGATTCACCATGATTATAATAACTGTATCCTTGTCCTGAACCTTGCTGACTTATTGTTTTTAGTGAAGTACCTGTAGTATTTGTTAATGTACCACCTATTTTAAATTCTAATTTTGTATTAGGTGTAGGATCAAAAGGACTACCTACGTTAAAATAATTTCCAGTTTTAAATGTAAGTGTTGAAATATTGGTTAAATCAACCTCTTGTGCCACGGTAATAGTGCCTGAAGCCCCAGTTCCAAAATTTACAGCACCTACTTGCAACCAATTACCAGGGAAACTGCTTCCTTGGTCTGACACAACATTTGCACTTTTTCCACTTCCAGTTGTAGTGGTCCAATAAGATGTTCCAGAATTAAACTCTCCATTATCCACTCTATTTCCACCTCCTCCGCCTGCTAATACCACATCATGATTTGCATCGGCTAATGTTCCGTTTAGCTCATCTGTTTGGAATTGTGCTTGTGTGGTTTGGAACCAGCCTGCTATTTCGCTTGGTGTTTGGTATGTAAAGCTATAAGTTTCTGTTGTCCAATCGCTCCAAATATTTGCTGCACCTTTAACTCTAACTCTTACATAGTAGGTGGTATTATTTGTGGGAGCGAAGTTATTGCTAAACTCAAAGTTAGCTTCTGTATTTAGTGGATAGGCTCCACTAAAAGTTTGCGTCCAAGATGTACCATCAAAGCTGGGTGAAGTGTTGATTTCTATCTCATAATCAGATGCATCATAAAATTGATGGCTTATTCTGAAAATGGGTGTGGTGGTTTCTAATCTACTATTATTAAATGCCAATTGATTATCGCCACCATAGTTATAGAATTTTATATTATCGGGTGTTCCCGTTTGCTGCCATAGCCATTTAATAGTTGAGTTTTGAGTAATAGTAAATGTTACAGAACCGCTTGTGCCACTTGCAGGAACGCTACCTGTGCCAGTCCAACCAGTTACAATATATCCTGTTCTTGTACCAGAGGTGGCTGTAACACTTGCATTATTAGCAAAGCTATGAGAACCATTTGCATATGTAGCACCATTATAGGCTTCAGAAACGCTAAGTGTACGCTCTGATGATATTACATTAAGATTATAATCTTCGGTTTCACCATATTGCATAACAGTACATGCATCATTAGAGGTATAGCCTTCGCCATTGAAAGCAGACCTTACTCTTAATCTTTTTGTACCAGGAGTTGTGCCAGCTGGAACAGTAATATTAAATGTTTGAGTTGAGTTATTAGCTACATTTGTTCTTACACCAATAAATTCATTGGCATCGCTAAAGTCTCCATCTCCATTCCAATCTACCCAAACTCCTATTTCACCAGGGTTATAGGGAGAGCCATCATCTTTGTATGTTACACTTAATGTATAGGTTTGCCCTAATTCTACATTGGTGGAGTGTCCGCTATAGTAGTTGTATGATGGTGAATGATTTTGATAACCAGTTGTATTATTTATAGTACCTATGCTTACATTGCTGATACCAATATACCCATATCCACTACCAGGGGCGTTGCCATCTGTATGCTGTGGAGTACATGTGGTGGTAAATGAAACTGCATTGGAGTATGCAGATTGACTACTGTATGTACATGTTATTATCCTTCTATAATATGTAGTACCGTTTTCGTATGGTGCAACACCGCTATATGATGCAGAAGTTGCTCCTGGAATATTAGTCCATGGACCAGAAGCCGATGGTGCACTTTGCCATTGATAGGTGATGCCGTTTTCCATAGTAGAACCATTCACGCTAGCAGTAAATCCTTGCCCATGTGTATCACTATTAGGTAATATAGATGCAGTGCCAGGGGTGGGTGTGCCACTACAGTTTGTAGATAAAGAGTAGTCGATTAGTAAGTAGGGTTTTAATGTGCCATCTGAACCACCTATATGATTTCTGACTTTATAAATAGAAGTTTCGTGCCAGCTACCCTCAGGCTTAATACTCATGCTTATATAACTGCCAAATGCATTTTTTATGTGGGTTGTAGCTGTACTATTTAAAGAAGCATTTTTCCAACCAGTTGATTGGTTTGTGGGCAAATCATTAGAGTAGTATGTGACTGCACTATTGTATAGAGTAGAACCAGAGTATTGTGTAGGGTCATTTGCATTTAAAAAAGCAAATCTATTTAAAGAATGACTATTTTCTAGAATGTCCCATACATATACATAAGCACTTGCAGAGTTTATTGTGGCTGAAGATGGAATATTGGTTAAATTAAATTTCATGAAACCAATAACCCAGTAGCTAACATCTGTCCCAAATTGCAAGTCTGCATAATTGTATCCATCGCTTGCAACGCTTCTTGTCCAGTAGGTTGTTGCATTAGGATATACATTTATTGTTGGGTCCACAATTATTGGGAATACTCTTTCGTTGTTAAGTAGCCATTCAGTTTTTACTTTAGTTTTTATGCTTAGTATATTTCCATTTTGTTCTATACTGTATATTGTATGGTAATAGCGTGATTAATTCTTGGACACAAATTTAAGTGATAATTTTTATATTTGTGTTATGAATTTACATAGAAAAAGATGGAACCAGAAGGATAAAGAAGAGGTACTTCTTTATGCAGACG
>JAAYKF010000101.1 GCA_012522535.1 Bacteroidales bacterium
CTTGAAAAATCGCTTAAAATTTCCGTAATTTGTTCTTGTGTAAAGTTCATATCTTATAAAATTTATAGTTTGTGTTTACAAATTTCATAATTTCCCTGGACTTTACACACTTTTTTGGGACAGTATCATAGTTTATGTAAAATAGTACTTAAATCAATTTAGATTTAAACAATGAAAAAGTCGAGCTGTTTTGAGCTCGACTTTTCACAGAAACAAAATCAATTTTAATTATTGATAATTGGCAAGAATGAATAATTTTTAGAATACTCAAGCATTTGCTTGGTGTAATCATCTGGATATTCAACTTTTATGTCTGTAATTTTTCCATCCTTTTCGGTAGCAACATATTTTACGTTCATAAATCCACCATAAGGAGCAACCTTAAGTTCTTGATATCTATCCAAAATTTCTTTATGAAGATCTTGATCAATTTTCACTCCGTATGCTTCTATTAGGTTTTTACCAGCTTCGAAATCGCCAGTTGACTTAATTCTCTGAACTTCAGCCAATAGCTCTCCAAAAAGCTCTCTTAATTTATCATAATCATTAATTACAAAATAGGTTTTACCGTCTATATTTTTCTTTTCAATCACATTGTCTTCTTTTCCTTTTTCGTAGCACCAATTGGAAATTGTGGCACGATTACGCATATGTGCTTGCTCTATATTTTTACCAAGTTCAATTCTTGTCAACTGCAACATCAAACCATTTCTGATATATTTGTCGTAGCCAGCTTTTGCCACATCTAAATTTTCAATCAATCCAAGTTCAACCATTTTGTTGTCCATCAAGAAATATAGTGCATAGAGGTCGGCACGACACTCTTCAAGGGGTGAATGATAGTTTTTTAGAGCTCCATCGCTAACTCCGGGCAACATTTTTCCTGAACCGTGTCCCAAACATTCATGCATATCAGTATGCAAGTTGTCGGCTATAGAACCATATTTTCTACTCAAAGCAATCTCCTCTTCCGAAAAGCAAAATTCTTCCAAGACTCCTGAACCTGACGCTGCTTGGTCGTATGCATATGTTATATTTTCCATCGTTACCGATTTTGAACCATGGTCTCTGCGAATCCAGTTGGCGTTGGGAAGATTAATTCCGATGGGGGTTGTGGGATAGCATGCACCACCCAATTGAGCTACCGTGATTACTTTAGCAGAAACACCTTTTACCTCTTCTTTTTTGAAACGTGGGTCAACTGGCGAATGATCTTCAAACCATTGTGCATTATCGCTAATAATTTCAGTACGCTTTGTTGCTTCCATATCTTTGAAATTAACAACAGCTTCCCAAGTGGCTTTCATTCCCATTGGGTCGTCATAAACCTCAACAAATCCATTTACATAATCTATATGAGAATCAATATCTTGAACCCAAAGCACGTTGTAAACGTCCCAAGTTTTCAAATCACCATCTTCATAATACTCTATAAGCTTCTCAATATGAGCTTTTTGCACATCATTTTCGGCAACAGTTGCTGCTTTTTCTAACCAATAAACTATCTTTTCAATAGCCTCTTTGTACAAACCATTTTTGCTATAAACTTGCTCTGTAACTTTGCCATCTATTTTCACTAATTTAGAATTTAAACCGTAGGAAATAGGCTGATTATCATTGGGGTTGTGCATTTTTTTGTAATATGCTTCCACCTCTTTTTGTGTAACACCTTCATAGAAATTCACAGCCGAATTGGCTACAATATCAACTCCTGCATCCTGAACCACTTTTTTGGGAGCAATATTTGGGTCGAAAATAAGTGGCGAAACACGTGCTGTAAACTCATCAAGGCTTTCACCCTCTTTTAAATTAAATTTTGCCTCTGGCGAGTTTTTAATCAATTCGGCAAAATAAGCTTCTGTAATTTCGGGGAAAAACTTTTCTGTAGAATAGTGATGATGAATACCGTTTGAGAACCAAACTCTCTTTAGGTAAATCATAAAATTCTCAAAATCCTGCGAAGTTTTATCACCAGTATAGTTTTCTGCAATCTCTTCTAAAGTATTACGTATCAACAAATTATACTTATAATTTTGGTCAAAAAAGATATCTCTTCCACACAGAGCCGCTTCGCTCAAATAATAGATTAACTCTTTTTGTTGAGCCGATAACTCGTCAAATCCTGGGACTTGATAACGTAAAACTCTAAGGTCGGCAAATTGCTCAACCATAAACTTAAACTCGCCTGAAGCTTCAAGCTCGTCTGTCTCTTTTACTTTTTGTTTGCACGATGCCAACAACAATATTGAAATCATCATGACACTAAAGGTTTTAAAATTCATAGTTTTAATTTTATTTGTTTTTATTTATTTGCAAATCAATCTAATACAATTCTGTAAACTCATAATCATTACCCACATTTTTCATAAATTTGAGAAAATCATCAAGCTCAAAAATCAAAGAAGCCGTATTAATATTTGGATGAAAGCTTATGCGTTTACCATTTAAAAGATTTTTGTCGAAAAAGACATAAACATGATTTTCTGTATCATTTATCAAACCCAAAGGAGTTACAGAGCCGGGCGTTAAATTCAAATATTTTTGCAATCTTTTTTCCGATGCAAAGGTCAACTTTCCCTGCTTCAGCCTTTTCTCTAAATCGCTGATACTCAACGTTTGATGACAATCTATTATGACCAAATAGTGTCTGTTTCCTTTATGGTTTCTAAAAAAAATATTTTTACAATGTGTGGCATCATGCCCTTCCCAATACTGCATAGCAATCTCTATGGTGGGTGCAGGCGGATGCTCCATATACTCGAATGGTATTTGCCACTCTTCTAAGATCTTGTATAACTTTGGGTCTCCGTTCATAGAGCAAAGTTATGAAAATAAAACTAATTATATAAAATCCACATCAAAAATTTGATGCTCAATGTGCTAATTTAGAAATTGATTTAAAATACCCTTTAGCTGTTCCTTGCTGTGTACGCCTGAATTTCGCCAAACAATTTTACCTTTTTTAAAAATCACTAAAGTAGGAACACCCTGAACTCTATATGCTTGTGCCACAGCAGGATTTTTATCCACATCTATTTTCAGAACTCTAATTTTCTCGCCCATCTCCGCCGACAATTCCTGCAAAATTGGAGATTGCATTTTGCAAGGCTGACACCAAGTGGCATGAAAATCGACCAAAACAGGCGTATCGCCACCTATTATCTCTTTAAATTTTCCACTCATAATTTTATATTTTAAAGTAGAAAACCGAAAACAATGGCAATTTGTTCAAAATGATGAAAAGGATAATAACATCCTGCAAGGTTTCAAAAACCTTGTAGGATTGAAAGAAAAAACGTCGATACAACCTAATAATAACCACACACCTACAAGGTCTTTCCGACCTTGTAGGTGTGGATAAAATAGAACATACAAAGTTTGGGAGATTGCTGGTAATGCATAGCCCAAGCAAATTTTCTCATTTTTGGCGTAACTGGCACTTGGCTGTGTATGGTTCCGCCCCAGTTGTGTATTGCTGAATATTCTTTGTCGGAGCGTATAATAACAGTATTGCCTTTCACATCGTAGTTGATACTGTTGAATAGTTCGTTGGTGACACTTAGAAGTGCCATATTTTTGTGGTGTAATTCCGGTTTCGCTGAAACGTTTTGGTTTGTCCCATGTTATTAACCCATTGTTAACAAATCCGCCTTTGCGAAAATTGTCCTTAAAATGGTCAACTGCCAACTTACCCAAATGTCGTGGCAAATCATCGTTTATGAACTTTTTAAGTTCCCTTTCTTTTGCCTTTAAACGCTTTTGAAATTCTTCTGGTGTCATTTTTCTTTGCTAATTACTTGACTTTGGGTGTTGGATTGTTGTATATTTGCAATTGAGGTTTGAATATCATTCGCGCGAGGGGTTATACCTTGAATAGACGTTTTTCAAACCTCTTTTTTTATTTCTGAAGGCGACAAGGTCGGAAAGACCTTGCAGTAAAGATAAAAAAAGAAAATAATATCCTACAAGGTTTAAAGAACCTTGCAGGATTATAAGAAGCAAAAACAACAAACCCCGAAGGGGTGAAATGATTATAAGAAAACAAAACTACCAACCCAATAAAACCCCGGAGGGGTGAAATAAAATTATGGCAGGAACATTTTCTCAAATATACGTTCAATACGTATTTGCTGTAAAAGGCAGACAAAATCTATTACAAAAGCCTTGGCGTGACGAGGTGTTTAAGTATATAGCAGGAATTATCAAAGGAAAAAACCAATTATCGTAAACGGAGTTGCAGATCATGTTCACGTTTTTGTGGGACTAAAACCATCTATGAGCATATCTGACTTAATTAGAGATATAAAAAACAACTCTTCCAACTTTATCAACAAACAAAAATATATAAAAGGCAAATTTTCTTGGCAAGAAGGATATGGAGTGTTTTCTTATGCACATTCTCAAATTGAAAATGTGTATAACTACATAGCCAATCAAG
>JAAYKF010000102.1 GCA_012522535.1 Bacteroidales bacterium
AATTGGCAAAATTTGGTCATAAATTTAATGCAAAAACATATTTAGCTCTCAACACTTTGCTCTATGATAATGAAGTTGATGATGCCATAAAAATTGCCCATGAGGCGTATAATGCAGGTGTTGATGCCATTATAATTCAGGATTTGGGACTGATAGAGGCTGGTTTGCCCCCAATTCCAATTCATGCAAGTACGCAAATGCACAACGATAGTTTGGAAAAGGTGAAATTTTTAGAAAACGTAGGATTTTCAAGAGTTGTTCTACCGCGTGAATTTTCACTTTCGGAGATTGAAAATATCTCTCAAAACTCAGATATTGAAATTGAGTTTTTTGTCCATGGAGCACTCTGTGTTAGCTACAGCGGACAATGTTATTTGAGTGCAGAGCGAGGTAGAAGAAGTGCCAACAGAGGTGCTTGTGCCCAGCCCTGCCGACTAGCTTGGAATGTTTTAGATAAAAGTAAACAATTTTTACTTGAAAATTCACATATTTTATCGCTCAAAGATTTTCGTCTAGATTATGAGTTGAAAAATCTACTGAAAGCTGGCGTAATGTCCTTGAAAATTGAAGGAAGATTGAAAAACATTTCTTACGTAAAAAATATTGTGGCACATTATAGGCAAGTTTTAGATAAACTGTTGGATAACAGGGAGTTTGGAAAGGCTTCTTCTGGAAAAGTATATTTTGACTTTACTCCCGACCCCGAAAAATCGTTTAACAGACAATTTACACAGCTAAATATAAATGGTATAATTGCAGATATTGCCAATACCGCTGGACCAAAATCCATGGGGAAGTTTTTGGGCAAAACCATAGAAAATAGAGATAACTACCTTATAATCAATACTAAAGAGAAAGCTATTGCAGGAGATGGAATTTGCTGGATAGACAAAAGTGGAAATATTATCGGCAGTGAAATTTATAAGGTTGAGGGCAATAAAATATACGCTCGCCGAATTGAAACTTGCATGCCTGGCACTGAAGTTTTTCGAAATAAAGATTTGAATTTTGAAAATGAACTAAATAGAAATAAAACGGAGAGACTAATTGATGTCGAAATAGGGGTTAAATTTGGCAAACAAATTGCACTTTCTGCCACTGATGAGGACAAAAACAGAGTTGAAATTATTTTGGAAAACAGTTTTGACGAAGCTTTGAATGCGGAGAAGGCAATTTCTACAATAAAAGAGCAATTTTCTAAAGCTGGAGGAACTATTTTCAGTATTAACAATGTTAAAATTGAGGGCGATGAAATTGCTTTTATTCGTATTTCGGAACTCAACTCTATACGGAGGAATTTGTTGCAACAACTTGAAGATAAAAGGCTTGAAAATTACAAAAGAGAATATGGTGGCAAAATATCATATCCGCAATATATAGATAAGGAAATCCTTCATTATCACAATGTTCTGAATAATTATGCAAAAACTTTCTATGAGAAATGTGGTTCTCAAGTTGTGGAAATGGCTCCCGAATTTGAACATAATTACGAAAATGTTGCACTAATGACTACCCATCATTGCATAAAATATAGCTTGGGTCGTTGCACTATAAAATATAACCCAAAACCTTTGATTTTAGCCCCTTCGGACCCTGAATTTATTTCTGATGGAGAAAATACATACAAACTTTCATATGACTGTAAAAACTGCAGAATGAAGATTTTTAAATATGAATAAATAATAAAAATTAACTCATTTTAGAATAGTATTCAGTATAGTTTTTCTTATATTTGTGGAAACTTCTAAAAAAATAAAATCATGAATATGTCATTGTCAAATTCTAACAGGAAAATTTTCGTTCTCGATACTTCCGTAATTATCCACAATCACTCATCTATTTTCAGCTTTGAAGAGCATGATGTGGCCATTCCAATAACGGTTTTGGAAGAACTTGATCAATTTAAAAAAGGTAACGATACAAAGAATTTTGAGGCTCGTGAATTTACTCGAATTTTGGATAATCTTTCCATGGGCTACACTTTGCAGGATTGGATTCCCTTACAAAGGGAAGATTTGGGTAACTTAAGAGTGATTTTTGATAATGACCATATATCGGTGGACGCATGCAAGGTTTTTGGTGCCAACAAAGCCGACCATAGAATTTTGAATGCCGTAACTTGGCTCAAAGATAGATATCCCGAGCGTCAGGTAATTCTTGTGAGCAAGGATATTAACCTACGGATAAAGGCTAAATCTCTGGAAATGGTTGCCGAGGATTATGAAACTGGCAAAATCAAAAACATTGAAAATCTTTCATCAGGAATTACCGAAATTGACGAAGTTGACAGAGATATTATTTCACTATTGTATGAAAAAAATGAGCTTGAAGCTTCAGAAATTGGCTTAGAAAGTCCAATTCCAAACCACTATTATATACTTAAAAATGGAAGTAGCTCTGTTTTGGCATATTTCAATCCCATTACCAATATGGTTGAAAGGTTGGAAAAACGCTCAGCACACAGAATCACCCCCAGAAGTGCCGAACAAATCTTTGCTCTACATGCCATTATGAATCCAAACATAAAGCTTGTAACCATTCAAGGGGTGGCAGGAACTGGAAAAACTCTTCTGGCTCTGGCTGGAGCTTTGGAACAGAAACGATTTTTCAAACAGGTTTTTTTGGCAAGACCCATAGTTCCACTAAGCAACAAAGATATTGGATTTTTGCCCGGCGATATAAAATCTAAGCTTAACCCCTATATGGAACCACTTTTTGATAATTTGAAATTTATCCGAAATATGTTCTCTGAAAAGGATAGAGAGTGGCATTCGATTCAAGAGGATTTGGAAAACGAAAAACTGTTGATACAGCCATTGGCGTATATTCGTGGTAGAAGTTTGTCTGACATATGCTTTATTGTTGACGAGGCACAGAACCTCACTCCACACGAAGTGAAAACTATTATTACTAGAGCTGGTGAAAACACAAAAATAATTTTCACAGGCGATGTTTTTCAAATTGACACACCATATCTTGATGCACAAAGTAATGGATTATCGTATTTAATTGACAAAATAAAACATCACCCCATATATGCGCATGTTAAGCTTGTGAAAGGTGAAAGAAGTGAGCTGGCAAACTTGGCTAATGAAATGTTGTAGAACTAATTATTAAACCATAAAACTCTCACCAATAGTACAACTCCAAATATTATAAACATAATACCTACAATTCTATTTATAATAAACATGGTTTTGTTTGATAGGAAATTTTTGATTTTTCCTGAAATAAAACATTTGAATAAATCAGTAGCAAATACTGTTACTATGGTGCTAATAAAGAATATTATATAGTTTTGCAAACTATCGTAACGCGTATTTATTGCCACCGCAATGGTGAGCCAAAAAATCCATAGAAAGGGATTGGCAAAGTTTAATATAAAACCCTTTAAAACGTAAATAAGAGGGTGCGAACTTTTGGATATTCCTGGGAGTTCAATATCTTTTGGCTTATGTATTATCACTTTACTTCGTAAATTATAAATTCCAAAACCTAACAATACTGCACTTCCAACAAGTCCAAATATAAGCTGAAAAGAGTCATTACTTGCAATGGATAGAGCTCCTAAAGAGGTTAAAATTATAAGAGATGCATCGCTTAATGAAATTCCCACAGCCAAAAATGTTCCATTTTTCATTCCGCTACTCAAACTCGTTTGGATGAGCGAAAAGAATGCTGGACCCACCATAATTGCAAGAGTTAGTCCTAAAATAATGCCTTCTATGATTGCATGTATCATCACAGCTTCTTACTATTTTCTTCTTTTATAAAATTAACCCAATCTGCACGTTTATCGCCTGTTAACACACGTGGAAATTTATTTTGACTTCCCTCTTTTCCATGTTTTCGCATCCAATTATAGAACATTTCCATAGGTAAAATTTCGGCATTAACCTCTTTTATGGCATCTCCCCTTTCAACTCTATAGTCATCGTTGAGAATTTTCAAATATTCATCAATTTTTTTAGCCACAACCTTATTATCAACTTTAGAATCGGTACCTATATACCAATGATGAGCAAACATCGACGCATTGAGACGTTTATATCCAATAACTGTAAATTCTCTTACACTAATTTCCATTTCATCTTCAAGCATTTTTATTGCTTTTGTGAGATTTTCTACCGAAAGATGTTCGCCACATAAATTCAGATACTGTTTTGTGCGACCGGTAATAACAATTTCATTCAGTTTTTTGGAAGTAAAACGTATAGTATCGCCGATAAGATAACGCCATGCACCAGCACAGGTAGAAATCAGCAGAGCATATTCAACACCTTCTTCTACCTCTTCAATATTTAGGGTTTTAGCCGATCGTTTTATATTAAAATCATCATCAAAATTATCATTATTTATGGGTACAAATTCATAAAAAATTCCATTATCAATAACCAATTCCATTGAGTCCACATCTGGTCGGCTTTGATAGGCTATAAAGCCTTCGGAAGCTAAATATGTTTCCATATAAGTTAGTGGCTTCCCTAGAAGTTTCTCGAAACTCTTTTTATAGGGTCCAAAAGCAACACCTCCATGTACAAAAATGGATAAATTTGGCCAAATATCATGAATGTTTTTAAGGTTATATCTATCAATTATTTTCTCTAATAAAAGTTGAAACCACGAGGGAACACCCACAATTACACCTATATCCCAATTGGGAGCATTTTTTACAATTTCTTCTAATTTTGTATTCCAATCGCGTTCTCTTGAAATTTGATTTCCGGGCTTGTAATAGTGTTCAAACCAAAATGGTAAATTCCCTGTTGTAATACCCGACAAGTCGCCAGCATAGTATGTTCCATTATATTGCAAGTGCGTGCTGCCACCAAGCATTAGTACAGATTTTTCGAAAAAAGTAGCTGGAAAATCATAATTCACTAAAGATAGAAGTTGACGAACACTTGTTTTTTTAATGGCATCAATCATATCTTTTGTAACTGGAATATATTTGCTAGATGCTTCAGAAGTTCCAGAACTTAATGCAAAATGTTTTACACTTCCTGGCCAACAAACATATTGTTCGCCACTTAAAGCTCTGTACCACCACTCTTTATAAATTGTATTATAGTCGTAAATTGGCACATTTGTTTTAAAATCTGCAATAAGAGTTTTGCTAGATAATAATTGTTTTAACTTGAACTCTTCGCCAAAAGCGGTGTAAAAACTCTTTTGTATGAGCTTTTTCAACTCTTTTTCTTGAGTTTTAATAGGATTGGAAAATCTTTTATGTTTACTAATTATGGTTCCCGGAAATTTACTCCTAAGACTTATGCCATGCTTGATAATTGAACCAACTATTGTCATAAATAATACATTAAATATTAAGTGCAAAAATAGCAATTTTACTTTAACACTGTTTTAAACATATTTTTATCTTGCTTTTTAACGATGAAACTCCCATTATTGTTACTAAATCCTCTGATTTTATAACAAATTTTGTGTTTTTCATCTCTCCTAAATAATTTTTGAAATCAAAAACTCTTTTACATAAATTAAAAGATTCGATTTTTAAATTTTATTGACCAAAACAACTAATATCGATTGAAAAATATTATAGTACAATACCGATTAGTAAAATATAATAGATTAATTTTGTAGAAATTGGAATTTATTTGGTATAATATGCTTATTATTACACCTAATTTGCACCTAAAACTTGCTTTATGAAAACTAAAAGAACATATATAGGAGTTTTGTTTTTATCATTTTTTATGTTGATAAACTTTGCTTACTCGCAATCTGATTACGATGACGAAGAGCAGGGATGCAAGACTGTTGTGGAGAAAAAGGTTCAGAAAAAATATGACAAAGCCATAAAAGCACGCAAAAAGGGCCAACGCGAACAAGCTGTGATGCTTTATAAGGAAGTGATAGAAATGGACCCCGATTTTCCGCCACCCTACTATCAATTGGGAATGAATCTATATCGCGAAATTGATCGCAATCCCGACAATATGAATAGCAGAGATGCCATGCATTATATTAATACATTGTCCGAAAAAGTGAGAGCGTGTAGGGGGTATTTTGAGTCGTTGATAAATATTTGTCCAGAATATAATGTTAATGTGTTCTACTATTTAGCAAGCCTTTATGAACATAGTGGCGACCATAAAAAAGCTTTCGAGTTTTACGACAAACTTCTTGACAATGAAGATATTGTTAGAAACAAAGATATGGTTGAAAGTGCCAAATCACGAAAAAAATATATGAACCTATACATCGAGAGTGAGAATAATCAAGTGAGCTTTCAGCCAAAAATTGTCGAAGGGGTTTCGTCCAAATTAGACGAATATGTTTTTAGTCTTTCGCCCGACCAAGAGACTATGTACTACACAAGGGTTGTTCCCGCCGAACAAAATAGAGCCGATTTTTTGGGCTCATCAAACCCAAACAAAGAGATGTTTACCTACAGCTATTTTGACGAGACAAGACAAAAATTCTCCTCTGGCGAAGCCATGCCCATGCCCTTCAATCAAAGTCAGAACGAGGGTGGTGCCACAATAACCGTTGATAATAAATATATGGTTTTTGTGCGCTGTTTTAGAATGATGGATGGCTATCAGAATTGCGATTTATACTATTCAGAATTTGAAAGTGGCTATTGGTCGGGAATAAAATCATTGGGTCCAGAAATCAACAACCCCGACACATGGGAAACCATGCCCAGCATTAGCCCCGATGGCAAAACACTATATTTTGTAAGCGACCGTCCCGGAGGGTATGGCGATTATGATATTTATGTAACAAACAGAAACGAAGATGGTAGCTGGGGTAAGCCCGAAAATGTTGGTCCAACAATCAATACCAAAGGCAAAGAGCGAACCCCATTTATTCACTCCGACAGCCAAACCCTATATTTCTCCTCCGATGGTCATGTGGGTTTTGGGGGCTCTGATATTTTCTACTCACGACTGGATAGCAATAATAAATGGTCGAAGCCCGTAAACTTGGGCTACCCTATTAATACAGATAGAGACGAATCTGGTTTTTTTGTCTCCATAGATGGAACAAAGGGCTATTATGCCTCAAATATCAACCTACAATCCAACAGAATGAGCGACTGGAATCTCTACGAATTTGACTTGCCCGAAAAATATCGTCCTCAAAAAGTTGTTTTGATTAAAGGAGATGTGAAAAACGAAGATGGCGAAATTGTTGAGGCTTCGGTAAGCCTTAGAAACACGGCTACTAAAAGAGTTACCGAAATCCCCATAGATATGAGCGATGGTAAATATGCCACAATTGCACTATTAGAGAATGATTATATACTTACTGTTAAAAAAGAAAATCACGCCTACGAAACCAAATATATTGATGCCAGCTATCAGAAAACCAAGCCAGTGCAAAAAATAGATTTTGAGATAAAGCCCATAGACGTTGGCAAATCGTACGAGCTTAGCGACATCTATTTCAAGACCGACTCATACGAGCTAAACAAAGAGAGTAAGTTTGTGATAGATGCCTTTATAGAATTTATGAACGACCACCTCAGCGTAAAAGTCGAGCTACAAGGGCATACCGACAATATTGGTTCGGCACAATACAACCAAACCCTATCGGAAAACAGGGCAAAAGCTGTATTTGATTACATAGTTGAAAGTGGAGTTTCAAAATCCAGATTAAGCTACAAAGGCTATGGTCAAAGTAGCCCCATTGCCACCAATAGCACCGAAGAGGGAAGGGCAAAAAATCGTAGAACTGTTTTTATGATTATATCTAAATAGAGATTTCTACCGATTACATATTTGTATTACTTCAATTTTCATTTAATTACATTTACCTCAAAATTGTAGATTATAGACTTCATTGTGTGATTTGTTAATTTATTTGTCTTATCTTTGAAAATAAAAACAAAAAACAAGACTATGAAAAGATTTTTCACACTATTCTTAATCTTCATTTTAAATGCAGGCTATGTTTCTGCAGATGAAGGTATGTGGCTACTAATGCTACTTGACAAAAACATTGAGACCATGCAAAAAATGGGTCTAAAGTTAGACGTTGAGGATATTTACCACGTAAACAAATCCAGCTTAAAAGATGCCATAATTCAATTTGGTGGCGGTTGCACTGGCGAAATTATATCCGAAAATGGGTTGGTTCTCACAAATCACCACTGTGGATATGGTCAAATTCAGTCGCACTCAACCGTTGAGCACGATTATCTAACAAATGGTTTTTGGGCAAACAATTATAAAGAAGAACTTAAAAACCCAGGTTTAACGGCTAAGTTCTTGGTACGTATGGACGATGTTAGTGATAGAATTTTAAAACTTCTAAACGACAAACAAACTGAACAAGAGAGACAAAAAATTATTGATAACGAAATAAAGCTTATCAAAGATGAGGTAACAAAAGGCACAGAATACACTGCCGATGTTAAACCATTTTTTGATGGCAATGCTTTTTATGTTTTTGTTTACGAAATATATAAAGACGTTCGTTTGGTTGGTGCTCCCCCATCGGCAATTGGGAAATTTGGTGCCGACACCGACAACTGGACTTGGCCCCGCCACACTGGCGACTTTGCCCTGTTTAGAATCTATATGTCGCCAGACGGAAAACCTGCCGAATATTCAGAAGATAATATACCCTTTAAGCCAAAACATCATTTACCAATTTCGCTTAGTGGAGTGAAAAAAGATGATTTTGTGATGATTTTGGGCTATCCCGGCTCAACGGATAGATACCTAACTTCGTACGGAGTACAAAATAATATTAAATACAAAAATCCCACCATTGTTGAGGTTCGCGAGAAAAAACTTGCTGTAATGCGTGAGTTTATGAATAAAGATGATGCTGTAAGAATTCAGTATGCAACAAAATATGCCCAAACATCAAACTATTGGAAATACTTCATTGGTCAAACTCAACAACTAAAAAACAACAGAGTTTTTGAGAAAAAAATGATTCTCGAAAACGACCTCAAATCGTGGATTGAAGCTGACCCAGCAAGGGAGAAAAAATATGGAAAAGCACTTTCGCAAATTGAAGAAGCCTACAATCATATGAATAAATATGAGGTGGCGCTTTGGTACTATCTTGAAGCCGTTATCCGCGGACCAGAGGTAATATTAATGTCGTACAGATACAATGCACTTACAAATGCCATTAAAGAAAAAAGAGGTGATGAAATAATAAATAATATTGCGAAAAACTTGAAATCGCAATTGGACAAGCATTTTAAAGATTACTATGTTGAAATAGATAAAAAAATGATGGCTGAACTCATTATGATGTTCAATAAAAATGTACATAGCACTTTGGTTCCAAAAGAGATACTGAAGCTTAAAAATCAGCCTGCAAATAGAGTGTATGCTTTTGTGGATAAGCTTTACAAAAATACTATTTTCACAGACAAAGAGAAAATAGAAAAAGCATTAGACAATCCCAAACTAAGCACCTTCGCCAAAGATCCAATATTTGTTCTTTCAACAAGTTTATTAAATTCATACTTCCAATTCTTGGATATTTACAACGAAAAGGAGGAGATGCTAAGCATGGGCAAACGTAATTTTGCAGCTGCACTTTTGGAAAAAGATCCAAAGAAAACTGTTTATCCCAACGCAAACTCAACCATGCGACTAACCTACGGACAAGTGCTTGATTATGAGCCACGTAACGCAGTACATTATAATTATTACACCACTTTTAAAGGAATCTTAGAGAAAGAAGACCCAACAAAATATGAATTTATTGTTCCCGAAAAACAGAAAGAATTACTTACAACAAAAAGCTTCGGACAATACGCCAATGCCTATGGTGGCGAACTTCACATAAACTTTATCAGTAATAATGATATTACAGGTGGAAACTCCGGAAGCCCCGTTATAAACGGAAAAGGCGAACTTGTTGGACTTGCCTTCGACGGCAACTGGGAAGCCATGAGCGGAGATATCTCCTTTGAACCAAAACTACAAAGAACCATCAGCGTTGATATTCTATATGTTCTCTACATTATAGACCAATACGCTGGCGCAAAACATATTATTAATGAGCTAACTTTGGTGAAGTAATAAATATGACAAAATCAGCTTCTAAAATAATCGTATCTAATACAGAAATTACTGTTACCCAAATTGAAAACGAAGATTATATTTCTCTTACCGATATGGCGGGCTATAAAGACAATTTAGATGCACGAATTCTTGTATCCAATTGGATGAGCACATACTATACAGTTGATTTTCTGGCAGTGTGGGAACAAGTTAACAATCCAGATTTTAACCGTATGGGATTCCATACGGTTAGAAATGGAGAGGGAAGATTAGTTCTAACCCCAAAACGTTGGGTTGAAATGACAAACGCTATAGGTATATTTTCAAAATCGGGACGATATGGTGGTGGAATTTTTGCACATAAAGATATTGCTTTTGAATTTGGCACTTGGCTTTCTGCTGAGTTCAGATATTTTCTTATACGTGAATTTCAACGTTTAAAAGACGAGGAAAACAATCGTCTGAATATAGAATGGAATCTCCAACGCACCTTAGCAAAGATAAATTATCATATCCACACCGATGCTATTAAAGAAAACCTGATACCAAAAACAATCACAAAACAGCAAGCTAGTTTTGTTTATGCTAACGAAGCCGACCTGCTGAATGTAGCACTTTTTGGTATTACAGCCAAAGAGTGGCGAGATAAAAACCAAGACAAGGACGGAAAAATTAGAGATTATGCGACATTGGAGCAGTTGGTAGTTTTGAGCAATATGGAGAGTATCAATGCGTTGCTTATCCAAAAAGAATTTCCTCAGAATGAAAGACTGATTGAATTAAATAAGGTTGCTATTACTCAAATGAAATCCCTACTTGAAAGCAAAGCAATCAAAAAGTTGAAATAAACCAAAACTACAAAGAACCATCAGCGTAGATATTCTATATGTTCTCTACATTATAGACCAATACGCCGGTGCAAAACATATTATTAATGAGTCGTCCCTTAAAAACCACACATCTATTTGATTATCAATAATT
The DNA here is from genome assembly GCA_012522535.1 of Bacteroidales bacterium. GTDB lineage: Bacteria > Bacteroidota > Bacteroidia > Bacteroidales > WCHB1-69 > JAAYKF01. Next base: position 10,983 of record JAAYKF010000102.1, read on the forward strand.
TAACACACAAAAAGCTTTGATATTAATGCAAGATTTTGTATCTTTGTAATCTAAAACTTGCAAATTTATATGATACCAAAGCC
>JAAYKF010000103.1 GCA_012522535.1 Bacteroidales bacterium
AGCTGGCACTGATATACGATTTATTCAGCAGTTACTTGGACATCAATCTATAAAAACTACCGAGATTTACACCCATATTACTGATATATCAAAATTAAAAATAAAGAGTCCACTAGATTTGCTTTAAATGGAAATTTAAACTTAAACCCTTAAGCTATTACGAAAATTGGACTATAATATTTTTCCAATCGGTATTATTCGTAATACGATAGTTTTATCCTATTTCCCTCACTTTGGGCATAAGAAAAGTTTGTAATCCAGTCGCCGGTGTTAATATATGTGGAGTTTTCTATCTTCATTTCTATTCCCAGATGTCGGTGTCCGAAGATGAAATAATCGAAGTGTTCTGTTTGTAGTTTTTCTTTTATAAATAGCACTAAAAACTCTTTTTCATCTCCTAAATAACCATTGTCTTTTTCTAGATATGCTTCTCTGCTTTTTCTGGAGAAATATTGTGCCATTGAGTATGCAAAATTTGGGTGCAATCGGGCAAATAGCCATCTACAAACACGATTTCTGAAAATTTTCTTTATAAATTTATAGCCACGATCGCCCGGTCCTAAACCATCGCCATGACCCAAAAACACTTTTTTGCCATTTATTATAAAAATCTGTTCTTTAAAGAAAAGTTCCAATCCTAGCTCTTTTTTTAGGTAATCTTTCATCCACATATCGTGATTGCCAATAAAGAAATAAATTTTTATTCCATTATCCGATAGTTCGGCTAATTTTCCCAAAATTCGCACGAAGCCTCTGGGTACCACCTTTTTATACTCAAACCAAAAGTCGAAAATATCGCCTAAAAGGAAAATATGTTTAGCATCAGATTTGATTTCATCTAACCAGCGAACAAGTTTTTTTTCTCTTTCTAAACTCTCTTCAAAGTTTGGAATGCCAAAATGTGCATCTGAAATAAAGTAAGCTTTTCCGTCTATATGTCTGTGTTTAGAGTGCAATGTAATGTGGTTTTTTATTAATAATAAATGGATTAATTGCTTTCAAATTTAATACAAATCTAATTCGGTTGTGCCATTTATGCCCATATAAATTTTCAATTCTTTTCATATCTGGCGATATAAGTAGCGGAACAGAGACACTTAGGGCATCTTTCCAGAGTCTAAGTTCTATGCCTGCTTCGTATAAAAATATTTCGTTGTTTTGTAGTTGCTCGTTGGCTTTATCGAAGCTTAAAATGCCTGCGAAAAGTCTTAGTATTTCAAGTCTGGGAATTGAAACAGAAGCATTTATGGAGCTCATCCACAGCGAGTTGCCCAATGGGGTATAGGTTTTGAAACCGCCTTCGCTTTGCACCATTTGCCGCGACCAAAATCCAGAAGTTTCGGAGCGTCCAAAAAAGACTTCATCAAATAAATAATCTGAATCTCCGCTAGATTTTGCTGATATTCCTGAGGTCTGAAATTTAAAACCGGGTGAATAATAGGTATCGTAGTGCGGGGTCATATATCCAGCAAAAATTCGATATTCAAAGTCGAATTTTCTTTTAAAATAGTGCCTTGAAGTGTAAGTTAGTGATGTTTTGTAGAACTTATCGTTTAGCAAAAGGTCAAAATCAAGTTGATAAGGGTTTATTTTATGATGCCTTTTTAGCTTGTGATGAATGTTTAGCAAAATATAATTGCGTCTTTTTATGTAAGTATCATCTATGACTATTGTGGGATTGCTATTCCAAATATGCACACCCTGAGATAGGTATATGTTTCTAATAAGTGTTTGATTTTCAATCATTTTAGAGTTTGGTTTGTAGTTAAGTTCCACCTCTTGAGCCAATTTGAACCACTCTCTGTTTTCGTCTAAAAATTTATAAGAATATTTACGACCATTTAAACCCACTCTAACATTGCCCCAAAAATTTCCCTGTGGGCGAATATTATAGCCAATATCAAAAAATCCATTCCACTCATTTGTCTTAAAAGAGTAGAGCGGACTAAAAACAAAATCTACCTTTCTGATAATTGCAGGGTCGTTGTAGAAGGCAATTCCGGGCATTAGGGCATCATATTTATTCATACCCAAAATGGGCAAAACATATATTTGATTTTTATTGATATTTGGTAGGGAATAAAAAAGATTAACACTGGGAGACCTAAATCTTTTAAATACGCCTTTCAACCGAGCATGGTTGTCGTATCTGTCTAATTCTAAATTCTCAAAACTGCTATTCACAAAGAGGCTATGAGTGTTTTCTTCTGGACTAATTTCAAACCCTTTTTTCCCTTTAAAGCCATCTAAGTTTTCTGTTTTTATAATTTTTCCATCTTCACTTATATAATCTAAAGTTAGAGGTGCTTCAACGCCAGTTTTATTCTTGATTTTCACCTTATAAGTATTATCTTTTTGGCTTTTGACTTTGGAAATTTTATAGTCTATTTTTTTGTTCTTTTCGAGGATGTCATCAAAAAACCATGATAAATCTTTGTTGGCTTCATCTTCCAAATGTCTTTTAAAATCAGAGGTTTGCGGATGTTTAAAAGCCCAATCATTGTAAAAGTCATGCATTATTAGTTGAAAATTACTCTTTCCAATATTTTCTTCCAGCATGGTAAAAACTGCAAGAGGTTTCACATAGTTCAAATAGAAATAATTTATCAAATGCATCTCTTCTGAGTGCAGCGACATTGCTTGTTCCATATTTCGAGAAGTGAAATATTGCGTTGCCAAATGATGGGTATATTCTTGCGAATATGGAGAGAATATTTTTGAAATATCGGACAATTTCAAGTTCAAATTTTGATGATTAAATTTCAGGCTGGAGTATTTCCACTGGAAATATTTGTTTTCGTAAAAGCTGGTCAAGCCCTCGTCTAACCACGGTTCTTCTCTTTCGTTGAAGCCCAAAATTCCATAAAACCAATTGTGTCCCAATTCGTGAACAATTACTCTTTCCAAAGAAGATTTGCTGTCGCTATTGCCAATAAGTGTTATCATGGGATATTCCATTCCGCCGCCAATATCAAAAGAGCCGTCAACAGCCGTACATTGCGAGTAAGGATAATGCCCAATTTCGGACGAAAAAAACCAAATTGCACTGTTCAGATACTCATTGGCATTTTTCCAAAAAGGAGTGTTTTCGGGGCGATAATAAATCCAAGTTTCGACATAATCTTCGGTTGTTGGAAGTTTTACATAATCCTTTCTAATAAGAAATCGAGGGTCGGCAAACCAAGCAAAATCGTGAATGCTATCTTGATAAAATCTGATGGTTTTGTAGTTGTCAGATGATTCCATTTTATGCTCAAAATTATCGTCCAAAGTTTCTATAACTCTTTTTTCAATTCTCAGTTTTTCCTCTTCGGTTTGCAAAACTCCTGTGGCAGCCACAAAATAGTTTTCGGGCAAAGTAATTTCCACATCAAAGGAGCCAAATTCGGAGTAAAATTCCCCATAATCTATATAGTTCATTGTGTGCCAGCCGTGGCGGTCGTAAACTGCTGGTTTGGGATACCACTGCGAAATGTAGTAAGCATTATCGGAATGTCCTAAACGCGAAAAAAGTTTGGGAATTTTTAGCAAAAAAGAGGTTTGGATATTTATGGAGCTATTGGGCAAAAGTGGCGAAGGTAAAGTGAGTTTGCAAATCTCCTTATCGTTGTTGTGGTAGCTTGTTTGTGCCAGAAGCGAATCCACAAAAAACTCGCTTGTAACAATATATCCACGTTCATCTTTTGAGGAAAATTGAAAATCTTTTTCTGTTTGTGCTCGCTGTTTCGCAAATTTTGTTTCCAAACTTGAGTACGCATTTGCCCACAAATGAATGTAGATAAAATTTAAAGTGTCGGGTGAATTGTTTTCATAATTTATGGAAATATTTCCGCTCAAAGTGTGTAAAGAATCGTTGAGACTAACACTGATTTTATAGTCGGTTTCTTGCTGAAAGTATTCTCTATGGCTGTCTTGTGAATACAATGTGCCAATGCAAAGATTGAAAAATAAAAAAAACAAAAACCTATTTCTCATTTTTTAGATATTGCTTTAAACTATCAATATTATTAGTAGAACAGACAATTTTGTCATCTTTATTTATCAAGTAAAAATGCGGAGTTTCTTTAATATTAAATTGTAGTGCCGTTGGACTATCAAAGGCTTTTTCTTCAATACTATTTATGGCAAAAAGATACTCTTTTGCAATTAATTTCTCCCAAACCGAAATATTTGGCTCTAAAGCTACGGCGATAATGGGTGTTTTTTGTGCTATTTTTTCCAAATTTTGTAAATATTGAGGAGAATTGTCAGAAATTAAGTTCCAAAAATATATAATGTAATTTTGTCCTGCGAAATCAGCGTTGGTAATGCTACCTCTTTCGTGTGTAAACAACGAAAAATGAGGTGTTTTATTACCTGGGAGAAGTGATTCTAAAAGATTTACCTCCTCTTCAATCTCATTTTTTAAGTTTAAAAATTTAGCATTAAAACTTTGAGTATGAATATTTTGTGGGTGTTTTTCGTTTAAACTTTTGTGGAGAATAGTAAAAATATCGAAATCGTTTTTGTCGTTAAAAAACCTTCTTGCACCAATGGACTGATAAAAGGCAATTAGACCCACAAAGGGATATTTTTCCGAAACAATAATATCTGTTAACCACTCTCTATGCTCCGAAAACATCAGATTATAGAGAGAATCTATTCTATATTTTTCAGCTTCATAGTCATCTGCGTAATAGAGGTTTTTATATGCCTTTGAAAGAGTGTCGGTGGTTTCGTAGCATTTTTGCAATCGTCTGTTCATCTCCATTAAAAGATTATTTTCGTCAGAATCTTTAAAGAAATAACTCTCAACTCCAAAAAGAAAATCGGCTTTGAATGAAAGTTTATCGCCAGATTGGGCAATAAAATTTACTTTTTCAGTTTCTGCAATGTCAATCAAATAGACACTTTTGTCGTCTTGTTTAATTTTAAACTTGAATTTTCCATTAATTATACTTGACGAATCAACTAATATTTCTTCGTCGGGCAAAAGCTCATATAGATAGACTTTTTTTGCATTACTACCTTCAATTTCGCCTTGCAAAAAAAATGTTTTACTACTGTTTTTGCACGAAAAGCTTGCAATTACTATTAAAAAGAAAAGGGCTAAATGTTTATAAATGTTCTTCATTTCAAATTTTTATAACAAAACAAAATTAGTGATTTTTAGAGCTTATTTTGTAGTAAAAACAAAATAATTAGAAAACAAATTGAATTCAAGTCTAAAAATTGCAACAAAAACTTACAAATTACGTTAAAAACACTTAGTGGTTCTATTATATTGTATGAAGTCTTAGATTTTCACACAAGTTTTTATAATTTTGCAAAACCAAGTATTTTATAGAATGAAAAAACTTTATTATAAAAAATTCTCCCAAGTATTTGTATTGATTATTTTGCTTGTTTTAGGATTTTCGTCGTGTAAAATTCTTAATCCAACGCAGATGCTTCGTACGCCCAAGAATTTTGATTATGCAAAATTCAGCGATACTCTTTTAACTTCGGAGTATGTTATTTCGCCGCGAGACGAGATTGATATGAGGATTTATACCCTTGATGGAGAAAAATTGATTGAAATTACATCTTCAACAAATATGCAAATGCAGAGCAGAGGAATCATTTACAAAGTTGAAACCGATGGCTCTGTGAAACTGCCTTTGATTCGCAATGCTATTTTGGCAGGTATGACCGAAAAAGAGGCTGAATTGCATTTGGAAGAGGTCTATTCAAAATACTTAAACGACCCCTTTGTGCAACTTAATGTTGTGAATAAAAAAGTGGTTGTTTTTCCCGGCAACGAAGGTGGAAATGCCAAGGTTCTAACTTTGAAAAACCCCCAAACAACGCTTTTTGATGCTTTGGCAGAAGTTGGTGGCATAGCCGATGGACGCTCGGATAGGATAAAGCTCATTAGAGGAGACTTGAAAAACCCAGATATTTTTCTGATAGATTTATCAACCATTAGAGGAATGACAGAGGCAAACTTGACTTTACAAGCCAATGATATAATTATAGTTCAGCCAAGGGCAAAAGTGGCACAAAAGATTTTGAGAGAAATTACGCCTTATTTGAGCTTGATTACAACAGTGTTGGTAGTTTATGGATTATTTAGATAGAGTATGACACATAAGAAATTTTCGAAAATAAATGATGAGTTTGATTTATCGCTTTTGATATTTATACTCTCTAAAACTTGGTATGTAGTAATAATAAGTGTTGCTCTGTTCTTTTCTGTAGCGTGGATATATTTGCGTTATACGCCCAATTTGTACGAAGCAACAACTGTTATTCAAATTGAGCCAGAAAATAAACCCGATGTCATTCAAGAGCAAACGAAACTATATAGCAACTATAATCAATTAGCCACAAAAATAGACTTTTTAAAATCTTCAGCTTTCTTAGAGAGCTCGCTATCAAAGCTCCCTTTGGAAGTAAATTATTTTTATAAAGGTACAATTCTAAACAATGAATTATATCGCAACTCCCCTTTCACTGTTAGAGTTTTAAGTAGCAGCCAGCAGATTAATGGCGTTTTGATAGATTTAACTTTTGATAAAAGCAGCGACTTGGTTGTGTCGTACGAAATTGGAGATACAAAATATAAGAAAAGATTTACCAATGGCAGTGGTGGTGTTAATGTGGTAACAGAACATTTCAACATTTTAGTTTCGGTGAACGATGGTGTCCAAATTAAAAAAGGAGACACCTACGCCATTCAAATATTCGACAAAGAGAGTATTTGTTCCATGTACTCACACAAGATGCAAGCCACAATTTTGAACGAAGCAGCAAAGACAATACAGATAAAAGTTCAAGATTATAACCCTCAAAAAGCATCAGAAATTGTAAACACCATAGCAGTGGATTTTGCTGAATATGACAAAATTCAAAAGCAGGAAAATGCAAATAACATTATCAATTTTATTGATGATCAGTTGGAGATGTTGGAAGATGAGTTGTTTAAAACTCACAACGAAATGGAGGAGTATAAAAGGGAGAATAATATTGAAGTCAGTGAGTTGAGATCCAAGACTCTTATTCAACAAAAAATTGAGGACTTAAATTCCGAATTGGCGAAGTTGGACTATGAAAAAACTCTTTTGGACAAAATAAACACCTCAGTAAGTGGTAATAAAGATATTGATGTTTACTCCTTTTTGGCCGATATTATAGGTAGTAATTATCAAGGTGCATTGAGTGCAATTTTGACAAATTTGCAATCGCTATTGTTGCAACGAGAGCAAGCAGCTTATAGCTACACAAAAGAGAGTGGTCATGTCAAACAGCTTGATTATCAAATAGATATACAGAAGAGGGTTTTAGCAGAGTCAATTTTATCTTTCAAGAACAATATAGATGTAAAAGCAAAACAGCTCAGAACCGAACTTAATGCTCTTACACAAGAATTATTGATGCAGGTGGATAATACTAAGGCTTTGGAGTTGAAAAAGTTTAGTAGAATTATGACTATCAATGAAACATATTACAATCAACTTATCGAAACCAAGACAAAATATTCCATTGCAAAGGTTGGTTATGTTTCACAAAATATAATTTTGGAGAAGTCTAAAACACCAGCAGTTCCAATCTCCCCCAAGCGAAATCAAATTTACTTCTTATCAGTAATTGTGGGGTTTTTATTGGGCATAGGATATATTGCATATAGATACCTGTTTTATTCTAATATTGACACTGTTTCGGATATACGTAAATACAGCAATGTGGCTCTGTTGGGGACAATTCCAATGGTTAAAAGAGAGATGCGTTATTCTCAACTTTTGGTTGACAAAGAACCTAAGTCAATCCTTGCGGAGGCAATGCGTGGACTGCGTACCAATATGCAATTTATTTCCAGTGGTTCGGATCAGGGCATTATCTCCATAACATCTACAATTCCGTCTGAAGGAAAAACTTTTGTGGCGGTGAATATTGCTGGAATTATTGCCTATTCAGGCAAAAAAGTTATTGTTTTAGATTTGGATATGCGTAAGCCAAAAATCCATAGAGCATTTTCAACCGAAGAAAAACCATATTCCAATAGCTTAGGTGTTAGTAATATTTTATCAGGTATGGCAAACTACAAAGATTGTGTGAATGTCAGTTCCATCGACACTTTGCATTTTATCACCGCAGGTACAATTCCACCAAATCCCAGTGAGTTGATTTTATCTGATAACTTTACCAAGCTTGTGGAAGAGTTAAAACAAGATTACGATTTTATAGTTTTCGATAATCCGCCCATAGGCTTAGTTACAGATGCTATGCATACTTTCAAAATGGCAGATTATCCCATTTATGTTTTCAAAGCTGGATATTCCAAACGAATATTTGTACAAAATTTAGAGTATTTGTGGAACGAATTGGGTCTAAAAAATATATCATTTGTTCTAAACTCTGTAAATGAATCCAAAAACAAATATGGATATGGAAACAGATATGGTGGTTATTATTATGGTAGCAAATATAGCTACGGAGTAGGCTATAACTATGGATATTATGAGGAAAAAGAAGAGGTTGAAGAGGGTAAGTTTTCAAAAATCAAGAATAGAATAATTGGAAAATCTAAATGATATTTAATAAGTTTAATATAGAGGGACTTGTGGAGATTATTCCCACAGTTTTTGAGGATAGCAGGGGGCATTTTTTGGAGTTTTATCACAAAGATAAATTTCTCTCTGCAGGATTAGATGTAGATTTTATTCAAGACAATCAATCATTGTCGCACAGAGGTGTGGTGCGTGGTTTACATTTTCAGGCTCCGCCGTTTGCACAGGCAAAACTGGTTAGAGTTGTTTCGGGTTCGGTGTTAGATGTGGCGGTTGATATTCGTAGAAATTCGCCCACATATGGCAAACATCTTGCACTGCTTGTTGATAGCAAAAAGAAGAATATGTTTTTTATTCCCGAAGGCTTTGCACATGGCTTTTTGACCATGGAAGACAATACTGTTTTTCAGTATAAATGCTCCAATATCTACAATAAAGAGTCGGAAGGTTCCATAATTTGGAACGATGAAATATTGGATATAGATTGGCAAATAGAAAATCCGATAGTTTCAGAAAAAGATGCTGTTGCTCAGACATTCAAAAACTTTGTTTCTCCTTTTTAAAAGATTATTTATGCAAATTAATATTGAAAACATTTGGTTTGGCATTGCTTTGGTATTTGTACTATCGATGGTGCTATCATATTTTGTAAATTTATTTTTTCTAAGATATTCAGGAAGTTTGTTTAGTAAAAAATTGCCTGAAAATGCTGTTCGTTTCAGCACTCAACGCAAGCCAGCCATTGGTGGAGTTTCCTTTTATGTAAGTTTTATTTTTGGAATTATGGCTTTCCTCCTCTTTTTTCCCTACGAAAGAGATGGTTTAAACACCTTGGAAATTTCTGCAATAATTGGAACAGTTTCTTTGGGTTTTATTTTGGGATTGTATGACGACTTGCGAAATTCGCCCGTTATAGCAAAGTTTATTATTCAGTTTTTAATAGCATTTATTCTCATTTTTGCTGGTGTTTATATTCAGCTTTTCGAGAACGATTATTTGAACTACGCTCTTACAGTTTTTTGGGTTGTGGGTATAATGAATTCCATAAATATGTTGGATAATATGGATGCCATAACCTCGGTTACATCTATCTCCATAATATTTACGGTTCTACTTTATCTGTTTTTCAAAGCCGAAGTAAATAGCATTGATTTTGTGATAATGGTGGCAGTTTTTGGCTCATTATTGGGTTTTTTACGCTTCAATTGGCATCCATCAAAAATGTATATGGGCGATGTGGGTAGTCAGTTTTTAGGAGTTTTATTGGCAATAATTGGTATAAAATATTTTTGGAATTTTGCCGATGGCAATGATGCTTTGGTAAACACAAAACAAATTATTGTTATCGCCATGGCATATGTTTTACCCCTTAGCGACACAACCACAGTTTTTTATAAACGCATAGCCCGCGGACAATCGCCATTTATTGGGGGTCGCGACCACACAACGCATCATTTGTCGTATATCGGACTGAGTGTCAGAAAGATAGCCCTACTCTTCTTAGGTATTGGTTTAATATCTTCAATCTTTACAATTACAATTTTACTCTTTATTGAAGAGTGGTCCTATTTATACTTCATTTTGTTTTTATGCTATGTTTTGGCTATTTTTGTAAGCTTATTTTATATTGCCAACATTCATAAAGAAGAGGACACAAAGAGATGAAAAAGAGAAAAAATCTAATTTTACTTGGCGGTGCCATAATTATTATTCTATTAATAGCACTTCCAATTTCGTTTTTAATTTCAGGAACAGAGATTATAATTATAAAAAATGATAACGACTATCAGTCGGATATTGTTGCTAATTATCAGATATATACGCCCGTAATTCCAGACAATTTAGAATTTGCAGGCGAAAAAGTCCCTCTGGATACATATTATGTTTATGAGGCTGTGGACAGAGAACTTTTGACCAATATGTACTGGCATTCAAATTTAATTCAAATGATAAAACGTACTTGGCGATTTTTTCCCATTATTGAGCCAATTTTAGCTGAAGAGGGTGTCCCCGACGATTTTAAATATTTGGCATTAATTGAAAGTAGTTTTACCAATGTTGTTTCGCCGGCTGGTGCTGCTGGATTTTGGCAATTTATGAAAGGCACTGGGCAACAATTTAATTTGGAGGTTAGTGGTGATGTTGACGAACGTTTTCACTTGGAAAAAGCCACCTATGCAGCTTGCAAATATTTGAAAAATTTGAATAAAATGTTCGGCAGTTGGACCTTGGCTTCGGCGGCATACAATATGGGACAAGGGGCATTGAAAAGACAAATGAATGCCCAGAAACAGGACAATTATTGGGACTTACACCTAAATAGCGAAACCTCCAGATATGTATCCCGAATTTTGGCTCTTAAATTGATAATTGAGAGTCCAGTGAATTTTGGTTTAAGATTAAGATATTCAGACCTTTATCAACCAACTCCCACAGAGAAAATTGCCGTTGATACTTCCATAAATTCTTTAGTAGATTTTGCTCTTTTGCACAATAGTAATTACAGAATTTTAAAGGAATTTAATCCGTGGTTGCGTTCTACATCGCTTGCCAATAGAAGTGGCAAAACATACTATATTGAGCTTCCCAAAGAGGGATATACTTCGCGGGCGATGCAATTGTCTAATTTGGAAAATCAGAATGCAATTTACAAACTTGACACTATTTCAAACTAAAAAATACTCTAAGGCTTTATGAGCAAGGCAAAACAGATACAAAATCCCCACTCCGAGGAGGAATTTTTGACTATAAAAGGAGCTCGTGTTCACAATCTAAAAAATATAAATGTTGAGCTTCCACGAAACTCTCTAATTGTCATCACAGGGCTGAGTGGTAGTGGAAAATCCTCGCTGGCTTTCGACACTATTTATGCCGAAGGACAGCGTCGTTATATGGAGACATTTTCGGCTTACGCCCGAAGTTTTATCGGCAATATGGAGCGTCCGGATGTGGATAAAATTACAGGATTAAGTCCAGTAATTTCCATTGAACAGAAAACAGTAAATAAAAACCCACGCTCTACCGTTGGCACTATAACCGAGGTTTACGACTTTTTGAGGCTACTTTATGCACGTGCTTCAGACGCTTATTCGTACGAAACTGGCGAGTTGATGCGTAAGTTTTCCGAAAAACAGATTGTAGATTTAATAGTCTCGTCATTTGATGGAAAAAAAATCACCCTACTTTCGCCCATGGTGCGTGCCAGAAAAGGTCATTATAGGGAGCTTTTTGAGCAAATCAGAAAACAGGGATTTTTGAAAGTTAGAATAGATGGCGAAATAAAAGATATTACACTGCGAATGCAGGTGGAGAGGTATAAAACGCACGATATTGAAACTGTAATTGACACCTTGGTGGTTGATAAATCCAACACTAAACGACTTACATCTTCCATACAAACTGCCTTGAAACATGGAAAAGGGATAATGATGATTTTGGATGTTGAGGAGAATAAAGTCCGGAATTTTAGTAAATTTTTGATGTGTCCCACAACAGGAATCTCCTATCCCGACCCCGAGCCAAACACCTTCTCTTTTAATTCGCCCTATGGTGCTTGTACCAAGTGTAATGGTTTGGGCACAATAAGCGACATCGACATTAAAAAGATAATTCCAGATGATAGTGTTAGCATAAAAAATGGTGGAATTGCACCTTTGGGTGCCTATAAAAATAATTGGATTTATAGGCAAATTGAAACATTGGTTGAAAAATATGGACATAAAATTAGTGAGCCAATTAGAGATTTGCCCGATGAGTTGATAAATACAATATTGTATGGCTCAGATGATATTTTGAATGTTAAAACAGAATTTGCTGGAACATATTCATCATATTCGGCTGTTTATCAGGGAATTATTAGTTTTATCGAGTCGCAAGATATGGAGACCTCTTCGGCAACTATCCGAAAATGGGTAAGTAGTTTTATGCTCTATAAAACTTGTGATAAATGTGCTGGAACTCGATTGAAAAAAGAGTCAATATATTTCAAAATTGGTAACAAAAATATCGCTCAATTGGCAAATATGGACATCAAAACTTTGAAGGCGTGGATTGATGATGTGGATAAATATTTCGATGATAGAAAAAGGAGTATAGCCCAAGGAGTTTTGAAAGAGATTAGTACCCGATTAGGCTTTTTATCCAATATTGGTATTGAGTATTTGAATTTGAATCGTTCCTCTCAAACCCTTTCTGGTGGCGAGGCACAACGGATTCGCTTGGCAACGCAGATAGGTTCACAATTGGTAAATGTTTTATATATCCTTGATGAGCCAAGCATTGGTTTGCATCAGCGTGATAACCAGAGACTTATCGACTCCTTGAAGGAGTTAAGAGATCTGCAAAATACTATTATCGTTGTGGAACACGACAAAGATATGATGTTGGCAGCCGACTATATTTTAGACTTGGGTCCGGGTGCTGGTCGCAAGGGCGGGAAAGTGGTTGCGGCTGGTAAGCCCGAAGATTTTAAAGAGTGCAACTCGCTCACTTGTCAATATTTAACAGGTAAGAAAATTATTGAAATACCTAAGGAGCGACGCAAAGGTAGCGGTGAAAAGCTAAAACTTGTAGGTGCTAAGGGTCATAATTTAAAAAACCTAAATGTGGAGTTTCCTTTGGCTACATTAATTTGCGTTACGGGTGTTTCGGGTAGTGGAAAATCGTCATTGATAAATGGCACTCTATATCCATATTTAAACAAACATTTTTATCGTTCCGAAAAAAAGATTTTACCTTGCAAAACCATCGAAGGACTTGAAAATATAGATAAGGTTATTGAAATAAATCAGGCACCTATTGGTCGCACACCACGCTCAAATCCAGCAACTTATATTGGCATTTTTGATGAAATTAGGAAACTTTTCAACAGTATGCCAGAGTCGAAAATAAGGGGTTATAAGCCGGGTAGATTTTCCTTCAATGTGAAGGGTGGCAGATGCGAAACCTGCCGGGGTGCTGGTGTTCAGACCATAGCTATGAACTTTTTGCCCGATGTTTACGTAAACTGCCCCGAATGTAATGGCAAACGCTACAACAGAGAGACTTTGGAGATAAAATATAGAGGAAAATCTATAAATGATGTACTCAATTTGACCATGAACCAGGCATTAGAATTTTTCGAAAATATTCCCATAATTAGGAATAAAATTCAAACTGTGGTAGATGTCGGATTGGGCTATATCACTCTTGGACAGCAGTCTAACACCCTTTCGGGGGGCGAGGCACAGCGTGTGAAACTTTCGGAAGAGTTGGCAAAACGCGAAACCGGAAACACTCTTTACATATTAGATGAGCCCACAACAGGCTTGCATTTTGAAGATATAAGAGTGTTGTTGGAAGTGCTCCAAAAACTTGTAGATAGAGGGAATACGGTGATAGTTATTGAGCATAATATGGATGTTATAAAAGTTGCCGACCACATTATAGACTTGGGTCCAGAGGGTGGTGATGGAGGTGGAGAAATAGTGACTGAAGGTACACCCGAAGAGGTTGTAAAAAAGGCTAAAGGCTTCACTGCCAAGTACTTAAAAGATTATATATGAAAAGTGTAATAAAATTAGAACCAGTTGAGGTTGAGGAGCAAAATTTACATCTAATTTTAAACGCCCAAGTAAATGGTAAAGATGTAAGATTGGTCTTAGATACCGGTGCTTCGCGTACCTGTTTCGACTATGATTATTTTGTGGAAATAGGAGCAATTGGGGAGGACGATCATTCAGATATTGAGCTTTCGGGTTTGGGAGGTTTGGTTTCCAAAAACACCATCACTACTGTTGATAGCTTGACCTTAGGAGATTTTACTTTACGTGATTATTTTTCGGTCGTAACCTGTTTGTCGGCAGTAAATGAGGTTTATAGTCGTGTTGGGGTGGAGGAAATACATGGCATTTTGGGTGGCGATTTGCTGAAAGTTTTTGGTGCTGTTATTCGCTATGATAGATTTGAGCTGATTTTAAAAACACGCCGAAAAGATTATCAAAATATACGATTGAAGCATCCTAAGATTAGTTAAGACAAATGATGAAAAATAGGGGCGTTTCGATTCTGTTCAACGACCCTAAAAAATACGCTAATTCAGCCCATTGAACGAAGTCGAAATGTGCGGAAAAATAGATAAGAGATAAAAGATTAGAAAGTAACTTATGCCCATTTATTGAGCATATACTGCAAGGTCTTTCCCGACCTTGTAGGTTTTTAAAAGTATTTTGTGCTGGGGTCAAATGCAGTGAGGCAATTTGTCTTAGTCTTTGATGCTCGCCCCGATTTTATCGGGACTACTCAGACTGACAGGCTAGGAAAAGATGGAAAACTGTATCATTCAACCAATAAAAAACTTTATCTTTTTATAAACTTAGAAAATGCAACTTGATTGGTTTTTGAGGTCAATTTTAAGAGATAGATCCCGCTGTTTAAGTCTTTGATGTTTATATTGTTTTCAGAGCTTAAGTCTTTGTATATTAAGAGCTTACCTTCAAGATTATAGATTTCAGCTTTAGCTATGGGTATAGAACCATTTATATACAAATTGTCGTTGACTGGATTGGGCGATATGGAAAACTCAAAGCTATTTGGGTCATGAAAACCAACATTATCAATATTTACAATTTTTTCAAAATAGTCGCTTTTGCTGCACTGTTCATTTTGTATGCTAAGCTTGACATTATATGCACCAGAGTAGCTGTACGTGTGAGTGGGATTGACTTCACTGCTTTGGTTTTCGTCGCCAAAATCCCAAAGATAGCTGTCGCCGTTGGTGGAGTGATTTATAAATTCTACAAAATTATCATTTTGTAAATAGGTGAAATTAGCCCTCACAAATTTGTCATTAAATCTGTGCCAGTGGTCCAAAGAGTCGTAAACCACGGCTTTTGTAACATTCCTAACAATTTCAGGGAAATCGTCTTCAATATTAAAATTGTAGGTAATATTTTCAGGGTTTTTATTCAGAAAAATAGTGTAAAATGTAGTAGCTACGGCATAAGCTCCAATTTTGCTTTGATGACTTTCGTCGGACGAATAGGGGTCGATGTGGCTGTGGTTTTCGCGAATATATCTCCAAACTCTTCCCACGGGAGCAATGGATGCAAAATTTTGCTCCGCCATCATTGTGTATCTCAAAGCCAAAAGGCTATCCATGCCCTCGTAGGTGCATAGTGGAGGAAAATATTGACAATTATGTTGATCTCCATTTTTCCTGCCCCAAGTCATAAAAAAGAGCGTTGTGGCACAAGGGTTGTGCGTTTTTATAAGGCTATCCAAGGCATGTGCATAGGGAAAAACTTCAGCTTCAACCTGCTCTATGGGAAAAGATGGAAACTGGCTCTGCTCTTGCAAAACAACATAATCCCAACCACCCTGCTTTATAAGCGAAATTGTTGTGGAATTTGTAAAATGTTGTTTTAGCGTATATCCGCCGGGGCAGTTCATTTCAAAAGAAATATTGTCGCCTGTGCTAGCTGCCATATTGCTAACAATTTCGGGAACATCGTAGGTGTATATATAGCTATTGCCGATATACAAAACCTTGTAGTCCTTTGCTTGTAGCGAAAAAGCTAAAAAAAAGATTGATAAAAATAGAAAAATTTTATTTCTCATATCAAGTTGATTTAAATATCTTCTTGTAATGTTTCCATAATTTCTCTAAAGCTATTTAGACCAGATTCTAAATTGTCAACAATTTCAGAAGCCAAAACATCTGGTTCTGGTAAGTTTTCTAAATCAGTTAAGCTTTCATCTTTTATCCAAAAAATATCCAAACTTGTTTTATCTCGTTGTACAACTTCGTTATAACTATATTTTCTCCATCTACCATCAGGGTTTTCTTCGCTCCATGTTTCTTTGCGTTGGTGGCGGTTTTGTGCATTATATAGTTTTACAAATTCGGCTAAATCTTCGGTGGTCATTGGTTTTTTCTTCAATGTGTGGTGGATATTTGTACGATAGTCGTAGAACCAAATTTCCTTTGTTTGTGCCTCTTTACTGGCAGCACGATTGTCGAAAAACAAAACATTGGCTTTCACGCCTTGGGCATAGAAAAGACCTGTTGGAAGTCGCAAAATGGTGTGTAAATCTGTTGTTTTCATAAGCTGTTTACGCACTTCTTCACCTGCACCACCCTCAAACAATACATTGTCGGGAAGTACTACTGCTGCTTTACCCGAAATTTTGAGCATAGTTTTGATATGTTGTAAAAAGTTAAGCTGTTTGTTGGAAGTTGTTTCCCAAAAATCTTGTCTATTATAGCTCAAATCTTCTCTTTCGGCTTCGCCATCTTCGTTGGTAACAGTATAACTACTTTTTTTTCCAAAAGGAGGATTTGCCAAAACATAATCATATCTGTCGCCACTATCGGCTATAAGGGCATCGGCGGGCGATATAAAGCTTTCGCCGTCAATTTCGCCTATATTGTGCAGATACATATTCATCAAACACATTCTGCGAGTGTTGGCAACAATTTCATTTCCGTAGAAAGTTTTATTCTTTAGAAACTCCTTTTCTTCGCGGTCTAGGGCATGATTT
This sequence comes from Bacteroidales bacterium, assembly GCA_012522535.1. Classification (GTDB taxonomy): domain Bacteria; phylum Bacteroidota; class Bacteroidia; order Bacteroidales; family WCHB1-69; genus JAAYKF01. Next base: position 17,049 of record JAAYKF010000103.1, read on the forward strand.
TCTGTAATAAAATCGTAGGCAGCCAAAAAGAAACCGCCAGTTCCGCATGCTGGATCTGCTATGGTTTTCATGGGCTGAGGTTGTACACAATCTACCATGGCTTGAATTAGAGCTCTGGGAGTAAAATATTGTCCTGCACCACTCTTGGTGTCTTCAGCGTTTTTCTGCAATAATCCCTCATATATTTTCCCCTTGACATCTGCACCCATTAAGTTCCAATTTTCCTTGCCAATCATATCTATAACACGAAAAAGCTTGGCAGGATCTTGAATTTTGTTCTGACTTTTGGTGAAAATTTGTCCCAACATCCCTTTTTCTGTGGATAGAGTGCGTAGAAGCTGGCTGTAGAAGGACTCTAGCTCTGCTCCACGTTTTGATGATAATGTTTCCCAATTACAGATTTCTCCATCGGGGATTTCATTGCCCTCAGTGTCTTTTAATTTGGGAAATACCAATCCTTTATTATATGGAGCTTTGTTAAGCTCATCTGCCATTTTTAAAAACAACAAATATGTGATTTGCTCCAAATAGTCGCCATAACCTACTCCATCATCGCGAAGTACGTTGGCTAATCCCCATATTTTTGATATAATTGCTGTGTCTGTCATTTTTTTAATTTTCAAATTTCAATTACGAATCTTTTAATTACGAATTACGAATCTTCAATTACGAATTACGAATCTTTTAATTACGAATTACGAATCTTCAATTACGAGTTTTCATTTTTGCTTTCATTGTTACTTGTATTGATCCAATTATTCTGCAAATTTCATCTATATTTTTGGATAAGCTTTCAAATTCTTTTTGGGTTAGATAATCTGTAGCGTGAAGTAGCTTTAGCCAGTACATGCTTTCTCTTGCTTCCTTATATGCTATACTAAATTTATGCAAAAAGTCTTTATCACTTTGACCACCAATAGCTTCTTCAATATTTGCACCAACAGACGTGCCGCTTCGAAGCAACTGCTTGGACATTACATATTCCTTTTTTTCTTTGGTAAGGTGCTTATATAGATTGACTACGCTAACAGCAAAATCGAAGCTCTTTTTTTGAATTACATTGTCTTTTTTCATACTACTTTTTTTAATTACGAATCTTTTAATTACGAATTACGAATCTTCAATTACGAGTTGTTATTCTTCATTAATTCATTCGTCATTCGTCATTCGTCATTTGTCATTGTTTCATTGTTTATTTTTCAATTAGGAATCTTTTAATTACGAATTACGAATATTCAATTACGAGTTGTTATTCTTCATTAATTCATTTTTTCATTCGTCATTGTCTCATTGTTTATTTTTCAATTACGAATCTTTTCCTGACTTGTACCCATTAAATTTAGTGCGGTTTTAAAATGTTGATTTTCAGTATTTTGACAATTTATTTTAGTATTTTTACCGCACTAAAGGTCTATTTTATGAAAATTAGGATGGTAAAAAC
>JAAYKF010000104.1 GCA_012522535.1 Bacteroidales bacterium
CACTCTTTGATGATAAACAGAGAATTAGGTTCTTGGTTTTTCATTGGCGGTATAGCCTTAAATTTTGAATATGGAAAAACCCATAAAACAGAAGAATCGCTATGTGGCACTTGCACATTGTGCATAGATTCGTGCCCCACTTCTGCCATCGTGGAACCATATATTTTGGATGCTAATAGATGTATTTCGTATAATACAATTGAAAAAAAGGGCGAAATAGATGAGCAATTAAAAGAAGTTTTTGGCGAGCAAATTTTTGGCTGCGATATTTGTCAAAACGTTTGTCCATACAACAAAGATGTTTTGCCAAATTGCGATGCAGAATTGGAAAATGAGATATTATTCCAGTACCTAAAATCTGGAAATATTCCCCACAGCTCAAACAATTACAAAAAAGTTTTTGGTGGAACTCCTCTAATGAGAACTGCTTATAAGAAGTTTCTGAGCAATTTAAGTTAAACTAATTTGCTATTTTCACCTCTTCGGCTTGCAAAACTTCATAAGTATCTGAATCATAAACTATTGCCACAAAACTACAATTTTGGGGTTTAAAACTCTTTCCTTCGAAACTATATCCATATTGTTTATAAACTTCTTGATTGGCTTGGGCATCATTATTAGCAATTTGTTCTCCCCAAGCGGAGTTAAGGGCACCTCTTAGCATATTATTATGTTCATACTCCATAATTACAGGATAATCGCCATATGCAGGGTTTGCATTACTTTGTGGTGATATAATTCCACTCTCTACGAGAAAAATTGAAAGATTTAATTTTCGTTCTACTGCAGACAAAAAGGTAGTCTTAACGTGTACACAGGCTCCATTAGCTTCTGCATCGTAGTTTACAATCATCTGTATTGCCACTTGCACATCTGTTTTATCAAACTTTTTAGCCATCATCATCCATCTCGATCTATCAGCAGTGTATGCGTTTAGCTCTTTTATTCTATTTATGGTTCCTGCGGGATAAGCATCGACATCAAAGGCATCATTTAAGGCTGTACCAACTTCTGTGCGATAGTCGTTGGGATATTCGGGTTGACTTGGCACGGCAAATGGTCCAGCATGAATACTTACAATTATAATTGAGTCGCCATAGGCATCTACCAAACGAGCAGCTGTTTCGTGTCCCGCCGGACAATTAACACACATATGTCCTGTGAACTCTTCAAAAAGGATTTTTTTATAAATCCCAGATGGAAGTGGCTCAAACTGTGGAGTATCGCAAACCAATGTGTGGCTTACATCTTCATTTTTCAAATAAGGACCTTCAATTTTATCACAAGCGGCAATAAAAATTGTTAGTGCTAAAAATAGGCTTATAATATTTCTCATAAACTTAAAATCTAAAAACTTCCTGTTATTGACAACATTAATCCGTTTGACGCTGGCACTTCTCTACAAACGCCACCAACACACATAATTCCTTTACGCTGTTTTCCGTACGACATAGCCACACGGAGACTGTTTTTCACATATGCAACAGAACCCAAATAGTAATGTATTCTCTTTTCGCTAATTTCATTTCCATAATTGTATGAGTCCGAAATAGAGAAAAACCAAGATGGGGAGATGGTATATTCAATCATTGCATTTGCCCAATTTCCTTGATCTTGCTTTGTGAACATATGTTGTGCTTCAAACTTAATTGTATTTGTACTATTAATTCTATAACTATAATCGGCAACAGTGATGTGTGCATTAACAACATCATCGCCGGGGCTACCTTCTAAAACTGCTTTATCGTATATCAGATATACGTAATCAAAGGTTAGTCTCGACTTTTTAGTTAGCCTTTTTGTAATTTCCAAATTTGCATCTTGAAAGAGAATTTTATCTCCGAAGCTAAAAAACTTGCTATTATAACCATCAGTACCAGCTTGATTAACAGCTGTTTCATCATCAATTTGAACTCGGTCTAAGTCGTGTACTCTGGAGAAATTTAGAGCGATATCAGTGCCATATCTTCCACCCAAAAGAGTGGATTTTTTAATTTTATAATTTATTTGTGCCTGATACGATGTTTGTCCATTATATTGCGTTGCGTAGGGGTAGAAAGCACTAAGAGCATATGAATGTTGGCGAGTTAGCGACGGCATATAATTTATCATCAGGTCGCTACCTGTAACATATCTGTCGCTTCTGAAATCCATGTTATCGCTTCGCAAAGCCGACAAAAGTATTCCAAGTCCTTTCTGCGAATATCGTGCATTGAGCAGAAGAGCTTCGCCATGTCGGTATATCATATTATTTGTGGCATTGGGATCGTTTATTTTACGCACATATTCTCCGTTTAAGCCATAATTTCCATAGGATAAATCAAATCTCCCAGCAAATCCACCAACATTTTCTGGCATTTTATAAGTTGGGTCTCTATCCACTTGATATTTACTCAAAAAGCTAAGTCCAACAATTGCTCTAAGTTTACTTTCGCCGAGCTTTTCATTGACTTCGTTAATATTAAATTCGGCATCAACACCACGAACAATACCTTCGCCTTTGTCCCAGTAATTTCTTTGTGAACCCCAAATTCCTTTCAAGCTAAGGCTTCGGTGAGGATTGGCTCTAAATCTGACACCATCAACAGAATTGTCAAAACCAAGGTATTTATCTTCGTAGGATCTGAATAGCAAACCATTTCCAAATTGATCATAAAAATTACCAACGGTTATTTCCCAATCGCCATCATTATATGTTGCATATCTGTATGCAATTCCCGAACCTTTGTATCTTTTGTCGATGCCAAGAAGCGGATTTTGATACATTTCGTATCTAATTCCAGCACTAAATTTTTCAGTTGAATAATTGATGTTTGACAATGCATTTATCAACACTTTTTCCGAAATTTCGTTGGCACCTATCAAAGTATCTTCTTGATAATATTGTGCATCGATTTGAAAATTTCCACTAATTTTCCCATTAGTGAAAGGGTTCTGCGACATTATTACATTTAATATTAGTAATGCAGAAAATGTAAATAGAGTTCTTTTAAGAAGCATAAATTTTTAGTTTTCTATACTTTTACCAGCTTTTATTTTTTTCACTATCTCGAAAAGTTTGTGTTCACCACCTTCGGAGTATGATGTGTGTTGCCAAACAATATTTCCTTCTCCATCAAGAATAAAAGTGGAGGGTATATCGCTGATATTCATTGCTCTTTTCAGGTCGCTATTGGCATCGGTATAAAATTCGTACTCCCAGCCTCTTCCATCTACAAAGGGCTTCACTTTGGATAAGGAACGAGTGTCGTCAACAGAAACCGCAATTATTTTCACTCCTGTTTCATCTTGCCAATCTTCGTATAAATCGTCAATAGCAGAAAGCTCTTTTATGCATGGTTTGCACCATGTTGCCCAGAATGTTAGGATTATTGGATTACCATCATTTTCAAAAACTGAGGTATTAACAGTTCTCCCGTCAAGGGTTTTTATTTGAACTGAAGGAACTTGCTTGTTGGACTGAGCATAGCTCAGAACACTTAGCAAAACAATTTGAAATACTATTAGAGTCTTTTTCATAATTTCATATTTTAGCTTGCAAATATATAAATACTTTTCTACAAATTACTATTCATTAGTGAGTTTATCCTTGAGTCGTCCATTCTCTTTGTTATAGACACAATTATATAAGTTATTATGAGTGCAAATATAATACGAGCAAAAACTATGCCTGAAACATGTCCACCGAAGGAAATCATCAGCAATGTATCCTCTATCATACTGTGGCACAGCCCCATAAGTGTCATAGCGTAGAAAACATCTCTTTTGGGCAATTTTTTGGTTTTGGCTTCATCAATAATCAAAGCTCCACCATATGACAAGCCCAAAGTAAGACCAATTAGGCTTATGGGAATAACCTCTTTGCCAATTCCAAGTACCTTCAAAACTGGGTATAGCATTTTGTTCAAAAGTTTTACCACACCAACCTTTTCTAAAAGTTTTAGAGCCAAAATAAGTACAAATATTATTACAATTATGAGAGCATAATTTTTAAGCTCGTTAAGTGCCCACAACCACAAACTATCAGCTCGATTGGAAACAATTGGATTTAGCACAATAGCCTCTTGAAGGTAGTTTCCGTAAGTATAGATAAGATTTAAAATTACTCCCAAAACAATGGCAAATCCAAATCTAATAACAAACATCACCCATAATTTCACTCCCGCTTTGGACGAAATTTGCAGTTCCACAGGAAAACTGTGTGCCACTAAAATCATACTCAGCAAAACAGTTAGTTGTGCATGACTTACTTCCACCTGCGATGCTATTGCCACAAAGGAAAGAAGTCCGCCGTAGATATTTACCAAAAGCGATGTAGCCCAAACAATTCCCATCTCGCCAGGCAAGCCCACAAGCTTCATTATAGGCGAAAGGATTTTGCCAATATACGGTAGCAAGCCCAATTCTGTTACCACTTTTATAACTATGGAAACAGGTATCATTATTTTGAACAGCACCCACGATGTTCTTAAGCTCTGCTGTAAAGTTTGATAGATAAATTTCAAAAACCTAATTGCCATAGATAAAAACTATTGTACTATAGATAATCCTTAAAAACAAGTCTCAAAAGTAGTTGTTTTATTCTAACTTAAATAAAAAAACATTTTAATTATGAAAAACATAGCGAAAACAGATCACGAAATTAATCCAATTTTATCTTCCAGATGGAGTCCACGTGCCTTTGACTCATCTAAAGCAATAAACGACAAAGACATAAACAGTCTATTTGAAGCAGCTCGTTGGGCACCTTCTGCCTTTAATGCCCAGCCATGGAATTTTGTATATGGCAAAAAGGGTGATGAAAATTTTGACAAGATATATAATGTAATGATGGAGGGCAATCAGGTTTGGGCTAAGAATGCATCATTATTAATTTTGGTAAGTGGCAACAGCATGCATAATGGCAAAGAGAACCCAACTTATCTGTACGATTGCGGTTCGGCAACTGCACATTTGAGTGTTGAAGCCAGCTCCAGAGGCATTGATGTGCATCAAATGACAGGATTTTTTGCCGACAAAGCATCTGAGGTTTTTAATTTGGCAGAAGATGTAAAACCAATTACAATTATAGCTGCCGGCTATGGTACCAATCCAGATATTTTACCCGAATATTTAGCCAAAAGAGAAGTAGCTCCAAGAGTTAGAAAAAAACAAGAAGAGTTTGTAAATAAATTTTAGTGAAATAAAATTATCATAAAAAAACAGGGCTGTCGTATTGGACAGCCCTTTATATTTAATAATGTAAGTGCGTTCTTCGTTTATTTTTGAGAATATACCTATTGTGGATGGGTACTGTACTACGTCTTAGCTTGCGCTGATACTTTCCGCGATATCTCTTCGCGTGCTTCACTCTTTTCTTCTTAACTACTTTTCGATAATTTCTGTACGAAGGGTTGCGACACGACTCAAACACGCCCACAGCAGAAAAAATCATTAAAAAAAGCATTAAATAAGCAGTCCAATTTCTAATATATCTCATATCCCCTATAATTGTGTTTTCAAAATTACGAAAATTGTTTTAATAATTAGCAATAAATGTAAAAAAAAGTATCAAAACAAAATTTCACACAACAATATTACGATATTTTCTTTACAAAAGTTACATAATTATAAAATAAATGAAGTTTTTATTGACATTTTTTTTCTTCCTCTAGAGAAATCAAACTCAACACTCTGTTTTTCAACAAATTACAACACATCAACTTTATTGTTGTATTAGGAATAAAATTCAATATTGACTAAAAACTGACAATATTGCTGTTAAAAAAACTTATTTTCTTCATTTTTCAGTAGTTTTAAAATATCTTTGAAATAAAGTTTTAGAAAATAGAATAATTTATTCATCACAAAGTGGCACAATATATATCAAAAATTAGATTTTTGCTGATTGCAATTTTGGGCTTAGTGTTTTTTACACACATAAACATAAAAGCTCAAATTTTTGAACCTCGACCCGATTGCACAATTGCCGAAAGCATGAACGACAGTATAGATTTGGGTAATATTTACGACTATTTTATTGACTCATTGGGAATTTATTTTTTCTCTGACATAGAGTATTCTGCTGATGCAAATGAGTTTTTTGTTGAATTGATGGGTTTGGATTTTTATGAAAGTTGGGACTCTATTCAAATTCATTATCCAAAATTTGATTTCAAAAATAAGGAGGACACTACATATTTACTACTTGTTACTGAAAACTCTCAATATGTACACCCCTTTGATGGCAAAGTTACATCCAACTTTGGCTGGCGAAGACGCCGATTCCATTATGGCACAGATATTAATCTAAATACTGGCGACACTGTTTTGACCTCCTTTGATGGCATTGTGCGAATTACAAAACGTAGTAGGTCGTATGGCAATGTTGTTGTGGTTCGTCATTTTAATGGTTTGGAGACTCTCTATGCTCATTTTAGTAAAATATTGGTTTCGGTGGGCGATACATTAAAAGCTGGCACAGCCGTAGGTTTGGGTGGCAACACTGGCAGAAGTTTTGGCAGCCATTTGCATTATGAATTGAGATATCTTGGCGTGGCTCTGAATCCAACCACCGTAATTGATTTTGAAAATAAAAAACTTATAAGCGACACTTTAGCAATTTCAAAAAGCACTTTTGATTATGTTAATATAATTTCGGGCGTATATACCGACTCCAAGAATGCCAAATGGGTTGTTGTTAAACGTGGCGACACACTTTCGCATATTGCAGCACGCAATAGAACTTCTGTGTCGAGAATACAACAGCTGAACAATATGCGAGGAACGCTTATTAGAGAGGGACAAAAACTTAGGGTGCAGTAGAGTTTAGATAATAGATGAGAGATGAGAGATGAGAGATTTGGAAATTTGGAAAATTAGAAACCTTGAAACGTAGAAAACAATGAAGATTTACGAATTAGGAGTTTTGAGTTTTGAGTTTTGAGTGATTAGTTTTGAGTTAATAATTTCATTATCAACAGTGTAGCCTTTTTCAAGGAATTGAAAAGCTGGGACATTTGTAGCTTCGACCCTCTTTTTAAGCACGGAGACAGGGAGGATTTAATGAATAATGAATAATGAATAATGAACGATTATGAATTGTAAATTTTGAATTATGAGTTTTTAGGATAAAGTTACAAGGAAAAAGGAGAAAGAACTTGGAAAATCTGAAACTTGGAAAGTTTGAAACTTAGAAACCTTTCTTTTAACCACAGAGACACAGAGAATTCACAAAGACACAGCTCCTTGCCTACGCCAATTATTTTTTTTGTCTCTGACAAAAAACACAGATAAGTGGTATAATATACGCTCTTTTAGAATTTATTTTGTAGAAGACAAAATAATACATATAAGGGAAAAACATAATAGAACACAAACGTCAAAATATAA
>JAAYKF010000105.1 GCA_012522535.1 Bacteroidales bacterium
AAAAACCTTTATAAACCCATCTTGAAGAATGTCCTCTGCCTCCTCAATGGAGCTCGAATACCTCATGCATACTCCCTTCATCAACGAAACGTACCTATTGTATAGGGCTTCTTGATAATGAGATTTCCCAGCAACACAGCCTTTCACGAGTTCCTCTTCTGTCATATCTTGATTTGGCAGTTTCATTGGTAAGACATTTATAATTTTAAAAAGTTGTCTAAGTATCAGCTATTTAACGCTTTTTCGTTATTATATAGCAATATATTGAACTTTTCTTCAGAAAACAAGTTCTGAGCCACTTCAATAATTTTATCCTCCGATACTGATTTATACATCTCTGCTTCAGTATTTATCAAATCGATATTAGCTATTGATTTATTATAAGAGAGATTCATTGCCTTGTTCAAAAGGTTCATATTGGAATAGAGCAAAACGGAATTTACTTTATTTATCACCTTGGTCAATTCATCTTTTTCAAGACCATTTTTGATTAAATTTTTTAGCTCATTATCAATGGCTTCAAGTCCTTGTTCGAAGGAAATATCTTTAGACAATCTCCCGTTAATGTAGAACAATCCGGGGTCGGTGGCACGCGACATTGATGTTGAAATATTTTCGAAAAGATTTAATTCTTTATAGAGTTTTGAATACAGTCTGGACGACTCTCCATTGGATAAAACCCCTGATAAAACATCATAGGCATAATAGTCTGAACTTGTACGTGATGACATATGTAGAGCCATATAGATAGCCTTTTGCGGAACGTCTCTATCAACAACTTGGGTTCGTTTTTGGGTCTGTTTTGGTTCTTGTGGAAGATTTCTTTGGTAGTCGAAATTGGGTTCAAAGTCGCCAAACCATTTTTGGGTAAGTTTATAAATATGCTCTGCATCTACATTTCCAGCTACGGTTAAAACGGCTCTATTGGGACGATAGTGAAGATTATAAAAACTCTTGACATGCTCTAAGTTTGAGTTCTCTATATGCGAAATATCCATCCCTATGGGGTTCCATCTGTATGGATGAACTTTGTACGCCAAAGGGCTTAAAAGCAGAGATGAGTCATCATAAGGATTATTCAAATATGATTGTCTATACTCCTCCGATACAACTTTTTGCTGCACTTCGAGAGCTTTTTCATTTATATTCAAAAAACGCATTCTATCTGATTCTACCCAAAAAGCTGTTTCGATATTTTGTGCTGGGAGTGTGATATAATAATTTGTAATATCACGTGAAGTGAAGGCGTTGTTTGTTCCTCCAGCATCGTGAACGGCTTTGTCGAAAGATATTACATTTTTTGAACCTTGAAACATCAGGTGTTCAAAAAGATGTGCAAAACCTGTGTTTTCGGGATCCTCATCACGGGAGCCAACATCATACAAAAGATTGAAAACCGCCATGGGTGTATTTTTATCTTCATGCACAATGAGGCTTAAACCATTATCTAATATATATTCTTTATATTTTATCATCTCTTATTTTTTGTGAAGCAAAGATTGTAAAACCAAAACAGAGTTTTCTGTTTTAAAAAGTTTATCAATTTCTGCTTTTCTTTTATCTAAATCTGCTTGCTTAAAGCTATTTTCAAACAAGTTTTCAACACTTAGAGTAACATCAGATGGCTTATTTAGTTCACAAACGTCAACGGATTTAGAAACAGATGTGCCTTCTAACATCTTTGAATTGCACAAGCAAAATCGGGCATTATAAAGAGAATTAATAAGCTTCAATTTAATGCCTGTGGCTTGATTTGTGAAAAGTAAATTTATATGTGCCTCTTGAATTAGCTTACTCATTTCGGCATGAGAAGGGTTGGAAATTAGTTTTAGATTTTCGTATTTTCTGGCTTTACCAACAAGACTTTTTATTGGATTTGAGCCTGCTATTACAAATTGACGTTGAGATTTGGCAACAATATTTTCAATAATCCATTCAGCCATTTCATAATTTTCGGCTACAGACAAATTTCCATGAAAAATTGCATAATCGCCACTACCCAATTTGGATTCCACATTTTCGTTTCCGTGAAATGGCGGCAAAAGATGTGAATTTCCATATCTATTTTGGAAATATTCCTGATCTTTGGACGAAATTGAGAGTATTGCTGATGCATTTTTCAGAATAAGCTCATATTTTTTCAATTTTCGAGATTCTATTTTAAAGAAAATCTTTTTCCAAAAAACAGTTTCAGATTTTGCTAAATTCTCATAATAATGATGTTCAACATTGTGGGCTCTGACTAGCTTTAATCTGTTGTTTAACAATGGATTATTCAAATATGCTGTTGTGTGAATACCTTCAAAAATTATTGGAAAACTATCTTTTTCAAGATTTTCCAAAAGCATTTTCACTTCTCTACTTTTAACTATATATGGAAATTTTGAAAAATGTGCCAAGATGGATTGATTCCGCTTATAATAATAGACTTTATAGGCTAAATTTTCAAGCTCTTCTGCTTCGGCTCTGCCATATTTAAAAGCGTGAAGATGAACTTTAAATCCATTTTGGGATAAGGCTTTAAGTTTATAAAAAACATCTATAACTCCGCCATAATTGGCTGGATATGGCACATTGAAAGCTATAAGATGAATTTCTTTATGCATATTTTTTTAATATTTTCTCTAATACCTTTTTCTCATTATCCCAATTTAGCTCTTGGGCTGCTTTTTGAGTATTTGATTTATATAGATTATATCTTTCTTCGTTATTTCGCAGTTCATCAATGGTTTGGGCTATTTGCTTAGGCTCGTGATTGGGAACAATTATTCCAATATTATATTGATTTATAATTTTTGCAACTTCTTTTATATCGGTTGAAATAATGGGAATTTGTGCCTGAATATAATCGAAAAGTTTGTTGGGTAAACTAAGTTCATAATTTATGCTTGTGGCTTTGTCGAGGCTCATTCCCACATTTGCATTGCGTGTGTATGCCATCATTTGCGGGTAGGGCATTTTGTCTAAGAATTTGACTTTCGACTCTAAATTATGAGTTTTGCTCATCTCTTTCAATGCATCAATCACATCGCCAGAGCCAATAATTAGCAACAGTATATTTTCGAGATATTGCATTGACAAAACGGCCTCTTCGTAGCCTCGATTGACATTAATTCCTGCTCCTTGCATTACCACCACAAATTTATCTTGAAAAATAGTTTTATCAATTTCAAAACTATTATTATTTGATAGAATTTGTGGAACATTCCGCACTACATTAATTTCGCCTTTATACTGTTTTTTATAGAGTTCGGCTATGGAATCGTTGACGGTGATAAAGTCATTAATCCTTCCGAAATTAATTTTCTCCACCCATCTCCAAACAGCTTTTTTGAAGGGATAATCTTGTAATTCTGGCACACCTACAAAAAACTCATGACTATCATAAATCAGCGGTTTTCGTTTAATTCGTGCCAAAATTCCATTGGCTAAAAGTGTATCCAAATCGTTGGCAAAAAAAATGTCAACTTTTTTGAATAACAAGTACCAAAACAAACGAAAATTGTAGCAGAAATAAAAAACAAAACCTTTGTTTACAGCAAATTTCAATCTTTTTATCTTGTAGTCTCTTTCAATGGACAGGCTGTTTTTTAACTTTCTACCAATCAACAAAACCTCAAAACCCTGATTTTGCAGCACAGAACAAGTTCTTGCTACTCTTTGGTCGGTTGACAGGTCATTGATTACAGAAACAGATACAAGTTTCAATTTGCGTTTGTATTTATAGTATTAACTTCAAAAACATGGAAATATTGTTTACAAACTACATTTGCAGATTGTGTCCCATTTCATCTTGTTTTGTCTTTAAGTATCTGAAGTTATGCTCATTAGCTGGAATAATAATTGGCACACATTCAATAATTTCTATTCCATGTCCAGATAGACCTACACGTTTTGTGGGATTATTGGTAATTAATCTAACTTTTGTTGCATTAAGCATCCTAAGTATTTGCGCACCAATGCCATAATCTCTTTCGTCGGCTTTGAAACCAAGTTCTATATTTGCCTCTATGGTATCTCTACCTAATTCTTGTAGATGGTAGGCTTTGAGCTTATTGATAAGTCCAATTCCTCTACCCTCTTGATTCATATATAGGACAATTCCCTTAGCTTGTTTTTCCACCATTTTCATGGCTTCGTGGAGCTGTGGTCCGCAGTCGCATTTGCTTGAACCAAAAATATCGCCAGTGGCACAGGATGAGTGAACTCTAACCAAAACACTTTCATCTTTTTCCCACTCACCTTTTACTAAAGCCATGTGTATCAAGTCATTATCAATTTGCCTGAATGCTTTCAGTTTAAAATGACCATATTCTGTGGGCATATCAACGGTTTCTTCTTCAACCACTAAGCTCTCTTTTTCCAAACGGTAGGCAATCATATCTTTAATGGAAATAATTTTCATATCGAACTTTTCTGCGATATTTATCAAGTCGGGCAATCTTGCCATGCTACCGTCGTCGTTCATAATTTCCACCAAAACTCCAGCTGGCTCAAAGCCTGCTAATGTAGCCAAATCGACGGTTGCTTCGGTATGTCCGGCACGTCTAATAACTCCACCTTCTACTGCTTTTAGCGGGAAAATATGTCCGGGGCGACCCAGATCTTCAGCTTTTGTATCTGGATTTATAAGAGCTTGCACTGTTTTGGCACGGTCGTGGGCAGAAATTCCTGTGGTGCATCCATGTCCGATCAAATCTACAGAAACTGTAAATGGGGTTTGATGCAATACAGTGTTATCTTCCACCATCATATGTAAATCCAGTCTTTCGGCAATCTCTTCCGATACGGGAGCACAAATTAGTCCGCGTCCATACTTGGACATAAAGTTTATAACTTCGGGGGTAACATTACGGGCGGCTGTTACAAAATCGCCTTCATTTTCTCTATCTTCATCGTCAACAACTATGATGATTTTGCCTTGTTTAATATCTTCAATGGCTTCCTCTATGGTGTTAATTTTAGTTCTCATCTCTTTTAATATATAATGTTGTGCAAATTTAGTAATAATAGCCATATTACACAAAACAAAAACTTAAAGAGTGATTAAACTTAAACCACTCTTTAAATTAAAAATATTTTTTCTCAAAAATCATATTCAGCATTATAAATCCCGAATAGTTCAATTTGGTTAAACTACTCAGCATCAACAAGTTCCACTTCAAAAACCAGTGGCGAGTATGGAGGAATCATTCCACCTGCACCATTGGCTCCATAGGCTAAAGAAGATGGCAGAATTAATTTTGCTTTTCCACCAACATTCATCAAGGCAATGCCTTCATGCCAGCCTTGAATTACAGCATCTTGCCCAAGTCTGAACTCGAATGGTTCGCGTCCTTCAGACGAATCGAAAACTTTTCCATCAAAAAGATAGCCTTTATAATTCACTTTACACATCATTCCATTTTGAGCTTTTTTGCCACTACCACGCTGTATTTCAACATAATACAAACCTGTAGCACTTGGTTTCACTTTAATATTATTTTCGGTAATGTAAGTTTTGATTAATTCAGGTTCACTCTCTTTTGCCTTACTAGCTTCTTCCTCCATCATGCGTTGCATTTCAGCCATTTGAGCTTCAAACTCTGCTTTTGGAGTTATTTCTTCTATTTTAATATCGAAAATAAACATCATTTCAGGCGTTACAAAACTTGGAGCATCGGGAAAACCAGCTGTACTAATGTAGAAAGAATCGGCTTTTAGAACAAAAGAGGCACTGTCGCCAAGTCTCATCATTGCTAATCCTTCGTAAAGATCGTTACCAAATTTTGAATCCTGAAGAATTATCATAAATGGATAAGGAGCTTTTCGGGAGTCTTCGATAATGGAATCATTTTCAGTTTTATAAACTAAAGAAAGTGTAAGAACATCGCCTATTTGCGGAGCTTGTGCGTCGCTGTTTTGAGTGTAGAATTTGTAGTGCAATCCGCTCTCTGTTACATCATATCCTTTGTACTTAGATTTGGAGCAAGAAACCATTGCAATAGCCATCAATGCGACAGCCATAAGTTTGAAATTTATTTTTTTCATAAATTAATTATTTGATTTTGTTATTCTAATTATTTCAATATCCATTATTAAAATTGTTCTTTCTCTAATTAAATCGCCATCTCCCACCATTCCATAGGCTAAATAAGAAGGAATTATCAACTTGGCTTTTCCGCCTTCGCCAAGCATTTGCACAGCTTCGTGAAGACCGCCAATTTCGTTGGTTTTGTTTACTCTGAAAACTTTATTTCCATCCTCTTCAGAGCTGTATAAAAAATCGCCATACATATTTTTGGTATAAAACGATATTTCTACTTCATCTTTTGTTTGTGGTCTATAGCTATCTCCCTTATTTTCAATTATATACCTAAGTCCTGTGGGCGATTTCTCCATTTCCCAAGAGTATCTTTTTATCATAAAATCAATATCTGCATCTTCAAGACGAACTATCTCTTTATTGGTGCTAATAAGTGGCTCTTTAAACTCCTCAATATCAATCACTTCCTGCTCTTCGACTGTGTTTTTATTTTCAGTACACGAAATTACCAACAACACTATAAATAGCATTGATAATTTGAAAAGTTTGGTTTTAATAGTCTTAAAAATTGAGATCATTTTTATACTCCTTTAGGGCATTTTCAAACTTCTGTAATGTCTCTTCCAGTGTAAGGTGAGAGTCGGCACCAGAGGCGTTTATGTGTCCTCCACCACTAAAATGTTTTCTGGCAAATTTGTTCACATCAAAATCACCTTTGGAACGCAGTGAAATTCTGATAACATCTTCCCTTTCGGTGAAAAGAGCTGTAAAATTTATGCCCTGAATTGAGAGTCCATAATTTACAATTCCCTCGGCATCGCCGGTTTGAAATTTGTGATTTTTCAAATCTTCTTTGCTCAACCAAATATATGAGGCGTGATATTCGGGCATAACTACTAGTTTATTATATAGCGAGTGCCCCAAAAGCCTCATTCTGTCGAAGGAGTAGTTATCGTAAACAAGACGATGAATGGCTTCACCGTCCACCCCAAACTCCATCAGTTTTGCCACACTCTTGTAGGTTGATGAATTGTTGCAGGCGTAGCTAAAAGAGCCAGTGTCGGTCATAATTCCCACATAGATACACTCTGCCATTTCTTTGTTGAAGTGAGAAAAATATTGCGAATTTTCAATAATATCAAAAATTAATTCAGAGGTTGAAGATGTTTGAGTGGTTGAAAAGTATAAGTCGAAATATTTTTCAGGTTCTATATGATGGTCAATGATGATTTTATAGGCTTCAGATTCTAAGAGAGGATTTTCCAAATCGCTACCAGCTCTATGGAAGGCATTAAAATCGACAGAAATAATTGTATCTGCCTCAGCAATGGCTAATTTGGCTTTTTCTTTCTCTTTTGATGCTATTAGAATTTCGTCAGAAAGCGGCATCCACGAAAGAAATGAAGGAAAATTATTGGGCGATATCACTATGGGATTTACACCCAATTTTTGAAACAAAACTTTGAGAGCCAAAGCCGCTCCCATGCAATCTCCATCGGGGTTCTTGTGCATAACTATTACAAGATTGGAGCTGGACTCTACTTTTGAGAAAAATTGTTCTATTTTGCTTTTATCCAAAATTATATTTTTAAGATTAAAAGACAAAAATAACATTTTAATATTTATATACTAACAATTCTCTCTCTTTTATGGTAATTTAATATTCCAAATGGAATAAAAGTTTAGTGCTTTATGAACTTCAAAGTTTTTATATTTTGGTTTTTGTCGTAGATTTTCAAGAAATACATTCCTCTTTTTAAGTCTCTAATTTGTATTTGTTGATAATCATTTGTTATGGTTTGACTTAAAATAAGCTTTCCAGAAATATCGCAAATCTTCAATTTATCTGCACTTATGCCATCAATCTTGATGTTTACATAATCGCTTGCAGGATTGGGATATAAAACTCCATTTTCCGAAATACTTTCTTGCCTAATTGAAGTTTCGGTATCCAAAATATTGATATAGACCTCTTTTTTGTAATCGCCTAAGCTTACAACTAAATTCTCATATCCCAAACTTAAAAGTGTAGCATATTCATCATCAAAACTCACTCTACCATACGTTTCATTCCAAACAACATTGTTTTCAAGTCCTACGGTGAAATTTGCCGAAACAGAATCAACTGTATTGTAGTTTTGCTGATCGGTGAATTTTAGATAGATTGGCGTAGCTACAAGTAGGGAGATGCTATCATTTTCCAGACCCAAAGGAATGGGATAACGCCCTTCGGCATAGCTCCAACCATCGCCAAGCACCGATTGCAGAGTAAAGCCTGTCATTTCGGTAGTTAGTAAGCCCTCTGCTTTACCCTCAACATCGCCACTGGCACTTGCAGTTTGAGTTACCATTTGTTTGTCGTAGAAATTATTTTCCAAAATTTCAATGGGATAGTAAGCAGATTGGCTGAGACTATCGCCAAAAATAGAGTATTTGTCGGTTTTTGAGAGAGAAATATTATTTCTAACAATTATGGGAATAGTATCATTGTATTGTCTTAATTCTCCCACAATACCACCCACCCTCGTTTCTCCGTAGGCATAATTTGTATTTAAACAATTTTCAACAACAACTTGAAGGGTATCGATCGAATTTGCTTCACAAACTCCCACAATTGAGCCAGATACATATCTTCCAATTATAGTTCCGGTATTGAGACAGTTCCGCACTATATTAGAATTAAACGCAGCAAAAACACCTGCCGCATCACTTTTTCTGGCATCTACATTTCCTGTATTTATACAATTTTGGATATATCCTCTATTCCGGAGTGCAAAACCTGAAATTATAGAAGAGCTGGGAACACCAATAATCTCAATATTTCCATAGTTAATACAATTATCAATTGTTCCTAAATTTATTTGACAAAAAATAAAGCAAAACACAAGATATTGAGGAGTGGCATAAATTTTGATATTTCCATTATTTATGCAGTTAATTATATGTCCAGAATTTGTCCCACAAGGAGTAAAAATTCCAACTAATGTAGTTCTATTATAATCGCATATTAAGTTTGAATTATTAATACAATTCTCCATTACTCCTTCGTTTCCACCAGCAAAAACTCCAATTTTAACTAAACTATTGGGGTTCTCGTTAATAACAGGCTCAATAACAAGATTAGAAATAACATTAAGAAGCTTACCACTGGGTTTTATATGATAAAAAAGATGAGTAAAGCAATCAACTTTTCCTTCAACTGTCAATGAATCAATAGTTCCATAGAGATCTTTAAACAACACATTTTTATACTCATTTACTAGATTAATTGAGTCATTAAAACCCAATGTGATATAATGCCCTTTTCCGTGAAAATATCCATAAAACTCCTCTCCTAATTTTGTATATAGAGTGTCGTCAATGTTAGTCATCAATTCAAAATGAATATCACTGTATGAGTTAAAGTTAGCCTCATTGGTGCTTATAAAGTTTAAATCCTCAACACTGTATATTTTATAAGGATTATCTTCTGTACCAGCACCTTCCCATTGAGCAAAAAGGCTTAGTGATGAAAATACAAGTAAAAACAAAAGAATAATTGTGGATATTGTGTTTTTCATGTGATTGTTTTTTGGTTAAAATTACGACCAAATATACACAATAATACCGATTAAAAAATTCAATTGGTAAAAATTAATTTAAGTATATAAAACTTTATTCTTTTCTGTGGTGGTGATTAAAAATCACATTAAAATATTCTGATTTCCAGAATACGCCAAATTTATTTGCATTTAGCTGATCGGGCTGATCTACGTTTAGAATATCAATTCCATATTCATCAAGAATGCATTTCCACAACAGCTCTGTGCAGTAGAATTTTGAGCTATCTTTTATATCGAAGGCGTTGTCGAAGGGAACTTGTTTTTGCAGATAATAGTCGGCTCTTTGGCTGAGCAGCGAATTTGATTTTCCGTCTGGGTCCTGAAATCGGACTAAAATAACTGAATTGGGTTTACTCTCTCTAATAAATCTTTTTATACCAACGGATTGCACACCGTCCACATCGGAGAGTGAACTTGAAACGGAGTGTATTACAACTATGCTATCTTGGGTTGGTTTTCGGACTATTGCACAATGCGACACGGCATACTCTTCGTTTAGTCCTCTTGAAATTGCATCACTTACAACTCCAAAACCATGTCTTAATAATATATCGCCATCTTGCAGCGAATCTATTTCGGCATAACTAAGCCTATATTTATTATGCAATTGTTCCTGCTGGCTCTTATATTCGTAGCGCAACAGGAACAATGCTATTAGTGATAAAAAAATAGCAGTGAAAATCAATATTTTTAAAATACGTTTTTTCACTGCTATCTATAAGAAGGTTAAGATTATTCTATAACATCTTCTACAACTTCTTCTATTTCTGCTTCAACGATTTCTTCTTCTTCTTCGTCAAAGTCAAATAGGTCGTCATCAGGAGTTTCTTTTGGTTGGTGAACTAACCATTTTCCGTCAACGTTTTTAAGATTGATAGTTTCGCTTTCTTCTTCTTCTCCTTTAACAACTGTGCAAGTACAAACTGCGTCGTTTTCTTTAACGTCACATTTCATATCTTTAACAGTGATGTCAACGCCAGCAGCTTCGCCAGACATTCCAGCTAAACTTTCCATCATTTCGATAGTAGCTACTGATTCTTCTGTTACCATAGTTTTTGCTTTTGTGTAATCCATGCTAGCAATAGCTTTAAGATAATTTTCTGCTACTACTTCAGGACCATTAGCTTTTTTACATGATGTAAAAGCTACCAATGTTGCAAATACAACAACTAAACTTAATACTTTTTTCATTTTTGTTTGTTTTTAATTGATAAATATGTTTAATTAATTTCCATTGCAAATATCATAATAATTTTTTAATTGGCAACAACTTTTTTGAATTATTTTTGTACTATTATTAGTTTAACAATTTTAAAAACCTCGTAAAATGACTAAAGAGCTGATAATCAAACTAAAACAAAAACCCAAAAAAGACCCCCATGATGCATTTTTTCCTAGGCTTGCCCGAAAAACTGACAAAAATAGTGCAATTAGCGACATAAAATACAGAAAAAGCGCTGTGTCAATTCTCATTTTTCGCAAAAAATCGAAGCTTTTTTCTATTTTGATTGAAAAAAACAGCTACGATGGACATCATAGCGGACAAATTGCTCTGCCCGGGGGCAAATATGAAATTGAAGATAAAAACCTTCTTCATACTGCCATGAGGGAAACTTTTGAAGAAATTGGCGTAGAACTTAGCGAAAAAGATTTTATTTGTGAACTCTCGCCTTTAAAAATCCCCATTTCGAAGTTTGAAGTACAGCCATATCTATTTTATATTAATGAGCCTAAAATTAAAATTGACCAAAAAGAGGTAAAAGAGTGTTTTGTTTTCCCCATAGAGGAACTTATGGACGATAGAATTATTGAAAATGTGAGCTTGGAAATTGATGGTAAAGATTGTGAGGTACCCAGCTTGAAAATCAACAATAAAATTGTTTGGGGAGCAACAGCTATGATTTTAAATGACCTAAAACAGCGAATTAAAGAGATTGATTTTATACAATGATAATATATAATACTCCAATTGAGTGCCAATTTATGAACTTTGCTAATTGATTTTTTGTATTTTTGCAAAAAAAAGATGAATATAAAGCAAGATATAAGCAATAGTATTAAGGAATTTGCAAGCTCCAAACATTCTACCGAACTTTTAGATAATGAAATTCAACTTTCGCCCACAAAGGCAGAATTCGATGGCGATACAACTTTAGTTTGTTTTCCACTTTTAAGAAAAATAAAGATGTCGCCAGAGGCATTGGCAAATGAAATTGGAGAATTTTTAAAAGAGAACAACGAAAATATTGCCGATTTTAATGTGGTAAAAGGTTTTTTGAATTTATCATATACAAATGAATTTTGGAGCAACTTTTTGAATAAAAACTTCAATAATGATAAATATGGTCATTTTACTCAAACTGAAGCCCAGAAAATAGTTCTTGAATATTCATCTCCAAATACAAATAAGCCACTACATTTGGGGCATATACGTAATAATTTATTGGGCTATTCGCTTTCGAGGTTGTTGAAACAATATGGCTACGAAGTTATTAGAACAAATTTGGTAAACGACAGGGGTATTCATATTTGTAAATCCATGCTTGCTTGGATAAAATATGGCAATGGCGAAACTCCAGAGAGTGCCAATATGAAGGGAGACCATTTAATTGGCAAATATTACGTAAAATTTGATGTTGAGTACAAAAAAGAAATTGAAGAGCTTATAAAAAAAGGCATGAGCGAAGAGGAAGCAAGCAAACAAGCTCCCCTAATTCTTGAAGCTCAAGAGCTGCTACGCCAGTGGGAAGCCGGAGATAAAGAAACTGTTGAACTTTGGAAAAAGATGAACCAATGGGTTTATGACGGTTTTGATGTTACATACAAACAGCTTGGAATTGAATTTGACAAAATATATTATGAGTCGGAAACATACGAGTTGGGTAGAGCCATTGTGGAAGATGCTTTTCAAAAAGGGATTTTCACACAGCGTGAAGACAAGTCCATTTGGTGCGATTTGACAGATGAGGGCTTGGACGAAAAACTTCTACTCCGTAGCGATGGTACATCTGTTTATATGACACAAGATTTGGGCACGGCTAAACTGAGAGCCGAAGAGTTTAATGCCGACAAAATGGTTTATGTTGTGGGCAATGAGCAAAATTATCACTTTGATGTTTTGAAGCTTATTTTGCATAAAAAACTTGGCTTCGACTGGGGCGAAGGGATTTACCATATGTCATACGGAATGGTGGAACTGCCATCGGGCAAAATGAAGTCCAGAGAGGGAACTGTTGTTGATGCCGATGACTTGATGAGCGACATGATTGCTTTGGCAAAGGAAACGACAATGGAGTTGGGCAAAATTGAAGACTTTGAGTCTGAAGAAGCCCACAAACTATATGAAATGATTGGTTTGGGAGCCTTGAAATATTTTATTCTGAAGGTTGACCCCAAGAAGAATATGATGTTTGACCCCAAACAGTCCATAGATTTCAATGGCAATACGGCATCATTTATTCAATATACACATGCCAGAATTAGCTCCATTTTGAGAAGAGCTAAAGATGAAAACATAGACTTTTCGGAACTAAAAGGCGTTAGCAATATTAGCAAAATTGAAACTGAATTTTTAAATACTATTTTTCAATATCCAGAAATAGTTGCCGAAGCTGCAAAAAACTACAGTCCTGCACTGATAGCCAATTACACCTACGAATTTGCTAAGAAATTCAATCAGTTTTATCATCAAATTCCAATTTTAAGAGAGAGTGAAAAAGATTTACTTTCGTTCAGATTGAAATTGAGTAGCATGGCTGCAATGATAATTAAAAATGGAATGTGGATATTGGGAATTGATGTACCAGAAAAAATGTAAAAATGGAAAAAGAAATTTTAATAAATATAATTGAAGAGGCTTGGGAAAACCGTGAGCTTTTAAAGAGTCAAAAAACACAAGATGCCATAAAACTTGTAGTAGAGAAATTGGACAAAGGTGAAATTAGGGTTGCTGAAAAACAAAATGATGAATGGATTGTAAATCAGTGGATTAAAAAGGCTGTAATACTCTATTTCCCCATTTGTGAAATGGAGACCATTGAGGTTGGTCCATTTGAATTTCATGACAAAATAGCTCTAAAAAAATCCTATTCTGAACTTGGGGTTCGTGTTGTCCCCCACGCCATTGCCAGATATGGAGCACACTTGGCATCTGGGGTGGTGATGATGCCATCGTATGTCAATATTGGAGCCTATGTGGATAGTGGCACCATGGTTGACACATGGGCTACGGTTGGCTCTTGTGCACAAATTGGCAAAGATGTACACCTAAGTGGCGGAGTTGGAATTGGTGGCGTTTTAGAACCAGTTCAGGCATCGCCAGTTATTATTGAGGATGGCTGTTTTATTGGCTCAAGATGCATTGTTGTTGAGGGTGTTCACGTGAAAAAAGAGGCCGTTTTGGGAGCCAATGTTGTGCTAACGGCATCTACCAGAATTATCGATATTAGCGGCACAGAACCCATTGAGTATAAAGGAATTATCCCCGAGCGTTCGGTGGTCATTCCTGGATCTATACCCAAGGAATTTGCAGCTGGCATATACAATGTTCCTTGTGCTTTAATTATTGGAAAACGTAAAGAATCAACAGACAAAAAAACATCTCTAAACGATGCTTTAAGAGATTTTCAAGTATCAATTTAATCATGAAAAGAGTAGTTTTATTCATCTTCTTTTTGCTTAATATCAGCGTTTTTGCTCAAAAGAATGTGGCTGGTTTTGGTATATTTGTGGAGCCTATTATTCCACTTAAAATGTTCCGAATTAGTTCCAGCGAGATATACAGAGAAGGTGCAATATTTACTTCAAAGCCCCTTAGCGGCTACACTCTTGGCACCCATGTTATGGTGGGAATATCACCATATTTCTCCTTAGAAACGGGCATAAATTATGTTTCGCGCGATTTTAAAATCTCAATGCTTGATGGCGATTTTGAGGAGGGCTTTTATATAAATGCCGACAATTTTGAAATTCCCTTTACCGTTACATATAATATTAGACTTTTAGACAAGCTATACATGGGACACTCGTTGGGAGTTTCGCTTCAGCTTATTCCCAGCAATTTGTATAAAAGACATTCGGAGAGGGACCAGCAGGGAGTTTTACAATATTCTTTTGAACATATGTCATTTCGTAAAGCTCCTATCTACCCCACTTTTAAAGGCGGTTTTGGCTTTGAATATAGAACCAAAGAACATGGATATTTTTACATTGGACCAGTTTATCATCTTTTCTCGGAAATGTATGTTACAAAGTTGAGCTATTATCACAAAGAGAGAAATAGAAGCATAAATAATTTGGATATAAAAACCGTTGGCGACTATTTTGGAATACAGATAAGATATACTATAACGCCTAAAGAATTTAAACGTTCAAAAATCGGATTGCCAGATTATAGCGACTTTTTTGATTAAATTTTCTTAGTTTTTATTGAATTTATTTTTTTATTTGATTATTGTTGATATATTTACCCAATAGTTTTTCGAACTAAGAGTAAATTTATATGGATTTTGATCAAATAATTCAATGCATAAAGGAGTTTTCGCCCAATAGAGACAATTTGGGAGATATGTTGCATCGCATTCAAAACATGCACCCAGAGCAATATATCCCTGGAGAAGCCATTGCACAAATTTCACTCTACACAAAAATTCCCGTTGTGGAAATATTAGGTACAATTAGCTTTTATAATATGTTTTCACTCCAACCAAGGGGAAAATATATTATTAGAGTTTGTAAATCGTATAAATGTGATAAAAAAGAGTCGGACTTGATTTTGAAAAAACTTTTGGCACATTATAATATTCCCCAAGCTGGACAAACTTCCCAAAATAAGCTAATAACTGTGGATAGTACCGAATGTTTAGGCAAGTGCAAATCGTGCTCTGCAGTGAGCATAAACAACAAATATTTAAGGGATGTAAATCATAAAAATGTTATTACATTGGTTGAAGAATATATCCAGAATGAAAATCTTGTAAATAGCGTTTTATAAAATATTTCTTCAAATATTATAAATCCAAAATTTGAGTTAAAAAGCTTGATTTGTGCCTTTTTTTTCGCAAATTGCGAGATATTTATAATTTATGGTACAAAACAAAAATCTATCTACAACAGCTTTGTTCTTGAGCATTATTTTATGCTTAAGTCCCTTTGTATCGCCTGCCATAGCACTTTTTATGGGCATTGTTTTTGCTCAAATATTTGTCTTTCCCTTCGAGAAATATAGGAAAAGAGCCAGTAGCCTAATCCTTCAAGCTTCGGTTGTTGGTCTTGGTTTTGGCATGAATATGGACACGGCAATACAGGCTGGAAAAGATGGATTTGTTTTCACCATAATTTCTATATTTTTCACCCTGTTGGTGGGATATTGGATTGGTAAATTGCTAAAAATAGACAAAGGAACATCATATCTAATATCTTGTGGTACAGCTATTTGTGGAGGTAGTGCCATTGCTGCAATTTCGCCAGTTATAAGAGCCGACGAAAAGCAAATGAGTGTATCATTGGGAATAGTTTTTGTGCTAAATGCGGTGGCACTGTTTATTTTTCCCAGCATCGGATATTTTTTCAATCTAAGCGAAATTAATTTTGGCTATTGGAGTGCCATCGCCATTCACGACACCAGTTCGGTGGTGGGGGCAGCCTCAAAATATGGCGACACTGCTTTAGAAATTGCCACTACCGTAAAACTTACCCGAGCCCTTTGGATTATACCACTTTCGCTTTTTAGCACACTAATTTTCAAGAATAAAGATGTGAAAATTAAAATTCCATACTTTATCGGATTTTTTATCTTAGCTATAATTGCAAACTCCTATGTTTCAGGCATTTCCCAAATTAGTCCATATATTGTGATGGCATCTAAAAAGGGTCTAACTCTAAGCTTATTTATTATAGGCTCGGGATTGAGCCGAAATATGATTAAGTCTGTGGGTATAAAACCTTTAATTCAAGGGGTTTTGCTTTGGCTATTTATCTCCATATCTACATTATTGATTATATTATTCATTTCGCAATAGCTATTCCACAGCATATTTGTATTAAAAGGGCTATCTTTGCCCACTTCTTGATATAAATCAGATCTAATTTACGACATGAAAACCAACAAAAAATCTGCACTTATTATTGCCACTGTAAGCTCATTTATCAGTGCTTTTATGGGTTCATCCATAAATATTGCTTTGCCCGATATTGAAAAAACCTTCTCCATGGACGCACTCACTTTGAGCTGGGTAGCCACAGCATACTTACTTACGGCTGCCGTATTTTTAGTACCTTTTGGCAGGCTGGCAGATTTGTATGGTCGTAAGAAAATCTACACCTTCGGAATTAGCGTTTTCACCCTCAGTTCGGCTTTGAGTGCCCTTGCTTTTTCTTCGGAATCATTGATTATTTTTAGGGTAGTTCAAGGCATTGGAAGTGCTATGATTTTCAGCACCAGTATGGCAATATTATCGTCGGTTTTCACAGATGGCGACCGAGGTAGAGCCTTTGGTATTAGCGTTGCTGCCACATATTTGGGTTTATCAATGGGACCATTCTTGGGTGGAATTTTGACAAACTATTTGGGTTGGCGTTCCATATTTTGGGTAAACGTTCCTGCTGGTTTGGTTTTGATATATTTGGTATTAAAACTCTTGAAAGGCGAATGGGCTGAAGCCAAGGGTGAGAAATTTGACATTTGGGGAAGCATAATTTTGTCGCTATCGCTGATAGCACTAATGATAGGCATGAGTAAACTACCAGACAGTTCGGGATATATTTTATTGATTTTTGGAATTTTGGGAATAGTACTTTTTGTAAACATCCAAAATCGAATTAGATTTCCATTGATAGATTTAAAACTATTCTCTAATAATAGAGTTTTTGCACTTTCCAATTTGGCTGCTTTTATAAATTATAGTGCCACTTTTGCAGTAACATTTCTTTTGAGTTTATATTTGCAATATGTGAAAGGACTTGAGGCTCAACAAGCGGGATTGATATTGGTTTCGCAGCCTATTGTTATGGCAATATTTTCGCCTTTGGCTGGACGTGTTTCCGACAAAACCGAACCTCGACTTGTAGCATCATTGGGAATGTTGATTGTTAGTTTGGGACTTGGATTATTATCCTTTGTAAGCCCCGAAACTTCGCTCTATGCAATTGTTATTTATTTAATTATTCTTGGATTTGGTTTTGCCCTCTTCTCCTCTCCCAACACCAATGCTGTGATGAGTTCGGTGGAGAAAAAATCCTACGGCATAGCCTCTTCTATTTTAGGAACGATGCGTATTACTGGACAAATGTTTAGCATGGGAATTGCCATGTTGATTTTTTCGCTTGTGATGGGAAAAGTTAAAATTACTCCAGAGGTATATTTGAGTTTTAACCACAGTATGCAAATTATTTTTGGGATTTTCACCATATTGTGTGTGGTGGGAATTTTTGCCTCATACAGTCGTGGCAAAGTTCACAAATAGCAGTTCTATTGAACAAAAAAAACTCCATAGTGTTATTGTGTTATAAATTTAAACAGATAAAATTATGGAAAAACATAAAGGAATGATTACATTTGGTGGCAACCCACTTACGCTTTCGGGACCACTAACGAAAGTTGGCAATATAGCTCCCGACTTCACTGCTATAAATAAGGATTTAAGTCCTTTCAAATTTTCTGATACAAAGGGAAAACTTAGAGTTATTTCGGTGGTTCCCTCCATCGATACAGGAATTTGCGATGCTCAAACACGCAGATTTAACAAGGAAGCCGCAAGTTTTAATGATGTTGAAATTATAACAATTTCGGTGGATTTACCTTTTGCTCTTGGCAGATATTGCGGAGCAGCAGGAATTGACAAAATCAAAACTGTATCGGACCATAAAGATTTAGATTTTGGAAAGAAATATGGTTTTGTGGTTGATGAACTAAGGCTGCTAAGTCGTGGTATTATTATCGTTGACAAAGATGACACAATTAAATATGTTGAGTATGTTTCTGAAATAGCCGAACATCCCAACTATGACAAGGCTTTTGAAGAGTTAAAAAAGCTGATGTAAGCTTACATTACAATAAAAATACAGCTAATTTTTAGTAGAAAATTAGCTGTATTTTTATCAACTTAGCTTACTTCTTGTTATAAGTTTTCAATGAATTATAGCTTGAAATATTACTTCCAGAGGTGCTTTGCCCCTTTGTTTCGACAATCATTTCTTTGTTTGCCAAACGTTTTAATCTTAATGTAACAACGGGCATTTCGTCGCCGCTATATGTTTCAGAATCTTCGGAATCTCTGTATGATTTTATTCTAATAACCACAATTTCTTTCTTAGAATAGTCGTCATAGGCACCAGCAAAGGTCCAATATCCATCATATCTAAGCATTTCGCTACCGCTTACAATTTCTCCTGAAAATTCATTATCTTTTTTAAACTCAAGGGTTTCTCTGTAAACTTCAGTATCCGTACTTCCATCTTCGCTATATGTAGCTGTACTGCCATTATAACTTACGGTGTATGAATATGATGAACCTGTGTAGGTATCGAGTCCAGAAACCAACTCCCATTTTCCTTTCAATCGAGCTGTACGCGATCTGAGGCTTAGTGCTGGGTCTTCTTCACCTTTTTTACAAGATTGGAAACTTGTTGCTATTAATGCCAAAGCAAAAACAAGCATTATAATTTTATTTATCTTTTTCATATTAAATATTTTAACGATATTTTTCAATTCTTATTTCTTTTTGAAAGTTTTTTCAATATTATATCTGTATATATTTGAATCGTAGGTTGTTGTACCATCATATTCGATTATACACTCTTTGCTAGACAATCTTTTGAAACGAATTACCTCGCTGGGCATCTCATCTTCAGTATAGGTAGTTGAATAGTTGTTATAAGTTGATGTTACAGATTCAAACTTTGTTCTAACTAAAACCATCTCTTTTTTAGAATAATCATCATATCCACCAATAAATGTCCAAAAACCTTCAGTAAAAGTCATATCATTATCATCGGAGAGTGTATATTTATAAGCATTGTTTTTTCCAAATTCATGTCTTTCCGAATATGGTCTTGTGGTGCTACTCGAGCCTATCGTTGTTGTGGCGGTTGTACCGCTATACGTTACAGTGTAGGTATAATTGGGATTTACGAAACTCCCAACACCCGATACCAGCTCCCATTCACCTTTTAAACGGGCTGTTCTGGATTTCAAACTAATTGCTGGGTCATCTTCGCCTTTCTTACAAGAATCGAGGAAAGAGACCAATACTGCTCCTACTAAAAGAACAATAATTGTTTTTTTAAATACTCTCATAGTGATAAATTTTAAATTTAAAAGTAAAGACTTAATTATACCTATTGAAAAAATATTATAGCTCAATTTTCGCTTTAATCAAATGTTCTATATATTTAGACCGTCGGCACTTACCATTGTAAAATAATAAAACA
>JAAYKF010000012.1 GCA_012522535.1 Bacteroidales bacterium
AGTGCATTATACATTATAGTAGCATCATCAAAATACTTATAAATATCTGATGTAGAACGATCTGTGTAGTAATATGTATAAACTGCATAGAAACAAAATGCAGCAAATAGTTTTAACAAAAACACCTTTCGCATGGCTTCGTTTCTGATTCCGTCAAGGCGAAAAAATGAGTGATTGCGAACAACAACCCACAAGATAAATGATAAAATTAAGGCATAAAAAAGTCCCATGTAACAAAGCTATTTGTCAAAAATAAGAAAAATAAATAAAAGTGGGAATTTTTTTGGTATTTATTGGGATTTTAAACAAAAAAAAGGGCTACAAAATGCAGCCCTCTTAAAACATTATATTATGAAAAGTTTAAACAGTTTCTATTTTCTCAAATACTCTGCTGCACTCAAGGCAGCGATAGTTCCCTCTGCAACGGCAGTTGTTACCTGTCTATATTTTTTGGCAATACAGTCGCCTGCCGCAAAAACTCCAGGAATATCTGTTTTCATATCGGAATCTACAACAATTTCATTTTTCTCGTTCAGTTTCACTATATCTTTAACTTTCAGTGTATTAGGCTCGTAGCCGATAAATACAAAAACTCCATCGGTTTCAATTTCCGAAATTTCGCCATTGAGCATATTTTCGATTCTAACTTTTTCAAGTCTATCTTCTCCAATATATGCACGTGGCTCGGAAGACATAATAAAGTCTATTTTAGGATTATTTTTGACCTCTTCAATGGCATGTTCGAAGGCTTGAAAATGGTCGAATTGGTGAATTATGGTAACTTTTGAAGCAAATTTTGTTAAAGTTACAGCCTCTTCCAATGCTGAATTTCCACCACCAATAACCAGTAATTTTTTATCTTGGAAAAAATCGGCATCGCAGGTTGCACAATAAGAAACGCCTCTGCCTTCAAAATCGTTTTCGCCGGGTATTCCCAGAGCTCTTGGTTTTCCACCCGATGCTATAATTACAGTTTTAGCCTTAAAAACTCTTCCATCATCGTTTTCAACTTCTTTTATTTCGCCTTCTAAATTGTAGCGAATCAAGTTCAAACTTGTACGAATAGTGGCACCAAAATCTTTGGCTTGTTTTCGCATTATATTCGAAAGTTCGTAGCCTTTAACTGTCTTTACCCCGGGATAATTGGCGATTTCGTTGGTCAAAACAACTTGACCACCAACCACTCCTTCGTTTAATATTATTGTATCTAATTTTGCCCTCGAAGCATAAATACCAGCAGTAAGTCCTGCAGCTCCACCACCCAAAATCATCACATCATATATTTTTTCCATATTGTTCTCCCATTAAGTTTTCATGTTTTGAAACGGCTAAACAGCACTAAATCAAAACATTGTTATGTTATATTACGCAAAATGCTCATCTAAAATATCTGTAATTTGTTTTCTAGATTGTATGCTTGTTGTAGCTTTTGCTACTTTTCCGTTTTTATAATACATTGTAAATGGCAAGCCCATAAAACCCTGACATTCAGGAGCATTTCTAATTACCGCAGCCTCTGGCGTATCAAAAGCCATGGAATAGAATTTTATATTTGGACGCTCTTCTTCCAACTCTTCCATGATATCATAAACAGGAATACACATTGGTCCCATACGACCACAGCAAACCATTACATTTTCGTTTTCGCTAATTATTTTTTCCAACTGCTGGGCAGTTTCTATCTCTTCTACGGCTGTTTGTAAGTACTTCATGATTTTCTTTTTTATTTGTTTTAATAATTAAAATTTGATGATGCAAAATTACAGTCAGTGTTGAGAATCTGCAAGAAAATGGAGCTGACATAATTCAGCTTTTTAACTGACATTTGTCGATATTGAAAATTTGTACTACTTTTGAAATGTAATAAATAGCTTATGAGTACTTCAAAAAACTTTTCAGATGAACTGGAGAATTTGGTCTCTTGCTTTTTGGATTTAACACCGCAAGAGTTAGAAATTATCAACAAAAACAAGACTCGGGTTGAGTATTTGGCTGGCGAAACAATTTTTAAACAAGATGCATTTTCGTCTCACGTTTTACTGATTGTAGGTGGTTTGGTGCGGACATATTTGCAAACAGGCAGCGATAAACAATTGAATCTATTTTTGCATCGCGAGGGCGATTTTCTAGCTTTTTCGACAATTTTTGGAGAAGATAAATATAGTTATTCTGCTGTAGCTGTGGGCAATGCTAGTTTGTGCATGATTGACAAAGAGATTATGCAAGAAGTTTTGTTGAGCAATCCGAAGTTTGCCATGAGAATTACCAGTCGCAATTTTAGAAAAGAGAAACAATATTTGAGTATAATACACAATCTCACCACCCGTCAGATGCGTGGTAAATTGGCCTCGGCACTACTATATTTGAGTAGCGACAAATTTTCGGATATAAAAATTTTCCCTGAACTAAGTCGCCAAGATTTGGCAAACTTCGCCTCCATTGCCACCGAAAGTGCCATCAAATTTCTGAAAGAATTTGAAAAAGAAGAAATAATTTCATTGGAAGGAAAAGACATTAGTATCCTTGACAGAAAAAAACTTGAACATTTGGAGAAATATTCTTGATTTAGAGATGAGAGATGACAAGCTGGCAACAAAAAACTCGCTCAAAAAACGACAAATTTAAGGAGCGAGTTTTTGAATATCAACATTGATTAATTTGCAATAAACTTTGGTACTATCCTCTGTTTAGTTTTTTGCTCGAAGGCGTAGGCTATTTCAATTAAAACACCTTCACTCCATGCTCTTCCAAAAAAGGAAACTCCTACTGGCAAGTCTTCAATTACGCCCATGGGTAATGATATAATGGGATATCCAGCTTGTGCCGATGGCGATGATGAGCCTATATGATAACTGTCGCCATTGGTCCAATCGGTTTTCCATGCGGGGCTTCCGGTAGGTGCAACAATGGCATCTAAATTGTGCTTGTCCATAATTTTGTCAATGCCCTCTTCCCTGCTCTGCTTAATCATAGCTGCAAGTGCTTTTTTATATTCGGGCGAATCTAAGTCGCCTTTTGCTTGAGCCATTTCCAGATATGCTTGGTTGTAGAACTCCAACTCAATTTCATCATTTTTATTGAACTCTATTAGTTCTTCCAAATTCTTTATAGGAGCATCGGGACCTAAGCTGGCGAAATATTTATTTAACCCATCTTTATATTCATAAAGCATCACCTCAAAGGCACTAGCAGCTGTTTCGGGAATGCTAATTTCATCTATTTCAATAATTTCAACTCCCTCATTTTTAAGCAGTTCAATGGTCTTACTCATCAATTCATCAACCTTAAAGTGTACCCCCATAGGCTTTGTGAAAAATCCAATTCTTTTACCCTTTAGTCCATCAATATTTAAGAAGCTTGTGTAGTCGGTAAGAATTTTTCCTTCAGCAAAAGAGGTCTTTTCATCATCAATATCAACACCTGCAAGTATTCCCAAACCTATTGCCACATCGGCAACACTTCTACCCATTGGACCGGGTGAGTCCATAGTGGATGCAATGGGAACAACACCGCGGCGACTGATAAGTCCCACAGTGGGCTTAATTCCCACAACTCCGTTGGCATGCGACGGGCAAACAATGGAGCCATTTGTTTCTGTGCCAATGGATAACATACAAAGGTTTGCCGATACAGCCACCCCTGAACCAGAGCTGGAACCGCAAGGATTTCTATCTAAAAAATAAGGGTTTTTTGTTTGACCAATAACTCCACCCCAACCACTACTGGAGAGCGAACCCCTGAAATTTGCCCATTCGCTAAGGCTAACTTTTCCAAGGATTATAGCACCTGCATCGCGAAGTTTTTTAGCCACAAAACTATCGTCCAAAGGATATGAATTTTCCAAAGCTCTTGAGCCTGCCGTTGTGGGCATACCTTTAGCATCGATATTATCTTTTAGTGTTACAGGAATGCCATGCAAAGGACCACGCACCTTGCCCTCTTTCAACTCTTTATCCAAGGCTCTGGCATCTTCCAAGACATCAGGGTTTAAGCAAATAAAGGAGTTCAGATTTGGACCATTTTTATCTAAGGCTTCTATCCTATCCAAATAGGCTTGCACAACCTCTTCCACAGTAAAGTCGCCATCTACAAAACCTTGATGCATCTCCTCTATGCTATATTCTAAAAATTTAAAATCGTTAAAATCAGTAGCCGTTTCATCTTGCGTTTTAGGCTTACAAGAGCTTAGCGAAATAGACAAAGCTAAAAATGTTAAACTAAAAACTCTAAATACTTTTCTCATTTTCTTATTCTTTAAATTAAAATCGATTTACAATATTATAAATTGGATAATAGACTTTCCAATGCAGTTTCTGAAATCTCTGTCATTTCAACATCAACTTCCTCCGACTGACTAATAATCAACTCTTTATAAAACTGATATAGTCTATTTTCCGAATCAATACCCAAGCAAATAATTTTAGCATTATAACCAAGCGGTAAAATTATAGATTCCATATTATAAACTTGAATTAAACTATTTGTTCCATTCAAATAAATAAAAATTCCAATATTTTCTAGTTCGTCAGTTGTGGAAGTGAAAGTTAGTTGTGCACCATTATCACTGGCAATGGGTGCATCGCAAGCAAACCAACCAAGGCGTGCCAAATGACCTTTGTAGCCAGAATCAATAGTCTCAAAAAATGGACTTAAACTTGAAATAATGCCAAAATCTTGAAGATTTGATGTCCAATTGGGAATTCCATTATTTTCGAAACCATAAAACACTCTCATGTATGTTTTGGGGTTTTCATTGGGCAGATGCACCTCACACTGGCAAGGATCGGGTCGCAACAAAAGTTCTTCATTACCCTTAAAAGCTCGAAGACGAATTTCACCATCGGTTTGCAAAACTCCTTGAGACGAAACCGAAGGCATTTGGTGATAAATCATATCCTTGGGCGAATATAGCTCTACAAGTTTAATCATGTATGGAAAGTAAACCGAATCGCCATTTTGCCTCATCAAGCAATCTTTAGAAATCAAAATTTTGGTTCCTAAATTACCTATTATAGGGGTTTCACCCAATGTATCGATGACAAAAACTTGTTCTTGCTGTTTTTTTAAATCTAAGTAAGTAGAAATATTTTCATACTCTTTTTTCGACTTTTGAATTCTATCTTTTTTACATGAAAAAAGTGAAATACTTACTAAAAGCACAATTGAAATTCTAAATATTTTCATCGGTTTTGTTTTTAGGTTAAAAAATTAATTTCCATAGGCAGGGCAACTTCCACTGCGACGGCGCGACCCAAACACGCTCCAGCCACCACGTCCAGAACTGGCTCCACCACGCTGATAAGCCCCCGACTTACAATTAAAAACATATATTACACCCAATTGCACTGGCGATTCCATAAATTTTACATTGTAACGCCATTCCAAAAACGGACGCAAACAATGCCAAGTAGAGATTCCGCCACCCACTTCCAGATTCCAATTATTTTTTTTAGCATTTTCCATGGGCGATTCATCAAAATTTTTCCATGAATTGTATCCTGCATGAGCAAGACCATAAACAAAAAACTGAGGAGTTTTTACAATTTTAAACTCAGCTCCCAAACCCAAAATCCACTCATTAACCTTGTTGAATGACGGATAAAACGAAAATTGAGGGACTAAAGAAAAACTAGTATTAGGCATCAAATTGCCACGAAAGCCAAAGCCAAAACCTTCCGACTGAAAATTATAAATCGCAGATGCTCCTACGCCAAACTGCTGGGCATTAGCACAAAACAAAAAGCTTAAAAATAGGATTATAAAGGCTGACTTTTTCATAAATCGATATTATCTTACAAATATACAAAATGTTTGGCAATTTGCACTTAGTGTAGCAGAAAAATCCAAGTCGGATATTTTTTATTATTTTTGCAAAACATTATGGATAAAACACTTAGCTTTCAAGATTTAAAACTCAGAAAAGAGTTGATAAATGCTTTATCAGATTTAGAATTTGACGAAGCTACTCCAATTCAACACCAATGTTTTTCGCACATTGCGGCAGGGAAAGACCTTGTCGGTGTTGCTCAAACTGGTACTGGCAAAACTATGGCTTATGTTTTGCCAATTCTTCAAAATTTAAAATTCTCAAAACAACGTCATGCACGAGTTTTGGTTTTAGTACCCACTCGCGAATTGGTTTTGCAAGTTGAAAAGGAGATTCGAAAAGCTGCAAAATACATATCTGTCCGCACGGTAGCCGTTTATGGTGGCAGAAATATTCAACGCGACAAAGATGCAGTTTTTGCTGGTAGCGACATTATTATTGCCACTCCGGGAAGAATTTACGACCTGATAATGGCTGGCGTTATGCGAACTAAAGAACTAAAAATCATTGTGATAGACGAAGTTGACGAAATGTTGAGTTTGGGATTTAGACCTCAAATAACTTCAATTTTGGAAACGGTACCAGATAAAATTCAAAGCTTAATGTTTTCGGCTACTTTATCAGAAGAGATTGACGAATTTGTGGTGCGTTTTTTCAAAAGTGCTAAAAAAGTGGAAATTGCACCATCGGGTACACCTTTAGAACAAATTACGCAAAGAGCTGTTTATGCCCACAATTTCAACACAAAAATAAATTTCCTAAATGTAGAACTTAAAAAAGATGAGTACGAAAAAGTTCTACTTTTTGCACCTACAAAAAAACATGCCGACTTAATAAGCCATGCATTGGAGAAAAACTTCAAAGATCAAGTCACTGTTATTCACTCCAACAAATCTCA
Organism: Bacteroidales bacterium; assembly: GCA_012522535.1. Taxonomy (GTDB): domain Bacteria; phylum Bacteroidota; class Bacteroidia; order Bacteroidales; family WCHB1-69; genus JAAYKF01. The sequence goes on from JAAYKF010000012.1 coordinate 6,726, forward strand.
AAATCAGCGATTGGCAGCCATTAGAAAGTTTAGCGAAGGTGAAGTTAGAATTTTGATTGCCACAGATGTTGTGGCTCGCGGCATCGACATTGACGATATTTCGCACGTAATTCAGTTTAACATCCCTGAAATACCTGGCGACTTTATCCACCGCTCTGGTCGTACTGGCAGAGCCATGAAAGAGGGAATAAACATTTTGCTTATTGGCGAAAACGAAGTGGAGTTTTTCGAAATTATTGAAGGATATATCAAGAGAATTATAGATATTGAAGAACTCTCAAAGGATATCCAAGTTTCTAAGGTCTTATTGGAAGATGAAAAGCCAACACCAGCCTACGATATAGACTATTTGAAGGGCTACAAATCTAAAAACAAAAAGAGATAGAAGTTCTATTGTTTCGCATAACTTTATAATCAAGCCTTGGAAAAAATAATTGTTCTATTCTTCTTCAAATCAAATTTTATTTCCTAAATTTGTTTTGAACTAATAAAACAAAAAAATGTCCAAAAGACTTAAAGAAAAATACGCTTTTATTATAGATTATTTTGAAAAAAACATGCCTGTAGCCGAAACAGAATTGGACTACAATAGCACTTATGAACTCATTGTTGCCGTTATTCTATCGGCTCAGTGTACCGACAAAAGAGTAAACATTATCACACCTCCACTTTTTGAGCAATATCCTGATATCTATTCACTTGCTGATGCCAAAGTTGAAGATATTTTTATGTTTATAAAATCGTGCTCATATCCCAACAACAAAGCCAAAAGCCTGCTGGGCATGGCTCAGAAAGTTGTAAACGACTTCAATGGCGAAATTCCCGATACCATAGACAAGCTTCAAACTTTGCCCGGTGTGGGCAGAAAAACTGCCAATGTGGTGGCATCTGTAGCCTTCGACACGCCAGCTATTGCCGTTGACACCCACGTTTTCAGAGTGGCAAATCGAATTGGACTCACAAAAAATTCAAAAAACCCTTTGGAAACCGAAAAAGTCTTAAATAAATATATTCCCGAAGAGAAGTGGGCTATTGCTCATCATTGGCTTATTTTGCACGGCAGATATATTTGCAAAGCAAAAAACCCATCTTGCTCAAAATGCGGATTAACAGAGACTTGCGACTATTATAACAAAAGTATTAAAACTAAATAATTGAAAAATGAACAATATAGAAATAGACAAAAAAGCACCCGAAATTGTGGGAATTGACCAATTTGGAAACGAAATAAAACTATCTGATTACTTAGGAAAAAAACTTATTATTTTCTTCTATCCAAAAGATAATACGCCCGGCTGTACGGCTCAAGCGTGCAATTTGAGAGACAATTATTCTATATTACAAAAGGCTGGATTTGAAATTATTGGAATTAGCATAGATAGTGAAGCTTCGCATCAAAAATTTTCGGACAAACACTCACTCCCTTTTCCGCTCCTACCCGACACTGAGAAAAAAATTGTAAATGATTATGGAGTTTGGGGTGAAAAAAAATTTATGGGCAGAACGTTTCTTGGAACAAAAAGAACTACTTTTGTAATTGATGAAAATGGCAATATCGAAAAGATTTTTGACAAAGTTAAAACGAAAGCCCACGCAGAACAGATTTTAGAATCATATAAATAGAGAATTATGAGTAAAGAAACAGACAAAATTAAGCAAGAAAAGCTCAAAGCTTTGCAGCTAACCATTGATAAACTTGATAAAACCTATGGTAAAGGTTCCATTATGAAATTGGGCGATGAGCCTGTTGAAAAAATGGATGCCATCTCCACTGGTTCCATAAGTTTGGACGTAGCACTTGGTGTTGGCGGGTTTCCACGCGGTAGAGTGGTTGAAATATATGGACCAGAGTCGTCTGGAAAAACCACTTTGGCACTGCACGCAATAGCCGAAGCCCAAAAAGCAGGCGGTATTGCAGCTTTCATAGATGCCGAACACGCCTTTGACAGATTTTATGCCGAAAAATTGGGAATCAATGTTTCCGACCTTTTGGTTTCGCAACCCGACCACGGCGAGCAAGCTTTGGAAATTACCGAAAACCTTATACGCTCTGGTGCTATCGACATCATAGTGATAGACTCTGTGGCAGCACTTACGCCAAAAAGCGAAATTGAAGGCGAAATGGGCGACTCTAAAATGGGTCTGCAAGCCCGACTGATGTCGCAAGCACTTCGTAAACTTACTGCCACAATTAGCAAAACTGGATGTTGCTGTATTTTCATTAACCAATTACGCGAAAAAATTGGTGTAATGTTCGGAAACCCAGAAACTACAACCGGTGGTAATGCTCTAAAATTCTACTCTTCAGTGAGATTGGATATTAGAAGAATTAGCCAAATAAAAACTGGCGACGACCCCACAGGAAACAGGGTTAGAGTGAAGGTTATTAAAAACAAAGTGGCTCCTCCATTCAAAACTGCCGAATTTGACATTGTTTTTGGCTTGGGAATTTCCAAAGTTGGTGAAATTATAGATATTGGAGTTGAAAAAGATATTATTAAGAAAAGTGGCTCATGGTACTCCTATGGCGAAACTCGACTTGGACAAGGAAGAGATGCCGTTAAGGATATTATCTTAGACAATCCCGAACTACTTGAGGAGTTGGAAACTAAAATTAGGGAGACTCTATAAGATTTTTAAACAATAATAGCGACTAAAAAGTCGCTATTATTGTTTAAAAAAGAGTTTTCAATATCGATTACTGAGTTTAGAGATTAATTTATACTTTTGAGAAAATTATCAATCAGTGAATAAAAACAAGAAGCCTTTTCTGAATACAAATCGTGCCTTATTGATTATTATAATTACTACAATAATAGTCTTTATAGGAGTTAAAAACAACACATTTGTAGGTTGGGACGATGAAGTATATATTACTCAAAATCCATATTTAAAACTTAGTGTTTCAAATATAAAACACTCATTTCTTGAAGGTGAATACCACAGAATGTATGTACCGCTAACAGCTTTGAGTCTCTCCATAAATGAACATTTTTCGGGACTTTCGCCCAAGGGATACTTGATTACAAATCTACTTTTACATTTAATAAGTGTTGTTCTTTGCTTTTTCATTATCAAAAAACTATCGAACAATTTGTCCATTGCTTTTTGGGTAAGCTTAATTTTTGCCATACATCCCGTTCAGGCAGAAGTTGTTGCCTACGCCGCAGGCAGACGCGATGTTTTATATACACTGTTTTTGTTTGCAAGCTATTTTGTCTATTTAAAATATATAAATTCAAAAGAGAGTGGAAAGTATCTAAGTATTTCAATTTTATTTTTCACTCTTTCCCTATTTTCAAAGACTCAAGGACTGTTATTTCCATTTCTGCTGATTGCCACAGATTATCTCTATAAAAGGAAGATATTTAGTAGAAAACTAATCTTAGAGAAAATTCCATTTTTTGTTTTAAGTGTAATTTTTGGAATAATTACCATTGCCATTCTTGTAAAACAAAAATCACCCGAATTTCATATCAGTAGGGAGGTGATGGAAACACCCATTGCTGAAAGAATTATTTACGCATTTTTCGGTTTTGTAAATTACATAATCAATGCAATTTTTCCTTTTAAGCTATCTTTAATCCACCCATATCCACTAAGTGGTGTGCCTTTGATTGCCTATATTTCGGTGCTTTTGGGAGGTGGATTGGGAATTTATGCTCTTATAGCATTTGTTAAAAAAAGAGAATTGTGGCAATTTGGACTTCTGTTTTTCATAATTTCTATTGTACTAATGCTCCAAATTTTCCCAAACTCATACGGAGTGATGAACGACCATTATATGTATGCAGCTCTACCAGGATTAGCCTTGAGCATAAATATTCTAATGAAAAAACTAATTAAAAAAAGTAGTGTTTATACAAGTGTTGTTGTTTTGTACATCTTAACTTTAAGTGTAATTAGTATAAAAAGAGTTGAAACTTTCAGAACACCATTTTCTGTTTATAGCGATGTAATCAGCAAATATCCAGACAGCTACGTTGCCTATAACAACCGCGGAACCGCTTTCTACAATATTGGCAAATTAGTCGAAGCGAAAGCCGATTTTAACAGCTCCATTGAAATATATAGCGATAACGCATACGCTTACAACAATAGGGCTGTAATAAACATTGCAACTGGAAATTTTCAAGATGCAATTTCGGATTTAAACAATGCCATTTCGCTGAAATCAGAATATGCTGATGCCTATTCTAACAGAGCCATAGCAAAGGCAGTTTTGGGCGACAATTCAGCCATTGGCGACCATAATAAAGCTGTGGAATTATCGCCACAAGAACCGAAATATCGTTTCAACAGAGGAGTTTTTTATATTCAAAACAACAACATTGAACTTGGTTGCAAGGATATAAAAGATGCCGAAAATATGGGATTAGAAATTACAATTCCAGAATTGAAAAATATTTGCAGATAACTTACAATCCGCAGTTTTGGCAAATATCTATTTGTGATTTGTTTTTTAAGACCCTTTGTTGAAAAGATTTTCTACTTTCTAATTTCCAAAAATCATTCTCTAACTTACTGTCAATTTTAGCGATAGAATATTTTTTATTTTTGTCCATACAGCAGTGAACAACGTAGCCATCACAAGTTACAAGCATATGTGTCCACAATCGGCGACAGGAATTTTTAATCTTTTTGGGTTTTAAATCCTTTATATATCTTCGATATTTTGGATTTTTGGGAAGTAAATTATTTTGGTCTTCAGAACCAATTATTTGTAATGTTTTTAATCTGAAATTTGCGTTACACTCTTTTGCTAAATTTGAAATTTGTTCTATTTCATTTTCATTTTGCTGGGTTACAATTGTCTGAATTTCTAATTTAGGAAATCTATTGTTTCTTATTTTAACAGTTTCAGATAAATTTTTCAGTTTGAAAATTACATCTTCTAAAGATGCATTTTTACGATATTTTTCGTAGCTATTTTCAGATATTCCATCAATAGAAAAAATCAATAACGAGGGTGGGTATTTCAATAATTTATCTATCGTTTCATTATCAAAAGCCACTCCATTGGTAGATATTACTGTCATCAAATTTCTCTTAGAAGCATAATCTATCATCTGAAAAATATCTTTATGCAGAAAGGCTTCGCCTTGAAAATAGAGGTTAATTATCCATGTCTTTTTGTAAACTTTATCAATTATCGATTTATATAATTCAAAATCAATAAAGATAGTTTCTCTTTTTGTAAGCCCTGTACCAGTATAGCATTCAGGACATTTTAATTGACAAACTGAACTTGGCTCAATGCTCAAAACTATGGGCTGACCCCAATTAAAAGGGCTACGAAATAAAATACTAAAAACATATCCAAACAAGACTTTAACAGCATTAAAAAATCTGTGTATTGTAAAATATTTCAATGAAATTTTAGTGAAAAACATAAGTATTATTCCATATTAATTGAAGCTGTAAGCCTTTTTACAAGTCTATTATTTTTAATAAATTCCTTAGCTACAATTCTAATAAAAGTGTATGCGGGAATTGCTATCATCATACCGATAACACCACCCAAACCTGCTCCTACAAAGATAATTAAGAAAATTTCGAGAGGATGAGCTTTCACACTTTTAGAGTAAATAATAGGTTGAAAAAGGAAGTTATCGACTAAATTTGCAAACAAGAAAGTTCCCAAAACTTTGTAAACAATTATTAATACCTGATATCCTGTTTCATATGGTACACCAGATGCTAAAGCTATTATAAGTCCCAAAAATGCAGCCATAAGCGGCCCTAAATAAGGAATAACATTTAGCAAACCTCCTAAGAAACCAATTAAAAAGGCATTTTCGACTCCTAAAGCCCACAAAATCAGAGCTTCAATGCCACCAACCAAGACCATATCTACAAATAACGAAATAAAATATCTGGATAAAAGATTTTTAGAGGTATGTAAAATTCTATCAGTTTCGTCGTGATATTGTTCAGGAATTATGAGTAATAGAGCTCTATAAACGATTCTGTTATCGCGAAGAATAAAAAACATGATAAACAAAACGGCAAAAACCCCCACAAAGGCATCAATAATAAAGTTTAGAATATTTGATATAAATGATGAAATTTTAATCTTAGAGAAAAGTGCCGAAACTTGATGAAGAACAGTGCTTTTGAGGTCTGTATCACTGTCAATTACACCGTAATTTTTCAAAAAATTCTCAAAATTTACAATATATTCTCCCAAAGAGTTGTCAATACTAGAAATACTGATTGACGAGATAGACTTTATTTGGTTTGCAACCAAAGGTGTAATAATAAAAAACAATGCAACAATAATTGCCATTACCGAAACCATTCCAATAATTACTGCTGCAAGATGAGGCATTTTTATTTTTCCGATGTGCAAATTGCTTAAAATTGAGACCAATGGCTGAGCAATCAGGGCTAAAATAGTAGCAATGAAAATATATGCTACAATATTGGAAAAATACCAGATTAAAAAAAGCAGAAACAAGAGACCAAGAGTGGTTCCAAGTATTTTTTTGTTTTTACTATTCATATAATTTTGTATTATTTATGTGTCGTTCTTTATCTCTATTAATCTTTTTTTGCAAATTTTGTTCAAAAGCTTTTTCCATATCTACGTTACACTGATTTGCAATGGCTGTTAGCACCCACAAAACATCGGCAATTTCGTCTTCAAGCGACTGATTTTCACCCTCTTTGAAAGATTGGTCTCCAAATTTTCGAGCCATAATTCTAGCCAACTCTCCTACCTCCTCTGTCAAAATTGCCATATTAGTCAATGGGCTAAAATAGCGTACACCATACTCTTTAATCCAATCGTCAACCTTATTTTGCATCTCACTGATAGTCATTATACTCTGATTTTATTCTCTATTTTTTGTATCAATAATAATTGTAACAGGACCATCATTTATGAGGCTTACTTCCATCATTGCTCCAAAAATGCCAGTTTGCACTTTTAGATTAGATTTTTCTTTTAATTTCTTCACAAAAAGTTCGTACATCGGTTCTGCAAATTCGGGTCGGGCAGCACGAATATACGAAGGGCGATTGCCTTTTTTGGTAGATGCATGCAATGTAAACTGACTGACAACCAGAAACTCGCCTTGTATGTCTGAAATAGACAAATTCATCAAGCCTTGTTTGTCGTCGAAAATGCGAAGTTGCACAATTTTGTTCAACAGCCACTCCATATCTTGCTCATTATCTTCGATTTCTATTCCAAGTAGAATTAACAATCCTTTGGAAATTTGTCCTTTTATTTCGCCATCAACTTTCACGTTAGACTCTGATACTCTTTGAATTACAACTCTCATACTAATCTAATTGCCACGACTCTAAATTCATATCTTCGTCGTTTATTATTGCCAAATAATTATTATATCTCTGAATGTTAATTTCGCCATTTTCAACAGCTTTTTTCACTATGCAGCCCGGTTCGTGCGTGTGTGTGCAATTATTGAAACGGCATTTATTAAGATATTTTCGCATCTCTAAAAAGAAGTGGCTAATTTCGTCTTTGTTGTAATCTATCAAGCCAAACTCCTTAATTCCGGGCGAATCGACCACAAAACCACCAAAACTCAAAAGATGAATTTGTGCAAAAGTGGTAGTATGTTTGCCTTTGTCGTGAACTTCGGAAATATCGCCCACACGAATATCTAAATTTTCATCTATAGAATTTATCAGGGCAGATTTTCCAACTCCCGAATGACCCGAAAAAAGCACGGTTTTGTCTTTCACAACTTCTCTAAGCTCCTGAATACCAATATCTTCTACTACTGATGTGTAATAACAAGTATATCCTATTTTCTCGTACAAAAGTGCAATTTTCTTTATTTCGAGTTTTTCATCTTCATTGTATATGTCAATTTTATTAAAAACTAAATGGACAGGTATTCTATACGCTTCGGCGGCGGTCAGAAATCGGTCTATAAAGCCCGAAGAAGTTCGTGGCGACCTCAAAGTGATGACCAAAAATGCTATGTCGATATTTGACGCAATTATGTGCGAAACTTTTGAAAGATTGGTAGATTTACGAATTATATAATTTTTTCTTTCACTGATTTCGATAATAAATGGCGTTTCGTTTTCATTTTTTTGTTCAATCACTACCCTATCGCCCACCACAACAGGATTTGTAGTTTTTATTCCTTTTATACGAAATTTGCCACGCAAACGGCATTTTACAATGCCATCATCAGTTAGCACATCGTACCAACTTCCAGTAGAGAGAATAACCAAACCTTCTTTCTTCATAATAAGTTTAAAACACAAAAGTAGTGATTTTGGATTTAAATGAGAAAATTTATTTTATACCGATTGGAAAAATAGTTTAGACTAATTTTTTATTACAACTGGTATAACCTATAGCAAAAAGCCAAAATGACATGATCTAATATGAGGTGTTTTTTAGAATTTTCACATCTTCATCTAAAATCAATTCCCAATCTGGGGAATTTCTATAATTTTCTATTTTATTTTCAAACTCATTTTGCGATAGCGGATAGGTATTATAACCTTCTAAATAGATTATATACTCTGCATCCTTTACAATGGGAAACAGATATATATTGCTCCGCAACGAAAAGTGTGGCACAAAAGGCGACTGTGCACTTACTGCTGCATTTTTAGGTATTTGCGACAAAACACGATGAACACTTTTTAAGTCGAAATCTCTTTTATAGTGCGACTTCTGATAGAATCGGATATGCGATTTGCTGGTATGAACCACCGTATTATCCATGGTGCGAAAAGTGCTTATGCCAACCAAAACAATAGCTAAATAGCTAATATATTTTGCATATTTTGGATTCTTAATCTCCGAAATAACAGTAAAAATTCCAAGAGTAAAAATGGGTGCAAACTCAATATTATACTGTCCAACTACGCTCCACAAAAGATAATTATCGTGGAAAAACTTTTGCATATATAATGGAATTAGCATTATCAAAAAATGTGGTTTTTTGAAAAGAAAAAACAATCCAGAAGCAAGAAGTATCAAATGAGTTTCCAATTTTACAAAATCGCCATGCTCACTTCCATTGTGATTTACAAAAAGCACTTTAATACTTTCTAAGGGGTGAGTCAACAAGGTTTTAACGGCATCAAAACCATTGGTTCCCAAATAGGAATAGTTGAAACCACCATAGGCATTATTGTAAGAAAAAAATGGTATAAGCCATGAACTAATTAGAATATAATAGAATAGTGAAATGCCCGAAAAACTCAAGGTCAAATATATCTTTTTTCTATCTTTTCTATATCCTACAGCCAAAGCTATTCCTACAAAAAAGAGAAATATAGAAAAATTCTCTTGCGAAATCAGCATAAAAAGTAGCAAAGCTACGGAAAGCATTTTTCTATCTTGCTTTATGGCAACAAAAAACCAAGGCAACACACTAGCAGCAACAACCACACTGTGATAGTCGAAAGCTAAGGCTCCATACACTCCAAAAAAGAGATAAAAATATATGGCTGCAAAAAGTGCAATTTTCCTTTTTTTAATTACAATAAAATATCTATAAACTCCCACTCCACCTGCCAATATAGCAACTATTTGCAACACCAAAAGAGAGTACGTACCAAAAATATATACGAGTGGCGAAAACAACAAGATATATAAATCGAAATGACCACCCAAAATTGGCTCAAAGTACTCTTTTATCATAGAGTTGTCGGCAAGCTGGAAGTGTGCATACTTATATGCTGCATTGGTGTATAGCCCAAGGTCTATAGCATTGGTTCTGAAGCAGTAATGATTAACAAAAGAGATAGCCGAATAGATAATAGCAAATATAACACTTGCAATAATAATACCTTTATGTTTCTTTATTCTATACATCAACGTGCTTGCTATACTTTAAAAAACAAACAATTTCGTCCTAAAATTTTGTATTTGCAAATATATGAAATATAAGCTGATAAGAGATGCCTAATGTACATATTAGATAAATCTACATTCCCATACCTTGCTGAGGATTTGTCATATCAGCACCAGATTTCTGCTCTCTTTCTAACTCAATTTTTCCTATTCTCCAAGTAATTCCTAAAGATATATATCTACTATTTGACCAAGATTTGGAATTTGAATTTAGAAATGGCGTATTAACTACAGAAATATGTCGTTGGGTATTAAAAATATCTTGAACTGAGAGACTTGCTGATAATTTTCTCTCAAAGAAATCGGCACGCACTGAAGCATTGGTAAAGAAGCTATGCCCTGAACTTCCCGAAAGGGTGGCTGATTTAGAGCGATAAAATCCCATTAGTTGGACATGGAAATTTTTATAAATTTTTGAACTAAAACTCACTCTTCCGTCATAACTAAAGCTATTTCGTTTTACGGTGTAGGAGTCCATTTCGGCATAAATATCCTTGTTATAAACATTGGCGTTGAGCATCACATTCATATATGGTTTGGGCTGGAAAGTGAAAGTGATATCACCTCCCGTAAAAATATCACGTCCCGAATTGGTCATAAATTGATAGAGTGTGTAGCGCTGTAAATAGTTGTCGTAAACAGCTTCGGTGGTGAAAGTATGACTTTTTTCGGTTCTACGATGATATAGCGACATACTTAAATATCCAATTTTATTGAAATATTTAGAAGCCCCAGCTTCGTATGAATTGGTAAAAGCTGGCTGTAAATCGGCATTACCTTTCCAGATAGACTCTTCGTTTTGATAATTAATAAATGGGTCTAAAAACCAAATTTGAGGATATTGCACCCTGCGACTATAACTCAAACTATAGCTATAGAACTTTTTGGTTTGATAGCTCAAATGTGCCGAAGGAAACAAGCCCCAGTATGAGGCATCTACATCTTCATTCATTGGCACAGAGTGCAAAAAATTATATTTATGTTCACTTCTAAGTCCTACTTTATAAGCGAAGGTTTTAATTTTGTGTTGCCACGAAATATAGTTATTTATATCTCTAGACTTTCCGTTATTGCTATTGCTGAAAAGTGCTGCATGATACCACATTTCATCAATATAATTGAAGCTATCCACAGGGTTGCTATTATTATTATTTCCAAGTCGTAGGGAGCTTCCAGCCTCAAAGGTGTATTTTTCTTTAAAATTATTGAAGTAGCTAATATCGCCACTTGCCCACCTCATATTGGTTTTGGAATCTGATTTAAAACTTCTATCTCTAAAGATATCTCCAGTAGTAGATTCGGTATTTTCTCCCAAATCTGAACTACCCCACTCCGACACATAAAAATCGAAATCTATGTAATGCAATCTGGGTTTAAACTCATGTTTGAAACTTCCACCCGCATGCCAATTCAGACCACCATTTTCAGAATTATTACTTCTTACAATGCTTGACAAAATATCGGCAATAAAATCTTCTTTTTCATTTACACTTGCCGACATTCCATCGCTATTGCTAAAGCTTCCACCCACATATATATTTGCAGATGTTTTGTCTGAAAACTCATAGCCAACATCAGTATAAAGTGAGTTCCAAGCATATTTTGTTGAATTGGAAGATGATCTATTGTAGGCATAAAGACTTAAAGTATCGTCGCTAACAACGCCACGGTTGTAGCTGTACGACTTATACTCTTGCCACGAGCGCGACAAATAGGTGTTTACTTTCAACTTTTCGTTGGACCAAACAAAGGAGAATGACGGATTGTAGGAGTATTGGGTTGAAGCCCTCCCAGAAAGGGTAAGCAAAAAATTCTCTTTTATTTTCTGCTTGGTTACAATGTTAATAATTCCGGCTGTTCCCGAAGCACTATATTTCGAAGAAGGATTTGTCATCACCTCTATTCTTTCCAATGAGTTGGCTGGCAACTGTTGCAGATATGTTTTCAGACCATCAGCAGGGATACGCGAAGGTTTATCGTTTATCCAAATTTCCACATTATCCACACCACGTAAACTGATATTTCCTTCCAAATCGACCCATACTCCGGGTGCATTTTGCAAAGCTTCGGAAGCACTACTGGTTAGCACACTGGCATCTTCGGTTACATTATAAATCTTTTTATCAGCTTCATATTGATACATCAATTTTTCGGCTGTAATCTCCACTGCATCAAGAATTTGTGTAGTTTTTTGAAGCTTCAATTTTCCTATATCATTCACAGTGCCCTCTTGCACCCTAACCTCAATTAGCTGTGTGGGATAGCCCATATACGACACTCGTAAAAAATATTCTCCACCACTTAGGTTTCTAAACTCAAAAGCACCCTTATCATCGGTGGTAGTGCCTTTTACAAAATTAGTATCCTTGGCTGTAAGCAAACCAATATTTGCAAACAACAGAGCTGTATTATCCTCTTCATCAACAAGTTTACCTTTCAAAGAGGTCATTAAGTGATTCTGTGAAAAACTACTTTTTAGCAGTAAAACAACAAATAGAGTAAATATGATTCTTTTCATAGCTGTAAATTTTGTCAAAAGTAATGTTTAATTTAACAGAAACAGCTGTTTTTTGAAGATTTTCTTCCTGTTGATAAAAAAATCATCTCTTATTTTGAGAGTGCCATAAATTTACTGCAATCTTTTTAATCAATTCTGTTTTATCTATTTCTTCTTTATATTCAAAACTATCTGGTATACAAGCATTTACAAACTCTGTTAAGTCAAGATTATGAATATAAAAAGAGAGATTATTATATTCAATTTTCCAAGGAAGTAACCAAACTATTTCTTTATCTTTATTATAAAACTCTCTAATACTCTCAATCTCTTCTTGGCAATATTTTTTGGATAAAAATAGAGTATCGTTGTTGTTATTAACTACGGAAACATTGGTTAGTAAGGCAACTGCACAATTCATCCTTGCTGGTTTTGGGGCTAAAATATTTACAATTTCTGAACTCTTTATGCTACTTAATAGTGATGCTACCGAAATTAAGAAATCTCTTTTTTTTACATCTAAAATTTCACTTTTTTCATCTATAAATCGGAAATAATTTTGAATATCATTATTATCTATCTGAAAATCGTTTAATTGAGATACGTTAAAGGGATTTTGATTAATATTATTTAAAATGCTCTGCAATAAATTTACATCAAAATTGCTTTCAAGGGGACTTCCAAGAGCATCTCCATCACTTTCACACCTTACAAAATTTGAATTATTTTCTCTTTTATAAAGAACCACCTCTTTTTTTATTGTACCATTTATCCATTTTACTTCAACTATCAACTCATTTATATGATGTTTCAGAAATGAGTTTAAAGGTTTATAAATCTCTGTTTTAGCAGTATCATTTTGTCCAATAATTTGACTACTAGAAAACATTAAAAAGCCTGCAATTAAAAGACTTAGATGCAAATAAAACTTATTATTTATTCTTTTGAATTCCATTTTACACTAATTTTATCACTCTTCCAGTTATAGGTCATATAGGCACCAATTGCTGGTGAATAGACCGAAAATTCATCTATATCATAAATAGGTGCATAAAGCATAAAGGTACAAATATCTGTCGGTGTAATTAAGGGTGTAGTTGCAAGATGACTATGGGTCATTTTTGTTACTTTATTTCCCTCATACTCAACTGGTTCAGCTATCAATCGCGAATGAAACTTATGCCAAAACTCCACATTACCATTTTTATCGGATATAAAAATATAGTCGTTCCCAAAGGGGATTACATTATTTAAAGATGTACCTGTAATGATGTACAATTTATATTTTTTATGAAAAGGAATAAATATTGGGTTCAATCCAAAACCTTCAGCAATTCCAATATTATATTTTTCGTCCATCAGGTTTTCCAACAGTTTATCTCTTGCCTTAAAAAGCGTTTTTTCTTTTTTATTTAGCTTTCGCGTTTTTATAATTTCTGATTTTGGCTTATCAAACCTTTCTTTAAATCTATATTCGGCAACACATTTTTCATAGCTTCTATCTAATATTAAAACTATAATTTGATCTCTGTTTTCGTACGTAAAAAAACCGCCAAACCTACTTCTTAAATCTTTATTCTCTCTGGCTAAATCAGTGGCAATCCACGCCGATTTCTCATAACTGTATAGCAAATGTGCTTCTTTTAAAATAGAGTCCAACTGCATTTGCAAGTCTGATTCTGATATTTCTATTTTCTGTGCAAAAGAGGAAAAAAGAAAAATTAAAGAAAAGAAAGTTGTTCCTATAAATCTCATAATATTATTTTTTAATGATACACCTAAACTTCTAGGCTTCAAATATAGGCTAATTTAGTATAACTTATTAAATCATTGATGCCTTAATCTATTTCAGCAATCGTCATTACAAATCCAAACCAAACTCATTCCATGGCAAAACTGTTGCCTTAGTTCTTCTTTGCTTTTCTGTTCCACTATATACCAATATAGGATTGAGGTTTTTCAAATTAGAAATTCGCGAGAAATAATTTAATCCTTTAAATACATCAGGCATAATTGTACTTGTAGATTTGAACTCAATTACATCATATTGATTGGCATTTTCAACTAACAAATCAACTTCATTGTCTGCAGAATCACGCCAAAACCAAACATCTTTTAAATCATTATTATGATACATTTGCTTATAATACTCAGCCACCATAGCATTTTCAAACAGAGCTCCCTTTACTGGAAGTTTTTGCAATTGTTCTATGTCAAAAATTTTCAACAAATAAGAAAGTAAACCTGTGTCATAAAAATATAGTTTTGGAGTCTTAACTATGCGTTTGCTAAAGTTTTTATAATACGGATGAAGCAAAAAAAGAACATAAGAATTTTCCAATACCGACAACCATGCCTTAGCCGTTGGCTGCGAAATACCACACTCTTTTGCAAGTGCATTCAAATTGAGTAGTTGCCCAGCACGACTGGCACAAAGTCCCAAGAAATTTTGAAACAATCTAATATCTTTAACATTTAGCAATTCGGTAACATCGCGCTGAACGTATGTTTGCACATAGTTTGAATAAAATGTTTTCGAATTTATATCTCGTTGATAAATTGCAGGATAATATCCCCTTAAAATATTAAATAGATAATCTTCTTCATTCAGCCAATTTGCCAACTTAAGTTCCTTATTATCAAAAGGAAACAGCTTGAATATTGCAACTCGTCCAGCCAAACTTTGAGTTATATGTTGCATCAAATGAAAATTTTGTGAGCCTGATAAA
This sequence comes from Bacteroidales bacterium, assembly GCA_012522535.1. Taxonomy (GTDB): domain Bacteria; phylum Bacteroidota; class Bacteroidia; order Bacteroidales; family WCHB1-69; genus JAAYKF01. Next base: position 21,808 of record JAAYKF010000012.1, read on the forward strand.
ATAAATTGCCCCATAATTTTCGACTCATCTACTATGGGCTGTAAATATGAAAACAAAGAAGGCACACGTTGGGCTTCATCAATTACAACATAAGAGTCGTATTCATTTAAAAAAGCCTTAGTGTCGTTTTCGGCATAAGCTCGAAGATCGGGATTCTCTAAATTCACATATTTATAATCAGAAAACATCTCTCTCAACATAGTCGTTTTCCCCGACTGTCTCGGACCAGTAACAGCAATAATTGGATACTTTGATGTCAATTTTCTAATTGATGATTCTATATTTCGCTTCTCTGTCATAACATTTTGTTTTTCAGTGCAAAGATATATATAATTTTGAAATTACACAACATCTATTTTGAAATTACACGTTCTTAACTTTGAAATTACATAACTTCTATTTTGAAATTACATGACTTCTATTTTGAAATTACATGCCCTCTGTTTTGAAACTAAATGCTTCCAATTTTTAAATTACAACGATAAAAAAATCTAATTTTAACAAGTTGTGTTATTTTAGCGGCAAATAAAATGAGCAATCTATAGTTAGAAAAAGCTTATCCAGCATTAATCTATCAAGCTCCAATTCATTTTATTCCGATAGAAAAATTAAAGTCCAATTTTACCCCAATGGATATTGGGATTCAATTTTTCATTAATTTGAGTACAAAAAAACAGCGACAATATATGTCGCTGTTTTTATTTTTTTGAAGTACGTTATTACTTATTCTTTGTATTCAGCAATGATTTTCTTAACGTCTTCTGTAGATACTCTACCATAGACTTTTTCTCCAACCATAACTACAGGAGCCAGACCGCAAGCACCAACACAGCGAAGGCTGCTAAGTGAAAACTGTCCATCTTCTGATGTTTCGCCGGGTTTAATTCCCAGTTGTTTTTTGAATTCGTCTAAAACTTTTTCTGCTCCACGCACATAACATGCTGTTCCCATACAGATTGATACTGGATATTTTCCTTTTGGTATCATTGTAAAGAAAGAGTAGAATGTTACTACGCCAAAAACTTTAGCAACGGGTATTCTAAGCTCGTGAGCTATAACCTCTTGTACTTCAGCTGGCAGATATCCAAAGTGATCTTGTGATTTATGAAGAACATTAATCAATTCACCTGGATCGTTATTAAATGAGCTACATATATCTCTTATGGCTTTTATATGCTCTTCTTTTAAAGCTATTTTAACTGACATTATTATGCCTCCTTTGATTTAATTATTAAATTATTTTTCTAAATCTATAACGATATCACTTCTTCTATCGAAATAGTGCGTATGTAGAAGTTTGTGTGAAAGTTCACTCATTGGTTCTCCTAGATACTCTTCGTACATGCGAATAACTTCTGGGTTTTCGTGCGATTTACGAATTGGCTTATTAGCGTCTTCTTCGTAAATAGCTTTCCAGCGTGCTTTCACAACGTCAAAGTTACCATGGTGTAATGGTTGTCCACCGCCGTTAATACATCCGCCGGGGCAAGCCATTATTTCGATGGCGTGATATTCACTCCTACCAGCTTTAATATCTTCAAGAAGTTTTCTTGCATTTCCTAGACCGTGAGCAATACCGATTTTAATTTCTAGTCCGTCAAAGTCGATTGATGCAGAACGTATTCCTTCTAATCCTCTAAGCTCTTCGAAATCGATTTTTGCTAGAGGTTTCTTAGTGAACACTTCGTAAGCTGTACGACAAGCTGCTTCTATAACTCCACCAGTGGCACCAAAAATAACACCAGCACCTGTTGACTCTCCAAGAGGTCTGTCGAAGTCTTCTTCTGGTAACGATCTGAAGTCGATATTGTGTTGACGAATCATAGCTGCTAATTCACGAGTTGTAAGTGCGAAATCCACATCTGGGTTATCGTCAACTGCAAATTCTGGGCGCGATGACTCATATTTTTTAGCAACACAAGGCATAATTGAAACAACAACCATCTCTTCTCTTGTAATTCCTAATTTTTCAACGAAGTATGATTTAGCAATTGCACCAAACATTTGTTGTGGCGATTTTGCTGTTGATGGTATTTTGCTCATTTCGGGGAAGTGATGCTCAAAGAATTTAACCCATGCAGGGCAGCATGATGTCATAAGTGGCAATGGTACGTCTTTGTCGCCATTTAAGAATCTTGTTAATCTATCAAGAAGCTCTGCTCCTTCTTCCCAAATTGTAAGGTCGGCAGCCCAGTCTGTATCAAATACATAGTCGAATCCTATTTCGCGAAGTGCTGCTGCCATTTTTCCAGTAACAAGTGTTCCAGGTTCATAACCGAACTCTTCACCTAAAGCTGCACGAACAGCTGGTGCTGTTTGAACGATAACTTTTTTGCGTGGGTCGGCAATTGCACGGATAACTCTACCTGTATGGTCGTTTTCTGTTAGTGCACCCACTGGACAAACTGCAATACATTGACCGCAATAAGTACAGGGCGATTTTTCTAATAATTGTTCGAATGCTGTTGAAACTACTGCGTCAAAACCACGGTTTATGGCAGAAAGTGCTCCAACTGTTTGGAAGTCGTTACACATCATTTCACAGCGACGACACATGATACATTTGTCTATATCACGGATAATTGATGGTGAGAAATCTTTAATAAAGGTTGATTTTTCTCCGTCGTATGGTATTTCTCTAACTCCCATTTTAATTGCTAAGTCTTGCAAGTCGCAATTTCCGCTTTTTGCACAAACCAAACAATCGAATGGGTGGTCAGAAAGTATAAGTTCTAGAACTGTTCTACGAGCATTTAGTACTCTAACATTGTGAGTGTGAACTACCATTCCTTCTGTACATTCAGTAACACAAGCTGGCGCTAAGTTTCTTCTACCTTCAACTTCAACAACACAAATACGGCATCCGCCTGGTTTGTTTTTAATGTTTAGATCTTCTAGTTCAAGATAGCACAATGTAGGAATTTCAATGCCAATTTGACGAGCAGCTTTAAGGATAGTAGTTCCTTTTTCTACTTCTATCGTCTTTTTATCTATGGTTAATTTTATCATTTCCATTTTATAACTCCTTATGATTCTATTTATTTAATAACAATTGCGTTGAATTTACATTTATCGTAGCACACACCACATTTTATACATAGGTCTTGGTGTATAAAGTGTACTTGTTTGCGTTCGCCTTCGATGGCATTAACGGGACAATTACGTGCACAAACTGTACATCCAGTACAATTTTCTGGGACTACAAAGTATTGCATCAAACTTGTACAAACTCCAGAACGACATTTTTTATCGTTTACGTGTTCTTCATACTCTTCTATAAAGTTATCAAGGGTTGACAATACTGGGTTTGGTGATGTTTGTCCAAGTCCGCAAAGCGATGTATCTTTAATTGTAACGCTTAGATTTCTTAAAATTTCTAAGTCTTCTGCTGTTCCGTTACCTTCGGTTATTTTCTCAAGAATTTCGTATAAGCGTTTGTTACCTATACGGCATGGATTACATTTTCCGCACGACTCTTCTACTGTAAATTCAAGGTAGAATTTTGCAATTGCAACCATACAGTCATCTTCGTCCATAACAATCATACCACCTGAGCCCATCATTGAGCCAGAAGCTAAAAGGTTGTCATAGTCGATGGGTGTATCTAGATGTTTTTCAGTTAAACAGCCACCAGATGGTCCACCTGTTTGTACTGCTTTAAACTTTTTACCATCTTTAATTCCACCACCAATTTCGTAAATAATTTCACGAAGTGTGATTCCCATTGGAACTTCAATAAGACCAACATTGTTTACTTTACCTGCAAGGGCAAAAACTTTTGTTCCTTTTGATTTTTCTGTACCAATTTTCGAGAACCATTCCCAACCTTGGTTAAGGATTACTGGGATATTGGCGTATGTTTCAACGTTGTTCACATTTGTTGGTTTTCCAAGATAGCCTGATTCTGCTGGGAATGGAGGTTTAAATGTGGGTTCTCCACGGTGTCCTTCCATTGAGTGTATTAGTGCAGTTTCTTCACCGCAAACAAATGCACCTGCACCATATTTCAGTTCGATATCGAATGAGAATCCTGAATCAAGGATATTTTCTCCCAATAGACCATACTCACGAGCTTGGTCGATGGCTATTTGAAGTCGTTTTATCGCCAATGGATATTCAGCACGGATATATATTAGACCAACATGCGATCCAATTGCGAATCCGTTTATTGCCATTGCTTCTAACACTGTATGTGGGTCTCCCTCAAGGATTGAGCGGTCCATAAATGCACCGGGGTCGCCCTCGTCAGCATTACACACTACATACTTTTCGTCGCCTTTGCTTTTGGCTGCAAATTCCCATTTCAAACCCGTTGGGAAACCACCGCCACCACGCCCGCGAAGACCTGATTTTTTCAAAGTATCGATAATCTCAGCTGGATTATTTCTTTCAAGAGCTGTAGCTAAAGCAACATATCCATCTTGTGCTATATATTCATCTATATTTTCGGGGTTAATAAAACCACAGTTACGCAATGCAACGCGTAATTGTTTTTGGTAGAAACCCATATGTTTTGAGTCCTCAACATGTTCTTTTGTTTCTGGATTTTCGTAAAGTAACCTATTAACTCTACGTCCTTTGATAATGTGTTCTTCTACAATTTCCAAGCAATCGTTAGGTGTTACTTGTGTGTAGAATGTGTTGTCGGGCATAATTTTTACGATAGGTCCTTTTTCGCAAAAGCCAAAACAACCAGTTTTAATAACTTGCACATCGTCATCTAAACTTTTTTCTTTAAGGATACTGTTAAAGTTATCAATAATGCCCAGAGCATTTGATGCGTTACACCCAGTACCTCCGCATATCAAAATATGATATTTGTAATTTGCCATTAGTAAGCCTCCTTATAATTTATTTTTCAATTGATTGATAATTCTTAGGAATAATTCCTTCAACAAGTTCACCTTTTTGAACATACCTTTCTACTATTTCGATAGCTTTTTCTTTGTTAACATAACCAAAAACGATAGGTTCTTCGCCTGGCTTTGTAATCTCAATTGTAGGTTCTGCGAAGCAGTATCCCATACAACCTGTTTGAGTAACAATAGCATCTATTTGACGCTGTTGGAACTCTTCAATTAAAACATCCATTGTGTGCTTTGCTCCTGAGGCAATACCACAAGTTGACATTGAAACTTTAACTTGAACGTGCGACTCGGGGTCGTTTGCTCTTTCTCTCAAGTCAATTTTAGCCTTCAAAGCTTTTTGCTTTTTCTTTAGGTCGGCTAGTGATTTAATTTTTTCCATTTTCTTACTTTAAGTTATTACTTTGTATTAATTAATTATTTATTTCATCTAAATTATTTTCTATAAACTCTTTCAGCATCAGAACTACCTCTGGCGACTGCACCGAAATGCCTTCCAAAAGTTCGTAAACTTCTTGGGTGTCAAAAACAAAGGTTTTATCGTCAACTGTGTGTGTGTACACAAATCTGACATCGGGATATGAAGTGGCTGTAAGTACTACGGCACCTGCAATGTCGCCAAATGGCTGACGGTCGATATGTGCATGACCAAACTCTGCATCTATTTTTGTACCAACTCCCTCTTTCGAAACAATTTTGAAACTTCCTCCCGTTGATTCGGCATTTTGTTTAAAAAGAGGAATACCCAAACCAACTTTTCTCGTTGTGCGGGTGGTGTAGAAAGGATCAACTACCTGAGCTACAACCTTTTCGCTCATTCCAACGCCATCATCATAAATTGATATACGCAAAATATCATTTATTCGGTCTTCAACTATTATAAGCTCTATCTTGTGAGCTTTAGCTGAAACTGAATTCTGGAATATATCAATTATATGTAAGGATAGGTTTTTCATTAATTTACTGTTAGACTTGTTCTTAAATTATTTTTGTCGATATTTCTTATTACTTCAAAAAATGCTTCAATACTATTATCTTTCATATATAAAGATGTAGTTTCGTCTCCAATATTTTCAGGAAAGTGAGCATCTGAATTTGCCAGCACAAAATAATCTTTATTTCCAACCCACTGTTGCCATGAATTATCTCTAACTCGTCTGCTTACTTCAATAGCCGAAAATGCTGAACCATGTGGAATAAATCCCAACTGGCTTAAAATGCTATTTTTGGGCTTATTTATATGTGCTGGAACAGGCACTCCATTGTGATTGTTTATAGCTTCTACCACTTGTTCAAAATTGCTGTCGATGGCTGATATTAAGAGTTTAGGTTCTTCGTAAACTATTTCATCATTTTCATCTACAACTACCTGATAACCAAAAAAATCTGGGTTATTTTCGATATTTGGTAAGCGTTCATCTAAGTATTTTTGGAAAGATTGAGCATCTTCGTCATTTTGGAAATATGCCAACACATGAATCTCTTCTTTGGTTGTAACTTCGATTCCTGTTACAACTAAAAGCTCATGTTTTTGTGCCACCTTTCTCACATATTTAGCCTGCAATGTGCTGTTGTGATCGGTGATGGCTATAATTTCCAATTCTTTGTCTAAAGCAGACTGCACTATATTCTTGGGACTCATATCCAAGGAGCCACAAGGCGAAAGTACCGAATGTATGTGTAAATCTGCTTTATACCACTTCATATTTTACTTATTTTATAAGCTCATAAATTTTTGCCGAAATATCAAAGGCTGTGTCTTCAGTTACCAAAAGAGGAATATCTTCTGCATTGCTTTGCTCAATTAGATCATCTTCGGGTGCATAGCCATTTACTATTACTACTGCCGAAACATCTTTTAATGATGCCACAGCCATTACATTTTTGTGAGTTTGCATTGTTACCCACACTGATTGAGATTTGATGTTACCCATTACATCACTCAATAGGTCGCTGGTGTAGCCTGTGGTGATTACATTTTGCAATCCCTCATTTCCTGCCACCAACTTCAAGTTTAGTTTTTCTACAATTTCTGCTACTTTTGCCATAATTATATAATATCTTTTAATTCTTCTCTTAAACTATTTTTGTCCAGTTTTTTATCTCCCCAAATAGATTTCATCACCTCTACTGATTTTTTACTGTCTATTTTTTCGTTTTGTTCCAATATTTTTTGAACAAAAATACATTGAACTATATCTGCTTTATTTCTGACTATATCCTCAGCAAACGACTGACACGATGGGGCTCCGCATATACCACAATCTACCTGCGGCAAAGCTCCATTAATTTCAAACATACGCTTCATTTTGCTCATTGCTTCTGCCACCTCATCGGCAAGCTTAACAATCGACCTTGCGTTGATTTTGCCTACACCTGCATTTTGAATAAGATAGTCGTCATAACTTCTCAATTTTTTAGCTGGAGTTTTGCCAGTGTTTTCAATTTTCTTCTGACAAAAATCTGCCCTGTTTTTAAGTTTTTCAACGGTTAAAAATCTATTTCCCGGACATAAAATTCCACCAGCACAACCCTCGTCGCAAGCTCTCATTTCTAAGAACTCAACACCTTCAATTTCATCGTCTTCAAGAAGTTCCAAAAACTCAACAACATTATTTATACCATCAATTGCCAACGAGCGAACATTGGGAAAATTGTTAGTTTCGCCACCTGTTAAACTCCAATTTATGGCATTTTTTGATAGTGCCTTATGGAAGTCGTCCCTATCTTTACTCACACCACTTTTAATGGCTTTGAATGATTTGTTGAAAACAAAATTCATATTCAAAACACCATCGATTACAGATTTTTCTTCGCCAATGGGACTTTTAATGGCTACAAATTTTGCCGCACAAGGCGAAATGTAGAAAACCCCAATGGAATCTGCGTCTAAGCCTTTATCTATAAGACTTTTTTTGGCATACATGGCTGTAAAATCCAATGGTGCTTTTATTCGCATTAGGTTATGAATAAGCGTAGGAAATTTAACCTGTATCAGACGTATAACGGCTGGGCAGAAGGTTGAAATAAATGGCTTTTCATGATCTTCATCCTTGAAATATTCCAAATATTGTTCACTCAAAAAATCAACGCTATATTCTATTTCATAAACATCGTCAAAGCCTATATCATATATCGATTGCAATATTTCATCGCGGGTGATATTGTTGGGAAATTGTCCTGTAAAAAGTGCTGGCACAAGGGCTACCTTATGTTCAAATTTTTCGATACATGAAAAGTCGTCTTGCTCAACCACTATGGCACCCACTGGACATACTTTGTAGCATGCACCACAGTCGATGCAATGGTCGTCCATCATTTGTGCTTTACCATCCTTCACTCTTATAGCCTCTGTGGGGCATACCATCATGCAGTGAGAACACCCTATGCAGATGTCGTCTCTAAATGTTAGTGCATGATAATATGTCGTTCCCATAGTTTATGCTTTAAAGTAGTTTACAAATTTCAAAACAGTACCAACACCCATCTCGCTTTTCAAGTCGAAATCATCTGTGTTGTTTTTTATATTTGGCAAGCCCATTCCAGCACCAAAGCCCATTTCTCTAACCTCGGGCGATGCTGTTGAAAAGCCCTGCGTCATAGCTTTTTCAATATCTGGTATTCCAGGACCACTATCAGTAATGTTGATTTTTATGCAGTCGTCAAAAATGTTTACAACAACCTCTCCTCCGTGGGAGTGGGCTACTACATTCACCTCCGACTCGTACAAAGCCACTACCGTTCTTTTAATAACTGACCCGTCAACATTAAGTTGTTTCAATGCTCTTTTAACAGAACTCGAAATTGAGCCTGCGTTTGTGAAGTCTCCACTTTCTATTTTAAAATTAAACTCCATCATAAGCAGCCTCCTAATATAATGGTTTTAGTACTGTATCATACAGAATACCAACGGTTTTAAACATAGAGTATTTACATTTGATTAGCGTAATGTCGCACTCTTCCGCCAATTCAATCATCTCTTCGTTGAGCTCTTTGTTGCGAACAACTATAATGCAGTGTATATCAGACATTTCAGCAGTACGAATTGCCTGAATATTTGCTAAACCAGTAATTAATAATACATTGCTCTGCTTTACAGTTAAGACATCACTCATCAAATCGGAGGCAAATGCAAACTCAAATTTATGATCTAAATTATCAAAGCCACTCTTTATCTCTCCGTCAATTAATTTTGCTATTTCACTTATTTTCATATCAAACTAAATATTCTTCTGTTAGTCGGTTCAAAGTGATGCAAAAATAAATCTTTATTTGTGAATAAAATAACGTAAACCATATAAAATGGTAATTTAGCTTTATTCTAAATTAACTTAGTGAACATGCATTCGCATTTACACACTACGTTAAAAAACAAAAAACAGCCTAATTATCATCAAATAAGAACTGATTATCAAGCTATTGCAAGCAAATATACAAATACAACTTTTTGAGTACATTAAAAATAACCACTCAATTTTCAAGCATTATTTAACAATTAAGCATAGCGAAATAAAATTGTTATCAAATTCACAACAAAAACAAATTGAGTGATAAAAAAATAGCCCCTGGAACTATCCAAAGGCTATATAATTATGTTGATTGCTTTTTCTCTATTTTATGGATTCTAATTTTTCTTTTTCACGCTCCAACTCTTTTGCCAAGCCCTCTTGAGCTTTTGTGTTTTTCACAATTCGATTTTCTATCTTCTCTTTTTCTTTAGCCAAATTCTTACCCTCTTTCACCAATTTGTTGTACTTCTTTTCTACTTTTCCCAATACTTTTTTCTGGTCTGCTTTTCTACTTTCTGTATATTCTTTCTCGGCAATTACATTCAATCTCTGAAAAACATCATTAAACTTGGTATATACATCAGAATCTTGGCTCGACAAGAAGTTATCATACCCCTTAGAGGCCATAACAGTTACCTTTGAACGCTCTTTTTTTCCTGAAACTCCCACATAAATATCCAACATTTCAGTGGCAACGGCATTGTACAATGATTTTTCGTACAATAAATAACCACTTTTTTTGCCTGGCTTGGGCAAACCTTCGCTGGCAAAAAAGTCTTTCACAATGTTTGTCATCATCTTGGCTGGAACCTCAAATTCAGCAACCACAGACTCGCGTTTGTCTTTTAAAAATTTTGTTCTTTCAAAAGATACTTTTTGAGCCTGAGCATATGTTAGACTCAAAAAAATAATAAAAATTGATAATTTTTTCATAATAGAATACTCTCTTTTTGTATATTATACTTCTTTAAAATTGAATTTATTTCAATCATATATACAATTGAAAACTATAATTGTTTGAAGCAATAAAATAATTTCACACAATTTGGAATTGAAAATCAAAAATTTGGAGTTTAAATTGATATTAAATCCCTAAATTTGTAAAAAAAAGAGATGAACACTACCTCAAAATTGGTCGATGAGCTTATTTTACGTAATGATATTCACATAATTGACGAATATGTTTCAACAGAATTAGAGATTACGGAAATTTACGAAAGAATACTGAAAAAAGGAGATAATAAAGCCATTTTATTTAAGAATAATGGAACAAATTTCCCTTTGCTAATCAATGCCTACGGCTCGGAAGAGAGAATGAATTTAATTTTAGACACCCAATCTTTGGACGAAATTGGTAAACGCATTTTGGTGATGCTAAATGAAGCCACAAAGCCTGCCACAAAGATGATGGAAAAACTCTCGAAACTACCCCTGTTAAAGGATGTTGCATCGTGGCTTCCATCTCGCTCTGCCTATCGAGCAGCTTGTCAGAAAGTTATTATGACAAATGTTGATTTGGACCTCTTACCAATTTTGAAATGCTGGCCCTACGACGGCGGAAAATTCATCACCCTACCTTCGGTGCATACCTTAAATCCTGAAAATGGGGTTACAAATGTAGGGATGTATCGAATGCAGCAAATCGACAAAAAGTCCACTGCCATGCACTGGCATCTGCATAAAGATGGGGCAAAACATTACGAGATGTACAAAAAAAGAGGTGAAATAATGCCCGTTACCGTTACCCTTGGTGGCGACCCAATTTTTGCCTATTGTGCCTCTGCTCCGCTTCCCGAAAATATTGATGAATATCTGCTGGCTGGCTTTTTAAGAAAAAAGAGGGTTAACCTTGTAAAATCTCTCACCAATGATATTTGGATTCCCTCCAACGTTGATATTGTAATTGAGGGCTACATCGACCCCCAAGAGGAACTTTTCTACGAGGGTCCATTTGGTGACCACACTGGCTACTACTCTTTGGCCGATTTTTACCCAAAATTTCATGTAACAATGATAACGCACCGCGTTGATGCCATATACCCTACCACCGTTGTAGGCGTGCCTCCGCAAGAGGACCGCTGGTTGGGTAAAGCCACCGAAAGGATATTTTTAACACCCCTCAGAATTGCCATTGCTCCCGGTGTGATAGATATGAATTTGCCCTATCAGGCTGGTTTTCACAATTTGGCAATAATACAGATAGAAAACAGCTTCCCATCGCAGTCGTATTCGGTGATGAGCTCGCTGTGGGGTGCCGGACAAATGATGTTCAATAAAATAATGTTAGTAGTGCCTTCGGATGTTAATCCACATGATGAAGAGGCTGTTTGGAACTCCCTAAAAAATGTTTTGATTGAGAGAGATATAATGTTCACACGCGGTCCTGCCGACGTTCTGGATCACGCTGGAAGAAGATATGCACAAAGTGGGAAAATTGGCATCGATGCTTGCAACGAAAATCCATATTTCCAGAAACCAATATTTAAAAGCGAAGTTTTTGAAAAAGAGTTCCCCAATATTACATATGACGACAGTTTGTGCCAAAGGGGAATTCCTGCAATATTTTTTGGTATTGAAGAAGAAACCCGCAACAACCCCCATAAAGTTTTGGCTGATATTATGGAGACAGATTGCATGGAAAATATATCATTTATAATATTTTTCGACAACAATTTCCCTCTTACAAATAGAGACATTTTAATTTGGCAATTGGCAGGCAACATCGACCCACAATACGATTGCACCATTGTTGAAACCGACGACAATTTTATGCTTCTGATAGATGCTTGCTCAAAAGTTGACCACTCCGACTTCACCCGAAACTGGCCCAATGTTATTGCCATGGACGATAAAACCATAGAGAGCATAAACGATAAATGGAAAATAATTTTTGGCGAAGAAGCACCCTCCTCACCCTCTTTGGAGTTGAAACGGATGGTAAAGAATGAAGGAGCCGTCGCAAAGTAGTTTTTTCAGACTGCCTCATTTTACTCTGCAGAAAAAAATCTTTTTTCCCAAAAGGAGTGCTATCTCAATAATTATTCCTAATTTTGCAACACTTAAAAGGGGTGCCCTAATATTACGGGCTGAGAACAAACCCATTGAACCTGATACGGGTAGTGCCGGCGTAGGGAGCTTTGGTAATTTTAAATATCTGAATGGTTTTCCCTTTTTAGCTATTCTTATGTTTAATCGAAAAATGAGAAAACTCATGAAAAAATTAATTTTAACCTGCATCTTTGCTACTGCTTTGTGGCATATTGGTGCTCAATCAAACCTTAGAGGTAAGGTCTATGACAAACAAAACAACGAAACTCTTGCTGGTGCCCATGTGGTGGTTGAAGAGTCGTACAAAGTGGCCAGCAGCGACAAAAATGGCTACTTCGAAATTAAAGGTTGCAAAACTGACAGCCTAATTGTAAAAATCAGTTTTCTTGGGTATCAAACTTTGGTGAAAAGTATATCCATCAACGACAACATCGAACACAAATTCTACTTGGAGCCCACCACAATTATGAATGAAGAGATTATAATTCTCTCCACACGTTGGGGCGAAAACACTCCAACCGCACACACCAACATCAACAAAGCCGAAGTGCAAAAACTTGTAGATGCCCGAAACATTGGCTCCATGATTGAATTTACACCTTCGGTTGTAACCACTTCCGACGCTGGAACAGGCATTGGAAATATTGGATACAGAATTAGAGGTACTGACGAAACCAGAATTAATGTTACTATAAATAATGTCCCCCTCAACGACCCCGAATCGCAGGGTGCATGGTTTGTAAATTTGCCCGATTTTGGCTCATCAGTGGACAATATTCAAATTCAGCGTGGCGTTGGAACCTCAACCAATGGAAGCGGTGCCTTTGGCGGAAGTATAAATTTTCAAACTACAAAACTGAACAACAAAGCTTATGCCGAAATAAACGAATTTGTTGGCTCATACAACACCTTTAAGCACAATTTAAACTTCGGAACTGGACTTATTGCAGATAAATTTGCCTTCGATGGAAGAATCTCCAAAATCACCTCCGATGGCTATATCGACAGGGGTTATGCCGACCTAAACTCATCTTATTTTTCGGGTGCATATTATGGCAAAAAAACAATGATAAAGGCATTGGCACTCCTTGGTTCTCAAGAGACTTACCAAACTTGGGACGGAATTCCTTCCCAGATATTAGATACAAACAGAACCTGGAACGGAATTGGAATGTATAAAGATAGCGAGGGCAACACCAAATTTTATGACAATGAAACCGACAACTACAAACAAAATCACTTCCACTTACTTATTTCGCACGATATTACCACTCAACTAAATATCAATTCAACTATATTCTACACCCGTGGAATTGGGTATTATGAACAATATAAACAGAATAGAAAATATTCAGAATATGGTTTCGAAAATCAAATTGTGGGTAGAGACACCATAAAAAGAACCGATTTTATTAGACGTAAGTATTTGGACAACAACTACTACGGTGCAAATATTGCCCTTACATATCAATCGCAAAAAATACCACTACAAATTGTGTATGGAGTTTCTGGAAGTCAGTTTGACAACGACCACTACGGCGATGTTATTTGGATGAAAATTGCTGGAGATATCGACAATAATACCCGATTTTATGAAGGCAATGGCCTGAAAACAGAAGCATCTACCTTCCTGAAAACCAATTATATGCCCACAAAAGAGCTTAATCTGTGGTTAGATTTACAAGGTCGTTTTGTAAATTATAAAATTGATGGAATTAATGATAAGTTATTGGATATAACCCAAGAACACAACTGGAATTTCTTCAATCCCAAAGCTGGAATTAGCTATAATATAAATTCATCAAATACAATTTTCACATCATTTGCAGTGGCACAACGCGAGCCTACAAGAACAAATCTTGTGGATGCTCCCTATGGCGAAACTCCTACATCTGAAATGCTTTACGACTACGAGATTGGGCATCAATTGAGACTAAACAAATTTAGCCTGCAAAGCAATTTATACTATATGGACTACAAAAACCAACTAGTCTTGACAGGTGAAATAAACAATACTGGTGCTGCCATTATGACCAATGTTGACAAGAGTTATAGAACTGGTATTGAGATAGTTGGACAATATAAGCCCATTAAAAACTTAGCTTGGAATTTTAATTTCACACTAAGCAGAAACAAAATAGAAAACTTTGTAGAATATGTTGACGATTGGGACACTGGCATTCAAAGAGTTACAGAATTAGGCACTACTGATTTGGCTTTTTCACCCGAAATTATTGCATCACACTCATTGGAATATTATATCACCAAACAATTGAGTGTTAGCTATATACAAAAATATGTTGGCAAACAATATATTGACAATACCTCCAACGAAGACCACAAACTAAATCCATACTTTTTGAATAATATCCAAGTTAGATATGGAATTAGCAAAAACTGGCTCAAAAATGCAAGTTTAGTCTTTATGGCAAACAATATTTTTAATTATAAATATGAAACCAATGCCTGGATTTATAGATATTATTCAGGCAACGAACATAAGTTTGAAGATGGATATTTTCCACAAGCCGGACGAAATTTTATGCTGGGAATAAGCTTGGCAATATAAAGATAGACTGTGTATAACTTAAAATGGGCTTTGCAATTGCAAAGCCTTTTTTATAATTTAATTTGTCAGTCGTAGCATCAAAGACTTAAACAAATTTAAAAGGTTAACAACCTCCACTAATCGTCAGCATCCTCAAGTATAGATAACATCTCTTTATACACCTCGTAAGAGTACACACCCCCATTGGAGAAATAGACTATTGAGTCGTTTTTTATGATAAGTGCCACAGTTACATAATCAACATCATTGAAATTATTTTCAACATACAAATTGACAAGTGAAGCTCTTAAACCATGTACTTCAAAGAAGTTATCAAACTTATATGTGCAACTATCCAAATCTTTTTTAATTCTAGCATCCCAACTAGAACACTCTAATGAATCATATATTGTTATTGCCATCCAATTGTAATTATCACGCGATTTTTCCCACAAATTATTAATTAGTCGAACTCTACCACAAGATTGGCAATACGCATCATACGAAATAATACAAAAATTTTTGTTTCCAATATCTACCTCCGGTAGGTACATCTTTATAAGTTCAGATGGCTTTGTATTGAGGTCAACTTTATAGTCAGCATACTGTTCATACTTCCCTCTGGGACTAATAATTATTAATCCACAGCCTGTCAATAAAAATAATAAAACAAAAACCAGATTTAAGTTAAATCTATTCATAAAACATATATTTTGCAACTTTTATTTAATAAACATCAAAGGATACAAAAAACAGTTCAGCATTGTCAAAGTTTATTGAATATCTTCCACTCTTAACAAAAACTTCTTTTTTAAATCCTAAAGCTATCGCCATATCGTACTCTACCTCAAAATCAGAATCTACAATTAGTTCGTTATTTAATATTAACACACCCCCATCTTCTTCAATAAAATCTTGGGTAAGGAAGAATAACAACTCGTTTTCCGCACTAGGATTCTTAAGCAAGTATCCTTTATATGCGTACATTGGTGGATACTCGACACATTCATCTCCTGCCATACATAAACCATTACCAGAATTGCAGTCCAACACACATTTCTTAATGCCCCATTTTTTATCTTTAACGACTACAATACCCTGTAAACCACCTGGATTTGCTTCTTTTTTATTATATAAAAAACCATCATTATTTTCGTAGACAATATCTGAAATTAATGATTCTTCTTTTACGCAGGAC
>JAAYKF010000106.1 GCA_012522535.1 Bacteroidales bacterium
CCAAAACCTATTATTTGGAAGTTTTTCAAGAAACTGGATTTTATGGGTCGTTTTTCGAACATTTGGAAAAGCGGAAACCTAAGTTCGCTATTTAAAACGGCAAAACTGTTTCCATTACGAATATTTTGAGTGAAGCCTCTCATATTGGTTGCCAATGTTTGATAGGCATAATTTTGACTTCTGTCGATATCTACATCTTGATTAAATTTGGGAAATAGCCAATTATCAACCCCTCCCATATAATATATCAATTTGCTTTTGCCAAAAGAGGTACTTGCAGCAAAACGATTTGCCCAAATAAAGTTTTTATATATTTTGGTGTAATATCTATAATCCATTCCCAAAACAATCATATTTCGGGTCTCTTTTTCCACCGATTGATAATACTCGGCAAAAACTTTTGCTCGTGAGCGTTGAAGTAAATTTATCGACAAGTATTTGCTGTTATCAAAGATGTATTCAGCTTTTAACCCACCCCAATAGCCATAATAATTTGGATATTGCAGGGTTGAAATATCTGTTGACAGAAAAATCTCTTTATCCACACGCCCAAGCACTGTTCCGCGTATGGCACTAACTTCAGAAAAGGGCCATTTATAGACCAAAGCCAAGGTGTTTGAGTTTTGCTTTGTGGCAAAATAATCGTACATATTTCGGGCATTTTGACGATAGAAAACTATCTGCCTATCGGCTCTTTTCTTGAGATTTTCATAACTCAACATAAACTCCGTATCGTTTAAGTCTAATCCGAAACGGAAGCCTGCTGTAATTCTGTAATCTTCAAAAAGATCGTTGGTGCCAACCATAAAAAGTGCATTGAAGCCTGCATTTTGGAAAATGGGCATATAGGCACCCGAAAACTGCTGATAATTGGTATTGAGGTAACTAAAATTAAGCTGCGAAACTATTTGACTGATAGAGTATTGCACGCTGTAAGGTCTTTCGGCCTGACGCTGAAATCCGTCCTCCTCTGAACTATCTTTCACCAAAACCGAATCTTCTCCAATTTTGATATATCCCTGTTCACCAGTTTTCTCCAAATAATCTGGCATCTGTTTATAAACATCTCTAAATCGGACAAAACCCAGCTGTTTTCGCTTAGGTCTTTCGACTTCTTCAGCCAAAGTGTCCATCAAAGCTTCAATGGATTTGGATAAATCATCTCTGTACGAACTTGGCTTTATTGCCTCGCTTTTTTCCGAAATTCTTCCTATTCTGCTTTGACTTATCAACTCACGCTTGTTGTTCCTAAACAGGTCGATTATGGTATTATCTCTTTTGGAAAATGAGTGATAATTTATGCCATACATATAATTTGTTTGCGGTGTGGAAGCAGCAAAATGTCGATAATGAACTGTGGTATCAATGTGGGTTATTGCCGAGTCGATTTTGGCTATATATCTATTATTGATCCCACTTTCGTCACTCAAATACGCAAACTTTTTATTCTCTATTTCAATGGGCAAAATTTGGTTTGAATGTTGATTATCAGTAAGTTTAATCAAATTATTATCTCTATTTTCATAATCGTAGGAGAATAGATTTAGTTTTCCTTTTATAATATCTCGCGAAGGAATCTCTTTTACATCTATATTATTAATATTTCGATTTGAGCTAAAGATGATTTTACTATTATTATCGAAAAATATGGGACTAAAATCATCATAAATATCATTTGTTATTTGCAAAACTGCATTGGAAGCCAAATTGTATATGAATATATCTGACTGCCCGTTTTTTACCCCCGAAAAAACAAATTGACGACCATCGTTGGAATATGAAAATGAGGTGATTTTATCGATATTAGCTATAAGTCTTTTGGTTTTATCGCCATTTTCAATTTCGTAGCTAAGGTAATAAATCAGCTCTTTTTCTCTTATTATCATTCCCAAAATTCTGGCTCTGGGGTGCCAGCTTAGCAGCGGATATGAATAATCGGGTGATTCTTCAATTTTATGATTTCTCTTATAAATCCTTTTTGCCCTCTTTTTCCCACTCCTTTTTAACCAAATTTTCTCTTGTCCCTCTTTGTTGGTAACATAGGCTACATCACCACTAATTGGCGAAACCACATACTGCGAATAGTGGGTCTCTTTTCTTATTTTAATCAACTCACTATCAGTGGGTTCTGCCCTGTCTAAATCAGCATCATATTTCACACGATAGTGTTTCAAACAATCGGCATACAAGTCTTCAAAATGGGCACTAAGCGAATAGAGCAAGGCTTTTTCGAAACTTCGGATATTGCGAGTCATATTAAGGATGCTTGCCAAAGTTCGTTCGGAGTATTTATCTACAATAAATTTCCAAAAGGCATGGGCTGCTATCGCCTGCTCTTCACCTTTTAGCTTGGTGATATTTTTTGCCTTGTCATTCAAAATCATATATCGGAACTTATTGTCGATGTCGAAGCTCCAATCTTGGGTGTAGTAGGACAAAAGTCCGGGCAAAAACCAATCGGGTATGGTGAGCAAGGTTTGATTTTTTAGCTGCGAAAAAACACTTCCGCCGTAAATCATATCGCTCAAAACCACCATGGCAATTCCTTGCGTCATCATTTTATCGAAATCCTGAAATGTTTCATCAAAATATAGAAAAACTTTGTTTCCCGAAATATAATTTACACCACCTGTGTTGTACAAATCTTCACCCATAAGTCCAATATTGGACTCTTTGAAATCTTGAAATGTGGTATAAATTATAAACTGTATTTTATTTTCTAAGGTGCTACCAATTTTTTGCTCCATTTTTTCTATTTCGCTGGAACCATATTTCAAAACATATTGTGCCAACTGCTTAGAGCGAGGGTAGAAATATATATCGCACCTATCGGAACGAAAATACATCCAGTTGAAATCCTGATATTGTATTCTGTTTTTACCAAAGGTCATATGCATTCCGTTGTAGAACTGCGAATAGCTATTTCCGCCCCAAAGTGTGCTGAGGAAAATTGCTATAATTAAAGTTCTTTTTAAAATGGTGGAGTGCATATTTAATAAATTACGACACAAAAATAATAATTTTATGTAACAATTGGTATTACACCAATTTGATGATGAAGTTTTTTAGCAATATTTGTCTATCTTTCTATGCTCGTTCACTACTCAAGATGACAAATATTAAATCAGTTATATTTTCTATTATAAATTATTGATTTTCTATTTTACTCTCTATTTCTGCAATTTGCTCTTCGATTGTGGCTACTTCTAAAGCCCTTTGCCATGCATCTTTGGCTTCGGCATCGCGTCCAAGTTTTTTTAATATATCGCCATAGTGTTCAAGAATGGTTGCACTTTGGTTTAGACTATTTTTCACTGCTTTTTCTATCCAAATTAGTGCTTCATCAATTTTGTTTGCCTTAAAAAGCACCCAAGCGTATGTATCTTGTGAGTTGGCATTATTGGGCTCAATTCTCATCAATTTTTCGCACATGGAAATTGCCAAATC
>JAAYKF010000107.1 GCA_012522535.1 Bacteroidales bacterium
ATGGCACCCATTGGAGCTTTTCTTGCCATAAGTGGCGAATTTAAAATTGAACCAATTCTACTCTCTTTGGCTGTTTTCTTTTGGGTGGGTGGTTTTGATATTTTGTATGCACTGCAAGATGATGAATTTGATGAAGAGCATCAGCTAAAGTCAATTCCACAGCGTTTTGGAAGAAAAAAAGCTATGAATATTTCAAGAATTAGCCATCTGTTTTCGCTAATTCCACTCTTCATTTTCGGAATTATGATTGAAGCAACATGGATTTATTATATAGGTTTTTCTCTGTTTTTAGCAATTTTAACAATTGAGCATATCTTGGTGAAACCCAACGATTTAAGCAGGGTCAACTTGGCTTTTGCCACCATGAACGGAATGGGCGGTGTTATCTTTGCAACATTTACCATACTTGACTTGTTTAGCTTCTACTTTTAATTACAATACTTATATGAAAAATTTTTTCAAAAAGAACTTTAAACTTCACCATATAATTGGAATTGTACTGGGTGCAGTGGCAGGATATATTTATTACTATAAAGTTGGCTGCAAAACAGGAGTTTGCCCTCTAAAATCCAATCCATACACCATGGTCCTATACGGAGTTTTGTTGGGATATTTGCTGGTAGATTTTATGGTAATATCGTATAAAAAGATAAAAGAACCCAAAAATAACATAAACGAAGATGATACATTTTCCCATGAGGAAAACGAAGAAAAGTAGAACTTTAAATATTTTTTGTATCTTTAAAACCAAAAACAATAATTTATAAATATGAAATCAGACATTGAATTAGCCAAGGAAGCCAAGATGCTCCATATTAATGAAATTGCAAAAAAGCTTAACATCGACACCGAAGATTTGGAATTGTACGGCAAGTATAAAGCCAAAATTCCTTTGACATATATTGATGAAGAGAAAATTAAAAACTCCAAACTTATTCTTGTAACAGCCATGACCCCAACGCCTGCAGGCGAGGGAAAAACAACTACTTCCATAGGTTTAGCACAGGGCTTGAACAAAATAGGGAAACAAGCCACAGTTGTTCTTCGTGAGCCGTCATTAGGACCTGTTTTTGGTGTTAAAGGTGGTGCCGCTGGTGGCGGAATGTCGCAAGTTGTTCCCATGGAGGATATAAATCTTCACTTCACTGGCGACCTTTCGGCAGTTGAAAAAGCCAATAATTTGCTTGCTGCATTGATTGACAACAACATTCAAAACAAAAAATATGGTCTAAATATTGACCCCAGAACTGTTGTTTGGAAACGCGTAATGGATATGAACGACCGCTCGTTGAGGAATATAGTTCTTGGTCTGGGCGGAACAGCCAATGGCATTCCACGTCAAAGTGGATTTGATATTACAGCAGCTTCTGAGGTGATGGCAATTTTGTGTCTGGCACAAGATATGGAAGACCTGAAGGAGAAATTGGGTAATATTTTTATTGGCTACACATTCGACAAGCAGCCTATCTTTGCCCGCGACCTGAAAGCCGAAGGTGCTATGGCTACATTGTTGAAAGATGCTCTAAAACCCAATCTTGTTCAAACAATGGAAAACACTCCAGCAATTATCCACGGCGGACCTTTTGCCAATATTGCTCAAGGAACCAACACTCTTGTAGCCACCAAAACAGCCTTGTCGCTGTCTGATTATGTGGTAACAGAAGCTGGATTTGCCTCCGATTTAGGTGCCGAAAAATTCTTAGATATTAAGGCTCGTGCCGGTGGCATATCCCCAGATGCTGTGGTTATTGTGGCAACAATTCGTGCCATTAAATATCATGGTGGAGTGGGCTTAAAAGAGCTAAACACATCCAATGTAGAGGCAGTGAAAAAAGGTCTTGAAAACATTGATAAACATATTGAAAACGTACGTCATTTTGGATTAACACCAGTAATTGCCATTAATCATTTTGTAACCGACTCCGACGAAGAGGTGGCAGAAGTGGTGAAGCATTGCCAAGCACAAGGTGTGAAAGTTGCCGTTAACAGAGGCTGGGAAAAGGGTGGCGAAGGGGCAATAGAACTTGCCGAAGTTATGGTTGAGGTAACAAGCGAAAAAACTGAACCATTCAAGCCTCTTTATGAGCTTGAAATGCCCATGAAAGAAAAAATTAAAGCCGTAGCCCAAAAAATGTATGGTGCTGATGATGTGGAGTTTTCAGCCACAGCACAAAGAATTTTGAGACAAGTTGACGACTTGGGTCTATCTAACTTACCAGTTTGTATAGCCAAAACTCAAAACTCACTTTCTGATGATCCAAAACTTATTGGTCGCCCCAAAGGATTCACAGTAACAATCAACAGTATTGACTTTGCTGCTGGAGCCGGATTTATTGTGCCCATTGCTGGTAGCATTATGAGAATGCCTGGTTTACCTGGTGTTCCCTCCGCCGAAAGCATTAATGTGGACAATGATGGCGAAATAACAGGATTATTCTAAAACAAAACCCATTATAATAGAAAAAGCCAAGCTAAAAAACAGCTTGGCTTTTCTGAAATATCAATTTCAGTATTGTCTCTTCTTCCCAAACCGCTACAGTAGTAATATACTGTTTGTCAGCAATTTAGTTTTGGTTCGCACTAAAAAGATCAAGTCAGAAACAATTTCAATTGCCTAGCTCTAATTGGTTCTTAACTAATTCATAATAAGCGCCTTTGAGTTCTGTTAGATTGTTATGTGTGCCAGTTTCTATAATTTTTCCTTTTTCTAATACAACTATTTTATCTGCATTTTTCACTGTACTAAGACGATGAGCCACAACTACTACTGTTTTTCCTTTATAAAAATCTTGCAAATTTTTCACAATAGCTTGCTCATTATTTGCATCTAATGCGTTGGTAGCTTCATCAAAAAACAAGAAATTTGGGTTTTTATATATTGCTCTTGCGATTAATATTCGCTGTTTTTGTCCTTGGCTAAGACTTTGTCCTTCGTTGCCAATAATAGTATTATATCTCAAAGGCAAAGACAGTACGAAATCGTGAATATTTGCTGTTTGAGCGGCGAATATTAATCTGTTTTCATCAATTTCCTCGTCTGATATTGATATGTTTTCGGCAATTGTATTAGAGAAGATAAAACCATCTTGCATAACTACACCACAGTTTCTTCTCCAAAAATTTGTATGTATGTCTTGCAAATCTATATTATCCACTTCTATTTTTCCTTCAATAGGTTTATAATATTGTAAAAGTAATTTTATTAACGTTGTTTTGCCACTACCACTAGCTCCGACAATAGCTGTAACTGTATTTTCCTTGATTATAAGATTTATGTCATTTAAAACTTTTGGAGAGTGTTTTCCTTCGTATTGAAATGTTAAATTATTTATTATTATTGATTTGTTTGCGAACTCGGTGCTTATTATTTTTTTTTGCTCGTTTTCATCCTCCATAGTGTGAATCGAATTTACTCTATCTAAACTAATTTTTGCACTTTGAAAATTGTGGATAAATTGAACAAAATTGTCAATAGGTGAATTTAATTGACCAACAATATATTGCACTGCAAGCATCATACCCAATGTTAAGTCGCCATATATAACAGATGTCGCTGCAATAATTGTAATTATAATATTTTTACTTTCATTAATAAAAACACTTCCAACTTCTCTTATCTGCTCAATTCTCATTGATTTAACATTAGTTTCGAATATGTCAGCTTGAACATCTTCCCATTCCCAACGTTTGCGATCTTCACAGTTTTGAAGCTTTATTTCCTGCATACCGTGTATTAATTGGAGCGTTTTATCTTGGTTTTGAGAGTGTTGTTCAAAAAATTTGTAATCAAAATATTTACGTTTTTTTAAAAACAATATTATCCATACTGTATATAAAACGCTGAAAAGCAAAAGTATAAGAAAAATTTTCAAGCTATACAATAGTAATACCAGACTAAAAACTACAAAATTTATAACAGAAAAAAATATACTAAGAGACTGTGTAGTCAAAAAACTTTGAATTCTTTGGTGGTCTTGTATTCGTTGAGTTAAATCGCCGACTAAACTAGTGTCAAAAAAACTCATTGGAAGTCGCATTAGTTTTATAAAAAAATCAGAAATAAGGGACAGATTTATACGAGTGCCTATATGCAATAAAATCCATCTTTGAATAAAGTCAACACTAAGTCGGCTCAAAGTTATTGTTAGTTGTGCTATTAGAACAAGGTATATGAATTTAATGTTTTGATTAGTAATGCCAATATCTACAACACTTTGTGTGAGAAATGGAAGTGTAAGCTGGAATAAAGAAGCTAATATTAATCCCAAAAAGAGTTGAAAAAAATATTTCTTATATCGTAAAAAATATTGCGAAAGATGTAGCTTTTCTATTTTTCTCTGTTTGTTAGAATTAAGATTTTTGCGTTTGATATCTGAACTTGTCTCAAAAAGAAGTACTACACCATAGCCTTTTCCATCATCGTGTGAGCTAAACCAGCCCTCTTTAAATTCTTTTTCACTTAACTTTAAGAAACCTTTTCCAGGGTCTGCTATGTGTATGAATTTTTTTCGTTTCCATAAAGAAGTAGTTATTTTGTGTACGACAATAAAATGTTCTTGTTGCCAATGAACGATGCATGGTAGAGGAGCTACTTTTTCGAGTTGCTCCATGCTTATTCTACCTCCAACTGTTTTAAATCCAAGTTCTTGAGCAGCATCAGAAATTCCTAACAAAGAGACTCCTCGCTTAGATTTATGGACGAATTGTCTTATAAAATCAGCATCTGATTTACAACCATAATGATCAGCAATCATACATAGACAAGCAATGCCACAATCCATAGAATCTAACTGAGGAATAAATTTCATTAGTCTTTCTTCTCTTAATTAAATATTTCGTTTATAATTTTTTCGTATAAATTTATTTTATTGATATAAATCTCAGCTTCAATTTTGGTTTTTTCTTCAAAATCTATTGATTTACGGTTTTCAGTTTTTAAGTTTTCATGAAGATCAATTTTTATTACACAAAACCCCTCGTTGTTTTTTATTAATATTTTTTTATCAAACTCTTGTATTTCAGATTTTATCCTTTCTCCATATAAGTTTTTAATGTTGTCAAGAATAATTATTACATCTTGTCCTGATTTTATTTTTTCAATTTGATTTGCAGCAATATTAATATGAACCTCATATCCATTGTCGTTTTTATATATTATGCCTGATGCTCTTATGCTTTCATCAAATCTAAAATAGTATGCTCCTACTATAAAAATAAATATCACAATAAAAAGTGAAGAAATGCCAACGCGAATAAGCATAGGAGGAATCTGTCCAATTATTTTACGTGATTTAACTGAACGAAGATTTAGATTGTTATCAGACATAAATAGTTATAAAAAGTTTATGGTTTATTTTTCAAAAACAATAAAACAATATTTATTTGTGTTTTTCTCCTTTTCTTTCTCTATAATGCTTTTGTTGTTTTCTTCGTTCTCTTGTTCTTTTTCTTTGTTTTCTTTACACTCGGTGGAATATTTTTCGTTTGTATCACCACCCTTGCAAGTACAATTAACTTTTATAAAACATGAAGAACCGGCAATAATTTCACTTAATTCTTTGTTGCTGAAGTTCTCACCCTTTTCGATTACTTCAATGGTTTTTTTCTCTTTGTTTTTCATGATTGCTTATTTTTGATATTAATAAATCCTATCTAGTTCTTCTTCCATTCCAGTTTTTTTCTCAACCCATTTTCTGTTTGCGTTGAAGCGATACAAAACGCTCACATAAACGGCGTGTTGTCCCGAATCGGATATTTGTTTGAACTCTGTCTTTTTGTAGCGAGCTAAAGTGCTACTTATTGACTGAAATTTATAACCGGCACCCAATTGCAAAGCACTCTTTAGAAGATAATATTTGAGACCAAGCTCGGCTTCGTAAGATGGTTGGGCTATGGACATTCCTGCATTCCATTTTGGAATATACGAAAATGATGCTTCGGCAGATAAGTTTTTGGCAAGTTGATACATTCCATTTATGTAGGAATATATATTTACGATAGGAAATATTAATTCATCTAATTCTGTTTTTGGATAATAATAAAAAGGCTTTTGAACGAAAAAACCTGCATTAGCAAACAGTTTTTCCGACTGATACCAAGCTCCTATATTGCCAAAAAGCGTTTGCTTTTTGAAGTTTTCGTGTGTTGCTATTATAATACTGTCGTTGGAGTTTAAGACCATATCAGTAAAATCTTCGCTATGCGAAAAACCTACACTAATATGTATAAACTGCATAAGCATATAGCTCAAGTTGGTCGAATAGCTTATTTCGGGTTGTAGAAATGGATTTCCAATTTTGTATAAATATGGATTCATATAAAAATTTTGATTGGAAATTAGGCTATACGACTGTCTGTTGATATTTTTGGAGGCATTTAGAGAGAGAATATGAAAGTCGGAAATAAAATAATTTATATTTAAACTTGGGAAAATATCGCCCTTTTGCCTACTCATGTTGTCATCGCCTATTAGGTCGTCAAGTTCTCTGCTATAAAGTTCATAGCGAATACCAGCCTCGAAGCTCATCTTTTTTATTGATGACGATATTTTGGAATAGACAGATATATTGCGTTCGTTTAGAACGTTTTTGGTGTTGAACAAGCTACCGTCAAAACCATCTTCTTGTGAAATGTATTCGCTGAAATTTTTATTTGTTGTTTGAAAAACCTTTACACCAGCAAATAATCTCGACTTTATTCTTTTTAGTGGCACATCGTAATCTCCTTTAATAGAATAAATATTGTAAGAGTTATCGCTGTTTATAATATCGGTTTTTGTCGATTCTAAAATGTTATTTTTTCCATTGGAGTTTTTAATATAATAGTCGGCTAATATTGAAAAATTTCCATACTTTTTAGTTTTTTGAGAATAGTTTATGGAGCTTTGTAAATACTCTTCACCATTAATTATGTCGGTATTGTTGTGGTAATCCATTTGATTTTGGATGGTGCTATTTATGTCAACCAAAATTTTGTTGTTTTTCAAACCTCCATTTATCTGAAATCCAATTTGTTTATTGGAGTCTATATCATAGTTGAGTCCATAGAATAAATTATTATTTCTGCCTCCCATATCGGTTTCTGCCAAATAGTCGGTATAATAAAATTCGTTGGGATTGATTAGCAGTCTGTTTTCAGATTTTTCCATATACTTGGCTTTGCCCTCGTTGTATGAAACAGAAAGAGTTTGCTGAATTTTGCTTTTGCTATATGCAAGTTGCAAATTGAACTCATTGTAAAGTGCTTTTTTGTATTTCAAATTGTCGTAAATTCTGCCTCCAAAATAGTTTTCGCGTTTTTTTGTAATTATATTTATAGCATATTTTTGTGATGCATCTAATGCGGCATGCGACTCCAACAACTCTATTTCCACCACATCTTGCGGGTTTATATTTTTCAAATCGCTTATCGACTTTGTCTCCTTTCCGTCTATTAAAATAAGAGGATTGGGATTGCCCATTATTTGCAAACCGCCATTTGACGAATATGACGCTCCGGGAATATATCTCAAAAGATCGTTTACGGTAGAAAGCTCTTGAAGTTTTGTGTTTTCGACCTTTATGGAAATGTTGTTTTTTCCGTTTACACCCACAGTGGGACGGCGTGCCTTTATGGAGACTTCGTCCAAAGTGCTTATTTCAGACTCCAAAACAATTTCTGTTTCAAGTTTTGTCGATTTTCTATACTCAATATCCTCGCAATTTTGTTTGTAGCCCACAAAACTTACACATAACTTATATGTTCCACTATTTATATCTTGGAAATTTACTAAACCATCTTTCGAGACCGTTCCTGCCACAAGACTATCGTTGTGGTATAGAGCAACAGTTGCATATGAAATTAACTCTTTGTTTTCGTCAAATACTTTAAGCACAATTTGCGAAAAGCCCATATTTAAACTCAATATCAAGAATAGGCTTAATGATAGTTTAATTTTTTTCATTTGTAAGTGTTTTTAATTTATAATAAGATTCAAGATATTTGTCAAGATTTAATTTAGCATAACTACATAAGTTTTTGTTTTCACCCGAAATTTTATTGTTTATCCTTTCCCACTGGCAACCACCTTCGCAAACGAAAAACAGACAACAATCTACACACATTTCATCTTCAAACATAGGATAGGCTGTTAGATAGTCGAGCAAGATTTCACTATTTAATTTTGATTTATCAAATATTGACCCAACTGTTTTTTCTTCTTTACCTATATCATTCCAACATTTATACAATTCGCCTTCTGGTCCTATAAGATATGAGTTGAACTGTGTTGCGCTGCAACCTCCAATATTGTATTCGAGATATTTTAAGTTTTTGTTTTTTACACCTTCTTCTATTAAAAATGTTGAGCTTTCCATGCTCGAAAAAAAGGAACAATCATTATTTGAATTTTTAGAATGATCGGTTAAGATTCCAGGGTAAATGCTCACCCTCTCACTATTGTTCCATCTTTTTTGAAGGTATTTGTTTATCTCATAAAATTCATCTTTGTTGTTTTTATCTATATTGCACCTAATAGCAAGATGAAAATTATAATCAGATTTTAGTATTTCATCAATATTATTCAATATTATTTCCCAACTTCCGCTACCGTCTTTGCAAAATCGTTTGTTATTATGACTTTGTGGAGTAGAACCATCTAAAGTAACTTGAATGAAATTTGTTTTTATGATTTTAAGGAAATCAAAGTTCTCTTTGTTGAGATAGTATGCATTGGTGATAATACCATTACTCACAACTTGCAGATTGTGCTTAGAGAGTTCTGACATTATTTTTTTAATTTTGCCAACAGCTAATAATGGTTCTCCACCATACCATGTTATATTTAATTTTTTTTGTGTTTTTTCGCTTCTTTCAACAATAAATTCAACTAACTTTGCAATGGTATCTTCACTCATTGTTTTATATTCAATGCCTTTTTCATAGCAATATGGACATTGAAAGTTGCAAGCAGTTGTTGGGACGATTGTTAAATTTAAGGAGTCGTGTTGAAATTTAGAATAATCCCTCAAAAACTTTTTTTTATTTATAGCATTTTGTACATCTTTTTTTGTACATATTATTTTTATCTCTTTTAGCGTGTTTATTGTATCAGTATCAAGTTCGCAAAGTACGTCAAAATTGGTTTTTGCGTCTTTTAGCATTTTATAAAACTCTTTGCTTACCTTTATAAAAGAATTGCTTAAACCGTTATATACTAAGTATCCGTGTTGCTTGCTTTCTAAGGCATATAAATATGGCGATATAATGTTCTTTTCCATAATTAAGAAGATTAAGATGTTGTTTCAAAAAAATTTGAAACAACATCTTTGTTTAAACGTTAATAATTAATCTTATTTATAGTTGGAATAGCATTTGTAGAATATGCACCAGCTTCGCCTCCTTTACAATTACAAGGAATGTATATGAAGCAAAATTTTGGGCATAACTCCCTTCCAGAATAGCCTCCTAAAACATTTAGCATATCTTTGTTATTTAACTCCATTCCTTTTTCAATTATTTCAATTTTTGTTTCTTCATAATAATAATTTTAAGTTTTCTACTCATTATGTTTTTTAGTGAAATAAAACTAAGACTTCATGCTTTATAACATGCTGGTTGAAAATTAAGCGTTTAATTTTTCATGTTTATGAAGTGTTATTAATTTTTAATCAGATTCCTTTAACCAGATTTTTTGTATCTTTGTACTGCCTTTCTTGTTTTTAATTTAACATACAATTTAATTTCCATATGTCTTGTGTTTTAAGCCTGCAAGGAAGGTTTTTTTTAGAGCTGGCATAGGCTCATTATGAAAATGTATAAATGGGTTCTGTTTATAAGTATTACAATGTGTTTGTGATTTGAACAAAAATAAATAAATGCTGAGAAAATTTTCAATGTATTTATTGCAAACGACTCTATATATAACATATTTGTTAGATATTACTTCTAACATATCATTAATTATCTCATTACTATTAAATAATAAAGAATTTTTCTTTGAATAATATACAATGTGATATGGTAATAGCGTGATTAATTCTTGGACACAAATTTGAGTGATAATTTTTATATTTGTGTTATGAATTTACATAGAAAAAGATGGAACCAGAAGGATAAAGAAGAGGTACTTCTTTATGCAGACGAGCACGGCGTGTCGAGAGCTTCTCGTGAGTTTAATATC
>JAAYKF010000108.1 GCA_012522535.1 Bacteroidales bacterium
ATTTTGGAGGCTATGCGGTCGGCTTCTACGTAGTAGTGCTTGGTGTAGCCGTGCTGATGATATATATCTTTGTTATTCATATGAACATTTACATTCTTCTACATTTCCCTTTAAAATCCACTATAAGTTTTTTGTTTTTATAAATATAAGACCAACTAACTAGCCTATCATCAATTTGAGGCTCAGGCTGTTCCTTATAAACATAGGGATCGTTTTTGACCTTAACAGAGTCACCTGTTTCATAGAACAAATCAGTGAATGTCATAACGCTTTTAGAGCAATAAAAAACGAATCCTTTATGTACAAAACAACCATGAGTTGTTTCCTCTCTCCTCCATTCCACAGGATGGTGCGTTCTATGAAAAGAGTCTCTAATATCGGAAAAATCTATTGCGTACCTATAGTTGGAAATTATACTTATAATTGTATCTTCTAAATAAACAATTGGTAATCTAGCTATACCAAAACTGCTTGTATCTTTTTTGTAAAACTCACAATACTTAATCTCTTCCACAATGGAATCTAATTCATTTTTTAGAAACTCATCATTAATGTCCAAAACTGGAAGCATTTTCTCGAAAAGTGTATCTGCACCTATCTCCAAATCTCCTTTGGAAGTACTATCACTACTGCATGACCAGAGAATAAATACAAAAATTAAGAATAATATCTTTTTCATTTGCCCGATTTTACATTTCAACGCTCAAATATACAAACATTTTGATTATATGTCAATTAGATGTGAAAATATTTTATTTCCATAACCTGAACAAAATCAAAATATTGCAAAAAAACACGTAAACCATAAACAAAATTCATAATTCTTCATTGTTAATCGTTCATTGTTAATCGTTCCCAAAAACAGTGTTCAAAAATAATTTTATTAGAAAACAGATATTATCGAACAAATATTTTTATATTTGCACTCAAATTGCCCAGGTGGTGGAATTGGTAGACACGCTACTTTGAGGTGGTAGTGGCCGAAAGGCTGTGCAAGTTCGACTCTTGTTCTGGGCACGCTTCTAAAAACCAAAAGCAGCTATGCAATATCTGTATAGTTGCTTTTTTTATACTTATTAAATTTATTTTGTTGACGATTTGTTTCTTATAATCTCAATATCTTTTGAAAAATAAGTAATTTTGCCCAAACTTAACCCCTATGCTGAGCAGATGCACGAAAAATCACTCTACTAAAGCAGTATTTATTAGTCTAATACTCATCTGCCTTCCCTATTTTCTTAAATCACAAAACGAAAGACTTTTAAAGGAGACAAAAACAAGTCATTTTATTAATCTCGAACTTAAAAACAGCAACAATCAACATCTCAAAAATATAGCTAATAAGCTGAATAAAAGTCCAATAGAAGATATTATTGCTCTGCAAATTGAACTTATCTTAGAGATAATAAATTTAGAAAAAGATAAGTATGAAATAAATATATTGGCAAGAAAGAAAGAGGATATCGGCACTTTTTTATATCGCAAAATAGATATTTTCGAAAAACTTTACCCTACAACAGCAAAATTTATCTTGGAAATAAAATTTCCATTTGAAGAGAGACAAAAAAGAGAAAAAACTTTTTATTTAGATAGCACAAATCAATGGCAAAATGTTTTTTCATGGACAGATACCAATTATAATAATGTAATAATACCCAGTATTGATATAATATTTGACAGTTTTGAATATGGTGAAAAATGGGAGCAAAATCTAAATCACACTATCCAAATTGTGGACAAATACCACAAATCAGACTCTATTTTCAGCCTCTGGTCCGAGAAAATCGACAAGCTTAATTTTGAAAAAACTGAACTTATTCCTTTGGACGATTTCACCCTTGACGAAATTGAAAAAGAGTTTGAGTTTTTCAATTTTCCAAACATAGCTAAGCAACTAAAACTACCTGATAATCAAACAGATAACTTTAAGAATTTTGAAACAAAAATAAAAAACAAAAGAGAAGATTTAGATTATAAACTTTTTAACATTGATAGAATTTTCATTGAAAAAGCTCGCAAAGAAAAAAGTCGATACAACTTGATTGGAGCCATCTACAACTACAACAAATCTCTTGAATATCACCCACTTAACACAACTGCTTTGATAGAATTGGCACAAATTACTTTGGACGAAAACAACCAAAAGGAGACAATAGATTTAATAAAAAAAATATTTACATCAACATGGCCTCAGGGCGATGAATATTATAAAGCTAAAAATCTTGCATCTCAATTGTACGATATAATCATCAATCAGGGAGATAAGTTAATGCAAGCCGAAGAGTTTCACAAAGCCATTGAAACATACCATTTAGCCAATGATTTTTGCGATTCCATTAGAATAAATATATGCTCCAACAAGCATAAAACAGGAATTATAAATTCTAAAAAGGGCGTTTTAAACTCCTATTTCAATGTTATAGATAAGGCTTTAGATAGAAATCTTTTACCTATTGCCGAAAATTATGCACGCGAAGCAAAACGCTATCAAATGGAGAATATTGAAGAAATTCCCAACGACGACGACATTCAAACTGTGGTGGACAAAATCATTAGTAAATATGTGGAAGAGGCTCTGACAAACATAAATAAAAGCCTATTTCAACTTGGAATAGAACAACTTGACAATGCCGACAGCTTGGGCAAAACTTTCAGAAGCGATTTCTCGCTTGCCTACCTTGAAGAGACCAAACAGAATGCCTATAAAGGTGCTTTTGACAATATTATCACAGAATCGGAAAAGCTACTTTCGCAAAATAAAATCCCCGAAAGTGAAGAAAAATATAAATTTGCCATGGAATATTTTCACCAATATAATGAGTGGATAAAGGACACAACAAAGTCATATTCGCAGCATAGAGAGATTCAAAAAACCAAATATTCAAACTTTATAAAAACTGGAATTGAAGAGTATGAAAATGGCAAATTCATCGCATCGTTGGAGACTTTTCACCAAGCAAAACAGCTGGAAAATCACTATAATTTTCATAAAAACGAAGTTTTAGATTCTATGCTAATAAGTATTGCAGAGCCAGTTGTGAAAGAAAAAATCCAACTACTTAATATGAATATCTGGCGAAATGAATTGGAGATTGCCAAAGATATTTTGGACGAATTGAATATTATAATCACTCAAGCTAATTTGGAAACAAATAGTGAATTAATGACTGATTATCAATCAATTAAAACAAGTTTTGAAAACAAAGAGTGTGAGTATGCACAAAATGAAGCTTCAAAATTCCAAAGAGAAATAGATGCTTATATTCAAAATCAAGCCTTTTATTCTGCATGCAATAGTATGGGAAAGAACAAAATTTTGCACCATAAATTTTCCAGATGCATTAGCTGGTCGCCGGAGCAAGAGGAGCTTTTTCAGAAATATTTACCTGCTTCACTCTACGATAGTTTAATTCAAGAAGCAGATTTCGAAATTAGACTCAATAATATAGAAAAGGCTATGCAAATTTTTGTAATAGCCGATTCAATCTATGATGCACGAAACTTGGAACAGATAAAAGTTTATAGAAAAAAATTGACGTCTTTTTTCTACGTAAATCATAATAATGAAACAATTGCAGAATGCATAAAACATATCCAAAACACTGAATTGGCACAACAGGGCGTTCTTCTGATTGAGCTACTGAGAAAAAACAACCAAAGTGCAAAAAAATATATCTCTTTGCAAAAAACACTGGGAAAAAACTTAAGAGAAATGGACAAAAACAAACATCCCAGCGTGCCACTCAAAGAGCTTATAAAACAGTATAAAGTGGACAGTAATTGGTACTTTGTTTTTAAGTTTTATTATTTAAAACGACCTATTTTAACATTATAATCCTCAAAAAGTGTAAAAATGTCTTTTACATCAAAATGAATATATATCTTTGTAAAATCAAATAAAAAATAATTATGGCTTTAGAAATTACAGGAAAATTAGTTCAAATTCTTGATTTACAATCAGGTACAAGTAGAAATGGAAATTGGCAAAAGCAAGAATTTGTTATAGAAACTGAAGGTCAATATCCCAAAAAAGTGTGTATGAATCTTTGGGGAGAAAAGGCTGACGAGATAAAAAAATATAGCATCGGACAAAGCATTAAAGCATCAATAAACATTGAGTCTCGCGAATATAATGGCAGATGGTACACCGATGTTCGTGCATGGAAAGTTGAAGATGCAAACCAAGCTGCAATTAGCTCGGAAATGCCCACAGCACAACTTACAGAAACACCCGTTGACCCCGAATTTTTCAATTCATTGGTTAATGAAAATAAAGATGACGACGATTTACCATTCTAAATTATGATGGAAAATAAAAATCAAAAGGCAATTGTTTTAATGCCCATTGTACCAATGCGTGGGGAGGCTTCGCACCGCTCCGAAATGATTACACAATGCCTTTTTGGCGATTTGCTAAATGTGCTGGAAGAGGAAGGAGAATGGTGTAAAATTAAAGCTGAGTTCGACTCATACGAAGGTTTTGTGGAGAAAAAACAAATCGTCTATTTGAATGATTTGGAATTAGAAGATTTGCAAAATAAAAAATGGGGAACAATTAATACTCCTTTTGCAATGATTTTTCGCTCCGACACCAAGTCCAGCATAGTAATACCTGCTGGTAGCCAACTTCCACTTAATGGAAGATTGCAAATAAAAGATGTAGCTTTCACCTACTCTCCCACAATAGTACAAGTTCCAGAAAAAAATGAGAATGAGGAGATTTTTAGACAAGATATTGTCGAATTTGCCCTTGATTTTGTTGGTGCTCCATACCTTTGGGGTGGAAAAACATTGTTTGGATTGGATTGTTCCGGGTTTGCTCAAAGTGTTTATCGCACAAGGGGCATAAATCTGCTCAGAGATGCCTCTATGCAAGCCACACAAGGTGAAGATATTGGTTTTATTGAGTTGGCAAAATCGGGCGATTTGGTCTTTTTTGGAGAACCCGAAGGCAATATCACACATGTGGGAATTTATATGGGCGAAGGATATATAGTTCATGCTTCAGGCTGCGTGCGTATTGACAAAGTGGACAATATGGGAATTTATGTAGAAGCAACAAAAGAATACACCCATAAATTGAGATCCATAAAAAATATTGTAAATTTATAATGAGAAAAATAACACTGCGACCTATAGAGCCATCAGATGTTGACTTACTTTATAAATGGGAAAATGACCCAAAAATAATGAAGGTTAGTCATAATCTCACACCCTTTTCAAAACATATTTTAACTGAATATATAAATTCTGCTCATCAAGATATTTACACTGTAAAACAGTTGCGACTGATAATTGAAATTGCAGAAACAAAGAGAGCCATTGGCACAATTGACCTTTTCGACTTCGATCCTCAACACAAAAGAGCTGGAATTGGGATTTTGATAGATGAAGATTTTCAAAATCAAGGTTATGGATTTCAAACTTTAGAAGAGATAAAAGATTACTCAAAAAACACCTTAGGATTGCATCAACTTTATTGCAATATTGCTATAAATAATAAAAATAGTATCTCTCTTTTCGAAAAGTCTGGCTTTGTGCAATGTGGTCTAAAAAAAGACTGGCTGCTGATTGATAATCAATGGATTGATGAGATAAAACTTCAACTAATATTTCAATAATTAAATGAAAAAGGAAGGCAAAAGTATAAAAACAACAGTTTTTGGAATAATAGTTTGGTCTATATTGGCTTTAGTACTTTTTGCATCAATTTCACTGGCTACGGCTTGGTATTATATCTTCAAACCCAATGTAAAAATTGAGACAGAAACATTTATTTACATTCCCACAGGTTCCACCTATGAGGACGTTATAGACACATTGAAGTCTAATAATATTGTAAATAACTACTCCACTTTTGAATTTATAGCCAAGAAAAAATCTTATCACAATAAAATTAAATCTGGAAAGTACTCCATAAAACCAAAATTGAATAATAACAACTTGGTAAATCTGCTTCGCTCGGGCAATCAGATGCCAGTTTATATCCAATTTAACTCCATTCGCACAGCGGAACAATTGGCTGGAAGAATTGGCGGACAAATAGAAGCAGACTCCTTGAGTATCATTCAATTACTTAACGACAGCAGTTTTATAGCCTCGCGAGGATTTAATTTTCATCATAGAATATCCATGTTTATCCCCAACACCTACGAAATTTGGTGGGATACCTCTGCAGAAAAACTTTTCGACAAAATGCATTCTGAATATGAGAAATTCTGGAATGAAGAGAGATTGAAAAAGGCAGAAAATATTGGATTTTCACCCTTGGAGGTTATAACATTGGCATCAATTGTTGACCAAGAGACATCAAAAAATGATGAAAAAAATAGAGTTGCTGGAGTTTACCTCAACAGAATTAGAATTGGAATGCCTCTGCAAGCCGACCCTACTCTAATTTATGCGGCTGGAGATTTTTCAATTCGCAGGGTTTTAAACCACCACAAAGAAATTGACTCGCCCTACAACACATATATGTACACTGGTTTACCACCCGGACCAATATGCATACCCACAATATCGGGCATTGACGCTGTTTTGAATGCCGAAAACCACAACTATATTTTCTTTTGTGCAAGGGAAGATTTTTCGGGATACCACAATTTTGCCGTAAGCTACAACGAACATTTGGTAAATGCTCGAAGATATCAAGCAGAGCTAAATAGACGAAATATTAGAAAATAGGTAAATTTACATTAGCAGAATATATTCTAAACAAAGGGAACATTATTCTTAATTTGTTGATAAAGATTGATATATAAGCCATAAAAATGGCTTTATTTTAAGTGTTTTTCTTAACTTTGCAATTAGCAAAAGAATTTAGATACAAATCGTTATATATCAACACTTTAAGCAATGATTATATTTTTTGAAAAAGAGAATAAAGTAAGCGTAGTAGAAATTGACCATAAAATTGACTCGCAAGAGCAGTTGAAACTTGAGTGGCTTTTTGATGGAGCACGTTTTCTGAATAGAGATAAAGTTTCGGCTAAGTTTGTCGGACCACGTCGCGAAATGATTAGTCCATGGAGTACAAATGCTGTTGAAATTACTCAAAACATGGGTCTAACAGGCATTACAAGAATAGAAGAATTTTTTGCTGTGGCTGAAAACGACTCCAAATTCGACCCCATGCTTGAAGAACTTTATTCAGAACTAAATCAAGAAATTTTCTTTATAGAACAAGTTCAAGAGCCTGTAATCCTCATTGACGATATTAAGGCTTTTAACCAAAAAGAGGCTTTGGCATTGAGCGATGAAGAGGTGGAGTATTTGGAAGATTTGAGCAAAAGACTAAATCGTAAATTAACTGACAGTGAAGTTTTTGGCTTCTCGCAAGTAAATTCTGAACACTGTCGTCATAAAATATTTAATGGAACATTTATCATTGATGGTGAAGAGCAACAGATGTCGCTTTTTCAGATGATTAAGAAGACTTCCAATGTAAATCCCAACCGCATTGTTTCGGCATATAAAGACAATGTTGCTTTTGTTGAAGGTCCTGAAGCTGAACAGTTTGCACCCAAAACTCAAGATAAAGCAGACTTTTTTGAAAATAAAAAAATCGATACTGTTCTTTCTCTAAAAGCCGAAACTCACAACTTCCCCACCACTGTTGAGCCATTCAACGGAGCTGCAACAGGTTCGGGTGGCGAAATTCGCGACCGTATGGCCGGCGGAACTGGCAGTATTCCCATGGCTGGAACTGCCGTTTATATGACCTCATATCCCAGATTGGAAAACAATAGAAATTGGGAAAACAATATTTCAG
>JAAYKF010000109.1 GCA_012522535.1 Bacteroidales bacterium
AAAGTTGCCCTGCACAAGCTTGGCAGTAGATTTGTTAAGCTCTTCAACCTCTGTTATTTCAAGAGTAATTGTATCATTTTTAGCAACATGGAATATCTGTGAACCCTCGTTTAGTCCCGAAACATATCCCGATTGAATTATGATTTCGTCTTCGTCATGGGGTTTAATAACGGCTACTTGCGTGTGTCTGGGAATATCGTCGGGAGCCATTCCCATAAGATTCGACTTCAATCTATCTTCATTTCCAGCTATAACAGGTTCTTGTCTTTTGCCAAGATATTTCACTATTGAGCGGATGCTCAAAAATACCTGTTCGGCAGAAGCTGTTGCTGGAAGATTATTCATAGTTTGCAAAAATGCATAGGTAAATGCACCGTGCGGATTGTTTTTTGTTCCTCTATATTCAGAGGCAGCTTCATCATCTTGCGAAGCTGAAATAATAAGTGCTCCTTTCTCCTCGGGTCGGGGGGCAGACCCAGCGTCTTTTACGTCGTTTTCGTTGGGCAAACACATTCTAAGTTTATCGGGTTCGTTGTCCATCACTCCGCGTGCAATGGAGCCACTATGACAGCAGTCGAAAATAGCTGTTAAAATAGCACCATTTTCTACAATTTTGTCAAAAACTGTTGCAATCTCCTTGTCTCTAATATCTTGTGTGCCTTTGTATGAGTCTGATGGGACTATGGTTTCATCACGCTTGTCGTCTTCAGACGATAGGGAGTTTTTTACCTGCGAACCATGACCTGCGTAATATATGAAAACATTATCTCCCTTTTTAGCCTTTTTTGTAAGCTTGTCGAAATGAAAAAGTATGGAATCTCTGGAAGCACTTGCATTTGTTAAAACTGTAATTTCATTATCTTTAAATCCAAACTTGTTGATTATTAGCTCATTAATGGCAATGATGTCATTAACGCAGCCATCTAAATTACTCCATCGTACCCTTGTTTTTATCTCCACACCTTCGGGCTGATATTCGTCAATTCCAATTAATAGGGCATGACGATTTTGAGCCGGCAAAGTAAAAATTGCGAAACTTAATAATAAGAAAAATAAAAACTTAGTACTCTTGAGCATTTCTTTCAAATTTAATATTGTCAATTACATCTTTTGTTTGGTCCACATAGTCATAGAATCTACTCTCGCCCGGAAATTCATCCTTCACTCTCTTGTTGTAATCATCATATTCGGTTACATTGGCTTTAAAGGTGAAGTTGCCATAGCCATATGTCTCTTCAGTAAGATAGGAGCGAGGAATAAGAGGCATCCACGTGGTTTTGTATTTAGATAAATCTTTTTCGTTATATTTTTTACGTAATAATATGTTTCGGAACAAAATTTCAGTTCTGAAAATTTCAGTTATATTTTGCTCCATATCGCTATCAACCCACGATGCATCTATGCTCAAAACCATATTCATATCAATGTTTTTATCAAACAAATCCATTCTGGCTTTGCTATAATTAACCATTAATTCATAGGGAACTAATCTCATAAATTTTCCATCAGCGGAAGTCTCAATCTTAAATTTAACCAATGAAGCTGTGTCTTGTTCCGACTGATTTGTCTCCACAAAACGAATTACATCTATGGACTTAAGGTTTATACTTGTTGTTGCACTCAAATTTCTATAAAATTTGTCGTCAGAGTTGAAAGCACTATACTTTCCAACGGCTTTTTCGTTGCGTTTGTCCATAACTCTTCTGGTAACATCATAGCCAGTTTTAAGCAAATAAGGAGCCACTATCATTCCTATTCCACGTGTGTTTTCTGCCAATTCCATCATCGGTACCGACGAAACAGCTATGAATCTGTGATTATTTCTTTCATGTTGAAAGTTTATAACAACCTCCTCACCCTTTCGATGATACGAAAATTTGTTTTTTATGCAAGATGTGGTGAGTAAAGATGTTAATGCTAATGTAATTAATAGAAAACGATTCATATTACAAGTATTTAAGTTTATTGTTTAATTATTTCCATATTAAACAAAGCAATTATAATGCCAAAGTTTGTTAAAAGAATAATCCTATCTAACAATAATTGTTGACGAATGCTCTTTGTTTTTATATGTTAAAATGTACAAGTAGTTACCACTGCCTATGTTATGTTCTTTCAGATTTATTGTCTCCAAAGAAGACGGCTTGTTATTTTTATAAATAATTTTACCTTTTATGTCATATATTCGGATATGTTTTGGAATTTCGCTATTTCCAAAATCGAAATAAATTTTTTCGGATGCTGGATTGGGATAGATATTTGCAGTATAAACTTCGTTTTCGTTTATATTACTTGTGTCTTCGGGAGTATCTCTATATTTAAATGATTTAATATTGTTATTTCCACTGCCAGTTATGCTGATTTGTGCCACCGGACCCACCTTTCCTTGGGCATACCATTTATATTCAATGGTGGTGCTATTGAAGGCAAAAGGAAAGTTGTATTGTTCAGAGAAAATGCTGTCGCGGGCTTCAATTACGGTTTCCACTCTAATGACATTTTCATAGGTTTCCACAGGAGTTTTCAAGCTTCCATAGCCATCAAAATAGTTGTAGCGAGTTTGTTGATGTTGGTAAAACCCAATGTTGGGAATGGCGGTTTTGTAATAGCTATAAGATGAATCTTGCTCTCCGAAATATGAGGGTAGTTGGTAAATAATATCAATCTCGCCGTGCTTAATAGGAATTGGGATATTGTTTACAGTGGCGGCAATGCCAATTTGTGTAAATGAGTTTGCGTCTTCACCTTCGTTTAATTTATAAAAATTATAAACCCGAGAGAAGCTAAACCCGCCCACAGGAATGCTTATGTCTCTTCGTGGAGATGCTATTGTGGCTCTATAATCTGGCGACATTGGATTGTTAAAAACCGCACTATAGGCAATGGGTGTGCTTGAAATAGATACAAAAGTGTCTGCTATCCAGTTGTTTGATGTTATTTCGGAGAAGTCCCAAAAATAGTTTTCCCCAGTTTCAGACTCATCTATATCGGAGATATTTGTGATGTTTCTATAAAAAAATGTATCTGCCGTTTGTGGCATCATCAAAACATTTAATTCTTGTGAATTAAGATTAAGAAAAATGATGCTAAATGCTATAAAAAGGTAAGCTTTCTTCATATAAATTGATTTTGTTGAGTAAAATTACAAAAACTTTTTAAATATTGTTTGCTTGGCATAATAAAATTACTATATTTGCAAGTGTTGATTATATTTATGTATAAATGCAACCTTTTTTAATATTTTGTCGTCTTATTTAAAAACGTATAAAAATGAAGATATTAAGATATTTAGCTGTTTTCATGCTGTTATTTGTAAGCGGTAATCTTTTCGCTCAATTGGTTATTAGTCCCAATCCTTCACCACAAAATGCTGTTCAGGATGTTTTGGTAGGTCAGGGAGTAAGTGTTAGCAATATTTCATATTCTGGAGCTGGTGTAGCATGGGGTACATTTTCTACAGGTGCTAATGCTACAAATTTAGGCTTCTCTGAAGGGATTTTGCTAACAACAGGTAAGGCTTCTGATGTGGCAAATAATGTTACTTATCATGCCAGTACAGCTAACAATACTAGCGGTGATCCGCAATTGCAATCTTTGGTAGGTGCTACGATAAATGATGCTGCTGTTTTAGAATTTGATTTTGTGCCAATAAGTGATACACTTGAGTTTAGATATGTTTTTGCATCGGAGGAGTACCCAAATTTTGCAAATTCTGCATATAATGATGTTTTTGGTTTCTTTGTTTCAGGTCCTAACCCCTCTGGGGGAAATTACACAAATAGGAACATAGCTATAGTTCCTGGTACAACAAGTACGCCTGTATCGATAAATAATATTAATAATGGTACAACAAACAGTGGTCCGTGTATGAATTGCCAATATTATGTAAATAATCAAGCTGTAAGTAATCCATATATAGCATACAATGGTATGACAATAGTTTTAACGGCTATCTTAGCTGTTGTTCCATGCGAAACATACCATATAAAATTAGCCATTGGTGACGTTGGTGACAGGATTTATGACTCGGGAGTTTTTCTTGAAGCTAATAGCTTTTCCAGTATGGGTATGAGTTACGACCTAAATTTTGAATCGGATATTATAGCAAATACAATTATTAGTGGCTGTAGCGACGCCAGTTTGGTGTTCAGACTGCCTGATACATATGAGGATACAGTTACAATTTATTACTCTTTTGCAGGAAATCCCAATGAGGGTACAGATTTCTTGGTTTTCCCTGCCGATTCTGCCCTAATTGTTCCCGGGGAAGATTCAACAGTGGTGCAAATTATAGCACTGCCTAATCAAACTTTTGAAGGCGTTGATACTATTTATTGTATAATTCCCGGTTTTGGTTGTTCTGGAATTTTAGATACCCTAAAAATTCCCATTCACGGGAATCCACCCATAGATCTGATAATGTCAGAAGATCAACTGCTCTGCGATGGAGGTGTTGGTTATCTCACTACCAATGTTTCAGGAGGGATTCAGCCATATACTTATGAGTGGAGTAATGGAATTGGAAACTTTCCTCAGCAAGACGTAGTGCCGCCTGTC
This sequence comes from Bacteroidales bacterium, assembly GCA_012522535.1. GTDB lineage: Bacteria > Bacteroidota > Bacteroidia > Bacteroidales > WCHB1-69 > JAAYKF01. The sequence goes on from JAAYKF010000109.1 coordinate 4,558, forward strand.
TCCACAGTATATTCTGTAACGGTGTCCGACCCATGTGGAAATTATGCCATAGATAGTGTGCGGGTGGGAGTGGGCTCGCTTATGTACACCATGAGTAATGATACAGCCATTTGTAGTGGAAAAGCAGTGTCGCTGCAAGCTGATTTTGATGGATTGATTTATTGGGATGGATACGAGGGTAACCCCATATTGGTAACCCCAAATTCGACCACAAAATATAATTTGATAATGAATAATGAGTGCGGAACAGTTTACGATAGTGTAGAAGTAGTTGTTCACAGACAGCCAAAATTAGCACCCATTGTTGGACAAGAGTTATGCGATAATGAAATTGTAACACTGGATGTTGGAGGAAGTTATGAAGTTGTAGAGTGGCGAAAAGATGGTGTACCATTTTCAAGTTCACCTAGCATTGTAATCGACTCTTTGGCAGGTTCTGGAAACTACTTTGTATATGTAGCAAACGAGTTTTGTACAGACTCGATGAGTGCAAGTTTTATATTTAGACCCTGCGAAATTGAAATACCAAATGTGTTTACACCAAACTCAGATGGATTTAACGACTATTTCTTTATAGATGGATTAGATAGTTATCCCAATTCAAAACTAAAGGTATATAATCGCTGGGGTAAGGTGGTTTATAGAAGCGATAATTACCAAAACGATTGGGATGGCAAAAATGTGGCAGATGGGGTATATTATTATGTACTTGTGCTGATGAGCGATGCCAGATTAAAAGACCGTGATGGGGAGTGGAATACACAATTTAGTGGCACAGTTACAATATTGAGATAATTTTTGTAATTTTGCAAAACATATCCAAATGGGGTTGACTTGGTTTTGACAGCATATGTAAGGGTATGTAAGCATGTCGGATGTTGTAAGAAGGTTCCGTTAAAAGCCAACTTTCAAGCCATAAACGGCAACAATTACGAATACGCATACGCAGCTTAATCTAGGAATTAAGCGCGAGCTGCTTCACCAAAAGCCTCTCTTTGCGGCGTTTGGACTCGAAGTATCGCAAAGGCAAAGATAGTAGCAGTAGTGCCTGAATGCTGTTGCGAAATTTAAGGATAAGGTGATAATTGGTTCGTATGGCACCATTTTATCTCTCGAAAATTAAGCCAATACTAAACATGTAGAAAGCATATTGGTGCTATGTTTGGACGAGGGTTCGAATCCCTCCAACTCCACTAAATTATTCAGTAGCGGCTCAAACGAAAGTTTGAGCCGCTACTGAATTTTATACTCTCTTGTTGTACTAATAAGAAGAGATGATATCTAATGTACAACCGCTGTAAAGGTGACTTAAATTTTTATTTTCGCCAAATATATAGATGGTTTTTCTTCATGCGATGAGTAATAGCTAATCCAAATCAACCCATCTTTTTCAATCATACCAGCGTAGCTGCAATCTCCACCTGATGGTAATTTTAAAACTTCGGTTAGGCTTTCCTTTTCAATATCAAGAATGCAAAAAGATGTTCTTTCCGTCTCCCATATTGGCTTATCTGGATCGCCAGAGAATAATCTAACTGTAGCAACAAATTGCCCATCTTTTAGTTGTATAAGCTTTGGTCCTCCTATTCTAATTCCTAAATCTTTCCAATCCCAATCGGTGTATGGTGGTTTAGATATTCCAAGCATTGCTGTACAAGTGCCACCATCTTGGCGAAGTAAGCAATATGAAGTACCATCCTCAGTGAATAATAAACTTGTTTCACTTGGTCGTGAATTAGGATTTGGAAAAAAATCACTTTTAAGCTCTTCCCACTTTTTACCGTCTAAAGTGTGATACAAACGACCTTTGGCATCTTTTCCACCATAACCTACGCTATAACCCACACCATTATGCCATGTTGTACTCCATCTCCATGTAGAAACACCAGTTTCACATTTATAGGCATTGCTCCATTTGGTTCCATTTTTACTCAACCATGTAACAGAAATCTGAGGCTCGCCTATAGATAGTGGATAAAAAGAAACAGCCCCATTAAGCATCAGTTCGCCTTTTGCTGTGATTGATAATTTTGCATCTCTAACATCACCATTGAGCCACGACATAGTTGCTGCAGATTTCCATTTTTTGCCGTTTTTAGAGCGAATAACCCTCAGCTTACCATTGTCGCTACCATCGCGTGCAACATGCGAATTCCCCTCACGAAAAGCACAATACCAATACCCCTTAAAGTGTATTAAATCAGTGAATGCATTGTACTTAGCCTTATCCCAAATTTTGTATTGTTCAACCATTTTCGCGTTGCTAATAGATGATTGAGCAAATGCCGATTGAAAGCACATAAAAAAGAATATTACCCCGATACTCATAAATTTCTTGTAATTCATAAACTTATCTTTAAATATTTACACATCGACAAAGTTAAAGGATTTTTTTAAGCTTTTAATTTTACACTCATTATAATTTTATAATCAGCATTCAAAAGCCATCTCACCATCCTAAAAGAATAATTTGCTCCTATTCTTAATGAAATTCACCATTACCCGATAAAAATAGTAGCATGAATAAATTAGACAACGCTGAATTTGTTTCTTATAACAAGCAAAGTTTCGTAGCAATCAAAAATTGACTATTTTTGCCAATAATTTGCATTTAATTCAATATTTTAAAGATGAACCAATTAAGACAGCTTACAAGCGTTTCGCCCGTTGATGGCAGATATGGAAAAACAACAGAGATTTTGAGCAACTATTTCTCGGAATATGCTCTAATAAAAGCAAGGGTAAACCTTGAAGTGGAATATTTTATAGCACTTTGCGAAATTCCTCTGCCACAGCTAAATGAGGTAGATAAAGCACTTTTTCCTAAATTGCGTGATGTGGTTGAAAATTTCTCCCACGAAGATGCATTGCGTATTAAAGAGATAGAAAAAACAACCAACCACGACGTAAAAGCAGTTGAATATTTCTTGAAAGAAGTTTTTGATAAAATTCAATTGTCTGAATATAAGGAGTTTATACATTTTGGATTAACCTCACAAGATGTAAATAATACAGCTGTGCCATGGCTCAACAAGGCTGCACATTTCGATATTATTATGCCAGCATTGGAAGAGATTTTGCAATCCTTAAACGAAAAAGTTGAGCTATTTAGAGATGTACCAATTTTGGCACGAACCCACGGTCAGCCTGCTTCACCAAGTAGATTGGATAAAGAAATTTATGTTTTTATAGACAGATTGAAAAACCAGATAGCACAGTTCCAAAATATACCTTTTTCAGGGAAATTTGGTGGTGCAACGGGCAATTTCAACGCACACCATGTGGCATACCCAGAAATTGACTGGATTGAGTTTGGAAATATGTTTTTGGAAAAGCATTTAGGTCTTGAGCGTCAGCAGGTTACTACTCAAATAGAGCATTATGATATGATGGCAGCTTGGTTCGACAATTTGAAGAGAATAAATACTATCCTAATCGACCTTGACAGAGATATGTGGACCTATATCTCCATGGAATATTTCAAACAAAAAACAAAAGAGGGCGAAGTGGGTTCGTCGGCAATGCCTCACAAAGTGAATCCCATCGACTTTGAAAACTCCGAAGGAAATTTGGGAATTGCCAATGCCTTTTTTGAATTTTTAGCCACCAAACTACCCATTTCAAGGTTGCAGCGCGACCTGACCGACTCCACCGTAAGTCGTAATATAGGCGTACCGGTGGCTCATAGCCTAATTGGATATAAATCTTTATTAAGAGGTCTGTCAAAAATTGAGTTGAACAATGAGGCAATGAATCAAGATTTGGAGAAAAATTGGGCAGTAGTAGCCGAGGCAATTCAAACTATTTTGCGCCGCGAAATGTACCCCAATCCCTATGAGGCTCTAAAAGATCTCACAAGAGGAAAAGAGGGGATTACAAAAGAGTCAATCCATCAGTTTGTGGACACGCTAAATGTTTCTGACGAAGTGAAAACCGAGTTGAAGCAAATTACACCACAAAATTATATTGGAGTTTTCAAAAAATAAGAAATAAAGCAAGATGAAGAGAATATTTTTTTGGCTAAAACCTTATAGACTATCCCTGTCGGTGATTGTTTTTGCCAATATTTTGTCCATAATATTCTCCATATTTTCACTCTCTTTATTGGCTCCATTTCTAATGCTACTTTTTGATAAAGTGCCGTTAGTCGTTGAAAAACCCGAGCTAATTTTCTCATCCGAAAGTGTGCTAAATTGGTTCAATTATTACGTAAGTCAAATAATTCAAACCCAAGGGAAGCAGGCTGCACTCTTTCTGATTTCGGCTTTAGTTTTGGGAGCTTTCCTTCTGAAAAATATTTTAGACTATTCGGCAAACTGGCTAATGGTACCCATTCGCAATGGCGTTTTGCGTGATATGAGAAATAAGCTTTATGAGAAAATTCTTATTTTGCCCGTCTCTTTCTTTTCCAAAGAGAAAAAGGGCGATATAATGTCGCGATGTATCAGCGATGTGCAAGAGGTTGAGGTGATGATTTTGCGGTCGCTACAACAAATTTTCCGCGAGCCTTTAACAATTTTGTTTTATCTAACAGCACTCTTTTTTATCAATTATAAACTCACCTTTTTTGTATTGCTTATATTGCCTATTGGAGCTGGAGTAATTGGACTAATTTCTAGGAAATTACGAAAAAAATCTGTCGAAGCCAAAGATAGAATGGGGCAATTGATGTCTATGACCGAAGAGAGTATCTCGGGATTACGTGTTATAAAAGCATTTAATGCCATTTGGACAGCCGAAAATATTTTCCAAAAGCGTAATGAAAAATATACCAAATTGATGATAAAAATCTATAGAAAAGTAGATTTGTCTTCGCCTATGAGCGAGTTTTTGGGAACTATTTTGGTGATGGTAATTATGATTTTTGGTGGAAATATGGTTCTAAATGGCAATGGCGAGCTACCAGCCGAACTTTTTATAACATATATTGCACTTTTTTCGCAGATTATAAATCCCGGAAAAACAATCTCTGTGGCTTCATACAATTTCCGAAAAGGAATGTCGTCATTGGATAGAATTGACTATGTTTTGAATGCTGATGAAAAGATAATTGAAAAAGATAATGCCGTAGAAATCTCTGATTTTATAGATAAAATTGAAGTTAAAAATCTCTATTTTAAATATGAAGAAGATTACGTTCTAAAAGATATAAATTTGAACATAGAAAAGGGTAAAATCTATGCCATTTGCGGTCATTCAGGCTCTGGAAAAACAACATTTACAGATTTATTATCCAGATTTTATGATATAAATGAAGGCGAAATTTTAATAGATGGAATATCAACTAAGGACTTTAAAATTAATGACTTACGTTCGCTTTTTGGAATTGTAACCCAAGATACTGTTCTTTTTAATGATACATTATTTAATAACATTGCCTTCGGGAAACCCGAAACACCAATGGAAGATGTTATAAAAGCGTCAACAGCTGCCAATGCAATGGAGTTTATAGAGCAACTTCCGCAAGGTTTTGACACTATAATTGGAGATAGAGGGGTTACACTTTCGGGCGGACAACGACAAAGAATTAGCATTGCAAGGGCATTGTTGAAAAATCCACCAATTCTAATTCTTGACGAAGCTACTTCGGCTTTAGATACTGAATCTGAAAAATTGGTACAATCTGCGTTAGCAAATATTATGAAAGAAAAAACAAGTCTTGTAATTGCACACCGACTTTCCACCATAAAAGATGCCGATGAAATTTTAGTCTTCAACGAGGGCGAAATCGCCGAAAGAGGAACCCATGATGAACTTATGGAAAAAAGGGGTATTTATCATAAATTGGTAGAAATGCAATCCTTTGTTGAATGAGGTTTTTTTTAATATTTTTGTTCAATAATAGGCACAAATTTTGCAAATGAACTTTTTGTTTTTAATTTTGCACAATCTAATATTTTAACTTATGAAATGGAATGAAATTTTAACTATTGTTGGTAAAAGCGGTTTGCATGTTTTATCAAGTCGAACAAAAAATGGTTTAATCGTTGAATCACTTACCGATAAAAAAAGATTTCCAGTATTTGGAAATGAAAGAATTAGCTCTCTGGAAGAGATTACAATGTTCGGAGTGTCGGAGGATAAGCCTTTGAGAGATATTATGAAAAATATTTATGAGGTCGAAAATGGTGGAAAAGCCATTGATCATAAATCTAGTAATGAAGCTCTGAAAAATTATATGGCTAAAATATATCCAGATTATGATACAGATAGAGTTTATGTTTCGGATATGAAAAAACTGTTTTCGTGGTACAATCAATTGCATGATAATGATATGCTGAACTTTGAAGACGAAGATGTTGCTGAAGAAGATTCAGAAGTCAAAGAAGATGAAAAATAGAAAATTAAAAGTCCGTTTTGCGGACTTTTAATTTATATAATGTTGTTTTTTTCAAAACTAATTAGATAATTTTTACATGTACAGTAGAGTATTAATGAAATTAGAGAATGTATTTGATAAAAGTTGTGTAATTCGCTATTTCTATATATCTGTAATGCTTTTACTTGTTTTTTCGTGTACAAAAATTAAAGAAAATAAACCTTCATATTTAGCTCATGAAGTTTTGACAGACTCCATAGTTATTGATGAGGGGTATTTTGCAAAATTTCACATGAACTTTAGTTTAATTGATATGAAGTTCTTCAACGACACAACTTATCTTTGGGCTATTGCGAAGAAAAATGATAGCTACTATTTAGCAAAATATAGTCTTGGTGATGAAATAAAAGAACTTGCAGAATATTGTTTTTCGCAAGAGATGCAAAGTGTTTTTGATAAAGAAAATTGTGAAAAACTTCTTGTTATAAATTTAGACTCTTTAATGATTTCCACAGATTTAGGCTTTTATTTTTATAGTATTAGTAGTGATACTATTTATAATGAAGTAAAATGGGAGGATTATTATTACTTCAGCACTTTGCATACATCTTATTATTATGATGAATCGAAAAATAAGATATATGGCAACTTTAGTGATACAAGAGCTGATTATATTGAAGATGTCAAGGCGAAAAAGAAGATTATACGATTTGCATAATATGATTTGAGCAGTGGAGAAATTGAGAAAATTACTGTAAGTATAGCCGATATAAAGCCATTATTTAATGCCAATTTAAGGCACGACTTTGTGTATGCCAATGAACTTCTGATAAGCAAAGCTAGTTTTCAAAGTGAATTTCAGATATATAATACAATAGACAAAACATATACGATATTAGAAAAACCTTGTTTAAAGAAAATGATTGATGACTCTGATTTTCAAGATGAAAAGACTCATAGCTATCAAAACTTCAAAAATAATTATATGGAGTCATATATTCAACAGGGTATGTGTTATGATTATAAAACCGAAAGGATGGCTTTAATTTTCTTGAACCCTGTCCCTGAAAGAGATGAAAATGGATTGAAACCAGAGTTTAATTTTCGAAGTAAAAGTTTTTTTATTTTTGATAAAGAATGTAACACTTTGGGCTTAATCGAAACAAAACCTGATGGTTTTTTGCCTTCTTTTAGTTTTTTTATTAATGGTAGCATATACTTAATAAGCGTGTATAATAATGAAATTAGTCTTTACACAGTTAAGTATGAGTTGGAATAGAGTAATCTCCTTAATAGCTATTAGTTTTGTATTTCTGTTTTTAAGTTCCTGTAATCCAAAATATCCCGATGCAGACTTAATTGTCAGATACACACTTGATAATAAAGAGAAATTTGATGATAATAATAAGTTTTCAATAATTGTTATTAGAACACCATATTTGGCTTGTGGTGCTTCCATGCAGAAATACGACTATGAATATGTTTTGGAGTATTCGAGAAAGAATTTTGCTCCGCCAATATATATACTCTATGATTTTGATTTAGTGTTATATGGTTTAGATTCTGCTTTGTATGAAGGATTTCATCACATAGTAGAGTCTCCTTTCGTATTGGATAGTTATGCATATCCATATATACCAACCACATTTCAAATTGAAAATAAGAAAATAATAAAATGGAAAGAGTTTTTAGAATAAATTTTTGGTTTAAAACTAGTTAAGCGAAAAGTTTTTTCTATATGATTTGAAAAATTAGTTGTATTATTGCTTAGTTTTTTAGTGTAAAATCAAGAGGAGTTTTGATTTTTAGCAGAAAAAATTAAAAGAAAGAATTTTCGAAACTCCACAATACAAATAAATACATGAAAAAGAGTGTTCAATATTTTACCATAAATGCAGTAGAGAGGCTCGATGCAGAGCATATTCTTATTGAGGCTGTGTCGCCCGTTCCGCTTCAGGGGATTTTGCCAGGACAATTTGTGAATATTGATGTGGAAAAATCGAAAACCACATTTTTGCGGCGTCCTATTAGTATCCACGATGTTGATGAAGCAAAAAACAGTATGAAAATTTTTGTGAAAGCAGTGGGAGACGGCACACGTGCAATTTACGAAATGCAAAAAGGCGAAAAACTCAATACTATGTTTCCCTTGGGCAATTCGTTTTCCTATTCTAATAGCCAAAAACCTCTATTAGTGGGCGGTGGATTTGGTTTAGCTCCGCTATATTATTTAGCCAAAAAAATTGCCCAAAATGGTATTCGTCCAACGGTAATTGTGGGAGCAAGAAATTCTAAAAATATTTTTCTGACAGAAAAATTTCAAGATATTGCTGATGTTCACGTTGCTACAAACGATGGCAGTTTGGGCGAAAAAGGCATGGTTACAGAGCATTCACTTTTTACAAACTTAGAAAATTTCGATAAAATTTTTGTTTGTGGTCCCGAACCAATGATGAAAGCCGTTGGAAAAATAGCTGTCTCTAAAAATGTGGAGTGCGAAGTCTCTTTGGAAAACACCATGGCATGCGGAATTGGCAGCTGTTTGTGTTGCGTTGCCGACACCAAAGATGGTCATGTTTGTGTTTGTACCGAAGGTCCAGTGTTCAATATAAAAGATTTAAAATGGTAGATTTAAGTTTCAAAATAAAAGATTTATATTTTAAAAATCCAGTTCTAACAGCTTCAGGAACTTTTGGCTACGGTCCTGAGTTCGACGATTTTGTTGATGTTTCGGAGCTTGGAGGTGTAATTGTAAAAGGAACAACATTGGAGCATCGCGAGGGAAATCCTTATCCAAGAATGGCAGAAACGCCTTCGGGAATGTTAAATGCCGTTGGACTGCAAAACAAAGGAATTGACTATTTTATTAAACATATTTATTCCGAAATCAAGTCGTACAAAACCAATATGATTGTAAATGTTTCGGGTTCAGCAGTGAAAGATTATGTCGAGGTTGCCGAAAAATTGAATCACTTAGACGCTATTCCAGCTATTGAGCTAAATATTTCTTGTCCCAACGTGAAAGAGGGCGGTATGGCTTTCGGAACATCGTGTGAATCGGCTCAATCGGTTATTTCTGCTGTTCGCAAGGTTTATAAAAAAGTGATGATTGTGAAACTTTCGCCCAATGTAACCGACATTGCTTCCATAGCCAAAACAGCCGAAGACGAGGGAGCAGATGCTGTTTCGTTAATTAACACCCTTTTGGGAATGGCAATAGATGCCGAAAAGCGTAGGCCCATTCTTTCTACCGTAACAGGTGGTTTGTCGGGTCCAGCGGTGAAACCTGTGGCGTTGAGAATGGTTTGGCAGGTGAGTAAAGCTGTAAAAATACCAATTATCGGACTTGGTGGAATTATGAATGCCACCGATGCCATTGAGTTTTTTCTTGCAGGAGCATCGGCAATACAGATTGGAACAGCCAATTTCATCGACCCCGAAATATCCATAAAAGTAATAAAAGGGATAGAAGAGTATATGCTTCGTCACAACTTCAAAACCATTGACGAAATGGTAGGGAAGTTGGAGTGTTAAATTTATGCCTTTTATAGCTATGTTATGACAAGCTGTAGAAAATTTGCTAAAAGATGAAAAGCATATTCAAAAAAAGATTGTGTTTAGAAACAAGGCTATCAAAAGATGAAGTTTTTGAGACTCTTCGGGCTGTTGTAGAACCTAAAAAAGAATTTAGATCGATATTATTTGATACTGAAAAAACTAAAATCTATGAAGGTTATATCTTTAGTGATAGCTTTGAAGTTAGGAGAATAATGAGATCTTCGTCGTGGTTTATCCGACCATTAATGGATATATATGGTTCGGTTGAGGAGAAAGAAAACGGCTCATTGATTAAAATAAGCATAAAGCCAATTAAGCGATTTCAATTTATCATTTGGGTTTTGGTGATTTTTGATCTTCTTTTTGGACTAGCCCCTCTGTTTGCAAAAGGAGAAATTGTTACCTACGTGATAATCTATTTAGCAATTATTGCTCATCAAATTGCTATTATAACTGGCCTAACATCAATCGAAATTAAAATGATTGTTGGGAGGATGAAAAGAGTATTTAAAGCAGATATAGTTAAAGACTTATAGAATTTTAACGGTAGAAATTCTGCAAGGTCTTGCTGACCTTGTAGAATTAAAACTAAAAGGGTTAAATTACTATTATATTTTACTAATCGGTACTATGTATGTTTATAAACAAAAGATTGAAGTTTTCAAATTTTCAAAATTTAATCGAATTTACGAATAGTATATTAGCAGTGCTATGGCACCTACAATTATCAAAACTGTGAAGAATATTTTCCAGAAACTCTTTGGATATGTGCCACTAATATTGCCATTTTGTCCATTTATTAGAATATTATATCTTTTGTTTTTGTAGCGATATGAGCTTATCCAAATAGGCAGAAGTATATGTTTGAAAGTAATATCATTGAAAGAACTATTTGAACTTCTAATTCTTTGATGGTCGCCGCCAATATCTTGTTTAATCAAGGTTTTTATTACGTCATTCATAATAAGCTTAGCTTCGCCAAACCCTTCCTCCAAACCGGTTTGATAAATTTCGGTTCTAAAACCACTTAAGAAATCCTCTTTAAAGGGCACTAATTCATCATAATTCCAATTAATTAATTTCTTGGATAATGTCTTTGGTAATGAGTTTGAAGCTGCAATTAGAACATCGTCAAAAAAGTGTGAAACATGACCTGAAACATAGGTCCAGCGGATTCGAGTTTCGGTTACATTTTTACCATTTCTTGTTACTGTAACGGTGTAATTATCACCCCTTTCGCCACGATACGAAGTTTCTGTTTGTGAGTCATAGGTCCAGTATGGAATATAAACACCAGTTAGTTTTTCTATGCTCGATTTAGTTTTTATGGAACGTGGAGCCCAAAACAGTTTTTTTACCCATTTTTTAAAACTTTCTCTACCCAGCTTTTCACTTATTTTAAAAGGAATTAAATATTTAGGTTTCAGAATGTTTGTCATTGCTTCGTTGGATAGCACAACCACCGATCCGCAAAAAGGACAATCTGCCGAGGTAACATTTTCGGGCAAAGTGCTTAAGGCTCCGCAGGAGTCGCATTTTATTTGGTGAACAGTAATTTGATTTTCGCTATTTTGAGATAATTCGGCGAGCATAGCCTCAAAGTCTTCCTCTATAACTTCAAAATTTTCATCAATTTCAATTTCGTTCATTTCGCCACAATATTGGCATTTTAAGCTATCGGCACCCGGCTCAAAAGTTAGAAAAGCTCCACAGTTTTTACAGGGAAATTTCTTATTATCGGTAGTCTTTTCGTGTTCCATTTTTAAGAATTTTTATTCCTTATAATTTTCTAATTCAAAGTTTTCAAATTTGTCAGAGTGTGAATAAAGTACCCCTGCAGATGTGAAATTTATCTTTATTAAATCTAAAACACCAAATTTAATAATAAAATTCTCAACAAGCCTCTTTTTTAACTTTGTTTTTTGGGAAATTTCATCTAAACTTCTCATTTTCATATCCGACATAAGTCTCAAAAATATCAATTCACTATCATTTAGCTTAGTAATTGCTGGTTTTTTACTCTTTTTTCTTGCCCAAGTCCTAAGCCAAATGCGGTTTACCAGCTGATTGCTATCTTTCATGCGAACATAAACCATATCCCTGCCATTTTCCTCTTTTACGGTACAAAGCCGTTCGCCACTCTGTTTCGAAACTTTTACTTCCAACACCTCTTTGCCTAAATAATTTAAAACCTTTTGCTTTGTTTCAATGTGTGGCTTGCAAAACATTAGCAAAGCTGTATCTATCATGTATATCTCCTCGTCGCTACGGATGCCAGCAACAACGCCATTATCTTTTACTCCAATAAGTAGTTTCCCTCCCTTGGCATTGGCAAAAGCTACTATGCTTCGGGCAATTTTTCGACTATCGCTTATGGCAAATTTAAAATCTAAATTTAAACCCTCGCCTTGCGATATAAGCTGTTGGAGATACTTTTCATCTTCTGTTAATTCTTTTGCTTTCATCAAAAGTCCACTTCAAAAAACAAACATAGTGAAATTTTAAGAATAATATAGAATGGTAATACCAAATTGTTCAATATAAGAAAAAAAGGACTATAATAATAGTTTTAGACTTAATACAATTCAAAGAAATATATTAGTGCTACAATTACGGCAATAAATATAACAAGGATGATTTTATCTATGTTAGATTTTGGGTATGAGCCACTTATTTGACCACTTTGTCCATTTATGATGAACATATAGGTTTGATCTTTATAGCGATATGAACTTATCCAAATAGGCAAAAGAATATATTTATAAGTAACATTATTGAATTTAATTTTAGAGGCTGTTATGTGTTGGTATTGATCACCAATTTCTTTTCTAATGGCTGACTCTATCTTGTCTCTCATAATGTCTTTTGCATATTCAAAGCCTTTTTTTAAGTCAATTTGATAAATTTCGGTTCTAAAACCACTCAAAAACTCCTCTTTAAAAGGCACCATTTCATCATAATCCCAATTAGTTAATTCATCGGTCATTGATTTGGGCAAAGATCTTGATGCCTCAATAAGTACGTCGTCAAAAAAAGAGAAATATCTCCGTAAACTTTTTTCCAACCCGATCGTATTTGCTTGTTACCCATACTTTTGCTTTCCTCTATCTGTTCGCCTCTGTATGCTGTCTCTGTCTGCGAGTCGAAGGTCCAATATGGAATATAAATGCCAGTGAGGTTTTTAGTGCTACTTTTGTTTTTTATAGACCTTGGTGCCGAATAGAGCTTGTTAGCCCAATTCCTAAATATCTCTTCTGCCTGTTCTTTGGAGATTTTAAATGGAATTAAGTATTTGGGTTTCAATATGGTAGCTGATGATGCATTGTCGATAACCACATTGGAACCACAAAAAGGACAGCTTGCTGAAGTAACATTTTTTGGTAGCGTGCTTATGGCACTACACGAGCTACATTTGGTTTGATGTACTGTGATTCTGTTTTCGTTGTTTTTAGATAAATCGGCAAGCATGGCTTCAAAATCTTCTTCTATGATTTCAAAATCATCTACGGTATCAATCTCGTTTAATGCACCACAATGACTGCATCTTAAGCCGTCTGCCCCTGGCTCAAAAGTAAGAATTGCTCCACAGTTTTTGCAAGAAAATTTTTTATTTTCGATGGTCTCTTTATGTTTCATTCTTTCAAATCTTAAACGCCAAATTTAGTAATAAATTTTTAATAACCGCATTTGTGATGCCATTATTTTTTTGAGAAATTTCGTTAAACTTAAAAGAAGCTAACTGATTTTTGGCAAAAAGTTTTGTGAATTTAAAACAACTAAAGTGAAAACAATACTACTAAGTTTGCACTGCCTTAATTTAGTACATTAAATGTTGTTTGTTTTTGTTTTTCCAGCCCGCCTGACTGGAGTAGCTTACAAAATAAATCTTCAAATCGGATTGACTTTCATAGTCCACAAAATAGATTTTTTTATCGGACTGACTTTCATAGTCAACCCAAAACCATTTGCCATCGTTTCTGCCAGCTTGACTGGAATAGTCAACTTTGTAAACACATAAATCGGCTTGACTTTCGTAATCTACAACATAAACTTTAACATCAGCTTGACTGGAGTAGTCAACTGTATAGACCTTTTGCGAGTATAGCGAAATACTCAAAAGGCTTAATCCAATAAATAAAATAATGTTTTTCATAATTTGTGTTTTATAACTATTACAAGAAAATTCTATGCCAAAATTATATTGCACAATTTGATGCTGCACCATCCAAATCGCTTTTTTCAATTGTAAAAGTGAAACTTGTAAAAAGAAACTTTTTTAATAGAAAAATAAGCGAAAAGTAGAGTCCAGCACTGAGTAAGCCCATCAATGCACCCGTAACTTCGTCTCCCGTAGTATTTACGGTGTAAATTAGTGTAGAAATCAGAATTACTAAGGGTAAGATATATGCAAATAAAACGGCTTTTCTGCCCATAGATGGCTTCATGCAAACTGTAACATATTCGCCAACTTTCCAGTTTTCGATTTTTTCGTTATAAATCTCCACTAATTTATCTGACATGTCGAAAGTGCCACAAGCTGATTTTGCAGCACAGCCCACGCAAGCACTTCGTACTGTGATGTTTACTGTTATTTTTTCGGGAGTGATTTGTGTTATCATACCCTCTTGTTTGACCTCTTTAGACATAGTATTTATGGTGTTGATGATGAGACTGGTAAAATTTTTCCGTTGAAAAAACGATGTCCATTTAAGGCAAAATCTGCCAAAAATCCTCCCATTTCTTCGTCGCTTAAAGGTGCTTTAAGTCCAGGAAATGCCTTTTCTAACATCGTAGTTTGAACAGCACCCGGACAAATGGCATTTACAGAAATATTCTTAGGCGATAGCTCTTCTGCCAGAGCCTCTGTTAGCACCGCCAATGCCCCCTTTGAAGAGCTGTATGCCGACAAGCCAGAGAATTTAACACTTCCCTGAAAACCACCCATACTCGATATGTTTACAATGTGCGAGCCCTCTGAAAATAGGGGTAAAAGTGCCTGGATGAGGAAGAATGGTGACTTTACATGTGCCGAAAATTGCAAATCAAACTCTTGGGGACTAATCTCTTCAAATTTTTTATTTAAAATAATTCCTGCATTGTTTATAAGTACATCAACTTTGCCACCACTCCATTTTTTAATCTCCTCAACAAGGGGTTTGTAGGGCATTTGTGTAATATCCCATGCCAAAGGCGTGATATTATTATTGATGTTATTTAAGGATTCTACATTGCGAGCTACAGCAAAAATTCTATTTTCGGACTTTGATGCCAAAATTTTTGCTGTTTGAAAACCAATACCTTTGGAAGCTCCTGTTATTACTATATTCATATCAAATAAACAATAAAAATTTCTCTTTGTTTAATCTTTTATAAGCTGAAAATTCTCTACAAAACCATTTTGAAAAACTCTTAATATGTAAATGCCTGATTTTAAGTGAGATGTCTTGATTGTACTAATGTTTTTATTGTCAGATTTTTGAGATATAATTTCTCTTCCCAAGATGTCAAAAATCTTATAGCTAAAACTCTCATTATCATTAGTTTCAATATAAAAAATATCTTTTACTGGATTGGGATAAATTCTTTTTACAAAACTTTGGTTTTTACCAATTCCCACATCGCAAGGTACAAGTTCTACATCAATTCTCCTACTCTCTTTGTCGCCAATGTGTTGATTTTCAATGATTTTATTGCAATAGCCTTCGGCTTCAAATTTAAGTGAATAAGTTCCAGCTTTTACAAGTCTGTGATAGTTTCCTATTGGCATAGCTGTGTAAACATGAGAGTTGTCGAAGTCGTGGTCTAAAATTGAGATTTTTGCGTGTAGCGGTATTGATGTAGTTGAGTCTGTTACTATACCCCGAAAGCCGTATAAAACTTCATTCCAATAATTTATTATTGAATTGTAGTTGTAGTGCCAAAAAGAGGGGAGTTGCGAGCCATTTGGCTTTTTAGTTTTGGAAATTTCTAAGGTTATCTCCCTGCAGTTTTCATAAAAGTTCATATAGTCTTGTCGTCCGCCGTCAATCATATACCATGCAGCTCCGTTGGTTACACCGGGAACAGCACCTCCGAGATTTTCGGTGAAATATCCATTATAATTTGACATTTTTTGTGCCGTATCGGCATACTCTTTTGCCACCATATACCACCAGTGAGCATCGGCAGGTAGGGTGGTTTGGTTGTCCCAAGGGTAGTTGGCAAGTTCGGCACCACCATGGAAATTCGCAGACATCACAAAATCATATCTTTGGGCATACTCCATAAAAGCTATGGTCTCCTCTTGCCACTCTTTGCCATCGGGGTGGTCGCCTTTTATAAAGTCCTTATAATTACGATTCAAATCAACAAAATTGCCATTATATCTTATTGCCAAAGCTAATGTGTTGTCGCCACCACGATAGGTTCCATTGGGGTTTGCCAATGGGTTTATGTGAATAATTGTGTTGTCAACTAAGTCCGTGATGCGTGAGTCGATATTATAATTATTTAAAATATGATCTATCAGTCGGAGCATCAAAATATAGCCCACTACTTCGTCGCCATGCATGGTAGAAGTGTATAAAAACTGGGGTTTGTCTTGAATTTCGTCAGCATCTTTTGTTATGACTATGGACAATAATTTCCGACCGCTGGACAAAATTCCAATTGTATCTAATCTACATAAATGAGGGTAGTCCTCTGCAAATGAGTACATTAAATCTTCGTATGCTCCGTAGGTGGGGTATGCGTCCCATTCGGTGATGGCTTTGTTGCCTATTTGATGAAACATCTTCAAGTCTTCGCTACTTTCGGAGGTGTGAGCCTCAATTTTCCAAGGAATGTTTTTGCCTAAAAAACTTAGAAACTCCTCTTTATTAACGTAGGCGAAAACTCTATCCTCTTGCAACTTATCGATGGAAACTTCGTTTGATAAATTGGGGTTTATTTTTAAATATTGATAATCGAAAGAGATTATTATTTCTCCAATGCTTTCCAGTTTTTCCAAAGCATAATCTTGATTTTGAGCCTTTAAGCTTGTATTTACTATTAAAGACAAACTAATTAGAAAAAATATTCTTTTCATATTGTGTGTTTTAGTTATCAATTATTGGAACCAAATATTTTCGAATTATTGGTTTATTGGCTTTTTTACGTTTATATATAGGTTTTAAATCGAAGGTTTGGATAAAATCAATTTTATATTTGCAAACTTCATAGAGAACTACAAGTTTTAGATTGACCTCTATTGGGTTTATCACACTTTCGTTCATCAAAAGTACATAAACTTTTTCTCTATTATCAACCTTATGTTTTTGGTATGCAACCACATTTTTGCCACTGTCGAAAGATACGATTTCTTTATATTCTTTACTCTCAAATTTTTCAATTTCTAAACTGTCATTAACCCACCAAAAGCTTACATTTTTGCCACTTACAGGCAAGATGAAATCGGGAACAACGCCCACAATAAAACCCACAACTGGATGCACAAACTGTGTTAGAAGTGGTGCTGAGAGTTTGGTGATGTTTTTCACATTTCGCTTCCAGCTCTCTTGTGCCTCTTCCCCTGAGCCAATCCAGTAGCCCCATTTTGTAGGAGTTTTTTCCAAAAATTCAGACTTTTCTTCTTTTCCCAAAGTAATTTCTACAACAGTTTTATGATTTTTTCGTAGTGAATATGCAGCCTCTAAACGAATATTTCTATCGTAAACCTCTTTCTCTTCAATGTAACAAGTGTCTTTTATTCTGTTTGGTTCTGTCCGCCATAGGGTGTCGTAGTGCAAAATCGCATCATTAGGGCGGACATTATATGTGGTATCGATTTTTTTTATCCACTTGGGAGTGGAGTTAAAGTTTGCATATTTGGGATTTGAGGGCTTTCTGTGAATTTCTATCTCAAAACTTCTGCTACACCACGAATCATTTACAAAACTGAAATTATATATGGAAGTTTGTGGTACATAAAAAGTCATATCATCAATTTGGGAAAACGATTTTTGATTCATTATCATTCCCTTTTCCACATCTGTTACAGAGAAAAGCGTAATTTTTTTATTTGATTTAGTTTTTACATTAAACCTAACGATATCGCCTTGATGAAAGGCAAAAAACAGTTCTTTCTTTGAGCGTTTTTTTATTTTCACATTTTGTTTTGTGAGCATTATTTCTTGCGAAAAGATATTGATAGTTGTAAAAATAAAAAATAGACTGATGATTTTTCTCATTTCCTGAAAACTTATTTCACAAAGTTAAACTTTATGATGTTACCAATTGTGATTTAAGTCTATTTATTTCACTATTTTTGCAATATAATATCAATTGTAATAATAAAATGGTCTAAACTATTTTTCCAATCGGTATAAATCAATATTAAACATTAAAAAATAGTCAAATGAGAATAAAAAGCTTTATCACTACTTTAGTTTTAGTTGTTTTTGCACATATTTTGTTGGCACAAGAAACACCTAAAAATCCGCCTGTAAACGTGGAGGTTTTGGGCAGTAATAGGGGATTAGCTTTTCAGCAGATAATCAATAAAAAGATGAAGAGTGTTCCACGACTTGGCTTTTTTGGAGTAACAAATTTGGTGGCAGAGTGGGACGATCGTTATGTGGAAGATTTGATGACTCAAGGGAATTTAACTTTTCAAATAGTGAAGGGTTTGGACCTGATGGGTGGTTTTCACTTAACTAATGCCAATGGCTTTTGTCCAACACTTGGTTTGATATACACCTTTTCTAAACCAAATTTTACTATGGTTTTAAATCCACGTTTTGATGTTTTAAAAAATGGAGTGTTTGAAACATTTGGTATGTTGGAATTTCGTCCAAAGATAAACGAAAAGTTTAAGTTTTACGGTCGTTTGCAAGGCGTATATGGTGAATATTTAGTTTCGCCAAAAACTTTACATGCAAGGAGTTATTTTGTTGCTCGTGCTGGATTGACATACAGGGAGTTTAACTTTGGTTTAGGCACAAATTTGGATTGGTATGGACCTGCCAAAAAGAATATTAATAGTTTTGGTGCATTTTTAGGAGTAGCACTCTTTTAGGTCTGTAAATTATTATATATAATAGAGCTTGTCAGCAGTATGAGTTTCTGTCTATTTCCTTGTTTTATTAATGTGTAGATGTTGTACCAATTGTAATAAATTTATTTTCTAAGCTTTATTTTTTTCATAATATAAAATTTGCTACTTTTGCAACCTAAATCTTTTAATTATGGCAATTTCGGTGAATAATGACAGCAAACCAGCTTTCTCTGATATTATTTGTGCTCAGTCGCAACTCAAGAATATTATAAAATATACTCCTTTGGAGCGTAGCAAGTCTTTTTCGGCTTTTTCGGGTGCTGATGTATATTTGAAATTGGAAAATTTACAGTCAACAGGCTCTTTTAAAGTTCGTGGAGCATATTATAAAATTAAAAACTTGAGTGAGGAAGAATTGGCAAGGGGTGTAATGTGTGCATCAGCCGGAAATCATGCTCAGGGTGTGGCATATGCTGCTACAAGATTAGGTGTTAAAAGTACAATTTTCATGCCCACCTTTGCACCACCATTAAAGGTTATTGCAACTCGTTCGTATGGTGCAGAGGTAATACTTACTGGCGATAATTTTGATGATGCTTTTGAGGCAGCCATGGAGTTTCACGAAAAAACTGGGACTACATTTGTTCATCCCTTTAATGACCCACATATAATTGCTGGACAAGGCACTGTTGGTTTGGAGATTTTTGAGCAACTTCGTGAGGTGGAGATGGTTTTTGTGCCCATTGGAGGTGGTGGACTTATTTCGGGCGTAGCCATAGCTTTAAAACAATTAAATCCAGAAATAAAAATTATTGGTGTTGAAGCAGATGGAGCCCAATCTATGAAAGTTTCTATGCGTGAAGGTGAAATTTCTCCCCTGCAATCTATTGATACAATTGCAGATGGTATCGCAGTGAAATCGCCCGGTAATATGACTTATGAGATTACAAAAGATTTAGTTGATGAAATTGTGGTTGTTAATGATGCCGAAATAGCCCATACTGCATATTTGTTGATGCAGAGAACTAAAATTCTTGCCGAACCTTCGGGAGTAGCTGCTATGGCTGCTATTATGTATAATAAAACAGATGTAAAAGGTAAAAAAGTTGTACCGGTGATTAGTGGTGGAAATTTTAATATGAGTATTTTAGAGCAAATTTTAGACAAAGGTGTGGTGGAAGAGGGCTTTAGAGCAAGAATTGCCGTGCTTATCCCCGACCAAGCAGGAATGTTGAAGTCTATTATTAGTATCTTAGAAAGCATAAAAGCAAGTATCCACGATATTGAACACGAACGTTCAACAGCAAGTGTACCAGTGGGTTTTGTTCAGGTAACAATTACTTTCAATCTACAAGACTCTTCGCAAATAGCAACTATTTTGAATGAGTTAGACAAAAAAGGAATGAAATATCAGGTATTGAAATAATACCTCAATTATATATTATACAAAATGGGCTATTCGAAATTTTGAATAGCCCATTTTGATTTCACATGGTGTTAAGTTTCAAATATAAACTTTCCGTTTTGGAAGTCGAGCATAGTCGTTTTATGTTTTTCAACTTTTCCTGCTAAAATAGCTTTAGAAAGTTCGTTGAGGATTTCCTTTTGAATTACCCGTTTCAGAGGTCGTGCACCATATTGAGGTTCATAGCCCATTTCGGCAATCTGTGCCAATGCAGCTTCGCTAATTTCAAGTTCTAAGTTATTCTCTTCCAAAAGTTTGTTTAGTTGTGTAAATTGGATTTTTACAATATCATGAATATTTTCTTTGCTTAATGGCTTGAACATTAATATCTCATCTATTCGGTTAATAAATTCAGGTCGCAAAGTTTTTCTCAAGATTTCCATTAAGGCATTTTTAGTGCTTTCAATAACCTTTTCATCGCTAAAATCTTCAGTTTTATTAAATCTATCTTGAATTTCATGAGCTCCAATATTAGAAGTCATAATAATTACAGCATTTTTGAAATCTGCAATACGACCCTTATTATCGGTTAATCTGCCGTCGTCTAAAACTTGTAGAAGTATATTAAACACATCTGGATGAGCCTTTTCTATCTCGTCTAAAAGTATCACAGAGTATGGCTTTCGTCTAACTTTTTCTGTCAGCTGTCCGCCTTCGTCGTACCCCACATATCCGGGAGGAGCTCCAATAAGTCTGGAAACAGAGTGTCGCTCTTGATACTCACTCATATCTATTCTCACCATGGCATCTACGGTGTTAAAAAGGTATTCTGCTAATGCTTTTGCTAATTCGGTTTTTCCAACGCCAGTTGTTCCCAAGAATATAAATGAGCCGATGGGTCTTTTGGGGTCTTGAAGTCCGGCACGGCTACGACGAATGGAGTCGGAGATGGCTTCAATGGCTTCTTCTTGTCCCACCACACGTTTGTGTAGTTCATCTTCCAGATGTAAGAGTTTCTCAATTTCGCTTTGCATCATTTTGCTAACGGGAATTCCTGTCCAACGGGCAACAATTTCGGCAATTTCGTCAGTGCCAACCTCTTCGTTTACCATTGCTTTATCCAACTGAATTTCGTTCAAGCTGTTTTTTAAACTCTCAATTTCATTCTCTGCTGCTTGAATTTTACCATAACGAATTTCTGCCACTAAACCATAGTCGCCATTGCGTTCAGCTTGGTCTGCTTGCAGTTTAAATTGCTCAATTTCACGCTTCTTATCTTGAATTTGATTAATCAAATCTCTTTCCGATTGCCATTTGGCACGCATTTCATCTCGCTCTTCAGAAAGTTCGGCAATATCCTTGCTCAAAGATTGAAGTTTAGCTTCATCATTTTCCCTTTTAATGGCTTCACGTTCAATTTCTAATTGACGTATTCGGCGTTCAATTTCGTCCAATTCTTCGGGCAAAGAGTTTATTTCCAAACGTAGTTTAGAAGCAGCCTCGTCAATCAGGTCGATAGCTTTATCGGGCAAAAATCTATCAGAAATATATCGTTGTGAAAGGTCCACTGCAGCTATAATCGCCTCATCTTTTATACGCACCTGATGGTGATTTTCGTACCGCTCTTTTAGTCCCCTCAAAATTGAAATGGAGTTCATTCTGTCGGGCTCGTCCACCATTACAATTTGGAAACGGCGTTCTAATGCTTTATCATTTTCAAAATATTTTTGATACTCCTTTAAGGTGGTAGCCCCAACGGCTCTAAGGTCGCCACGTGCCAAAGCTGGTTTTAGAATATTGGCTGCGTCCATGGCACCTTCCGATGCCCCTGCACCAACAAGGGTATGGATTTCATCGATAAAAAGTATCACCTCGCCATCAGACTCCATAACCTCTTTTATGACACTTTTAAGACGCTCTTCAAATTCTCCTTTATATTTTGCTCCGGCAATTAAAGCACCCATATCGAGGGAGTATAATTGCCTTGATTTTAGATTTTCTGGTATATCACCGCTGATAATTCTATGTGCTAATCCTTCGGCTATGGCGGTTTTTCCAACTCCGGGTTCACCAATTAAAATGGGATTGTTTTTTGTCCTTCGGGATAAAATTTGTAACACTCTACGAATCTCCTCATCACGACCTATAACTGGGTCTAATTTGCCTTGCGAGGCTAAGTCGTTGAGGTTGCGTGCAAAACGATTTAATGAGTTATAATTATTATCAGCATTTGGGGTGTTAACCGTTGAGCCTTTTCTAAGCTCCTCAATGGCTGATTTTAGTCCTGCAACTGTTGCTCCTTGGTCCTTTAGGATTTTAGCCGCAGCGTCTGAAGTTTGTATTATCCCCAACAAAAGATGCTCTATTGCCACATATTCATCGCCCATTTTACCCATTTCAGATAGGGCATTTTGTAGGACTGAATTAGCATTGTTTGACAAGTATTGCTGCGAACCGCCACTAACTTTTGGAAAAGTATTTAGTTGATTTTCTAATAGCGATTTGCTGGTGCTTACGTTGATACCAAGCTTTTTCAGAAGAAAAGGAATGGCATTTTCGTCAATTTTCAACATCGAAAGCAATATGTGCGTAGGCTCAATTTGCTGGTGCTGATTGGCCATTGCAAGCATCTGAGCTTCACGGATAACCTCTTGTGATTTTATTGTAAATTTTTCAAAGTTCATTTTAATACCTTTTATAAATTAATATTTCGGCAACCTATTTATCAAAAACTAATCCTAAAATTATCGTGCTTTTGTAAGGTGTTGAAAATCAAGGGTTAATGGTTTTGGGTAAAAATATAGTAATGACAAAATGACTGATTGGGATTGTTGCCGCTGTCAAATTGACATAGTTTTGTTATAAGACTATGTAGAATTTAAAGCTAATGCATTTGCAAAGCTATACCGCCCCTTCGGGGTTTTATTGGGTTAGTAGTTTTGTTTTTTATAATCATTTCACCCCTTCGGGGTTTGTTTTTTTTTGCTTGTTATAATCCTGCAAGGTTTTTTTAAACCTTGTAGGATTCTTATACCGATTGGACTATTTGTTTGAGCCATCGGTACTTACCATTTTAAAATAATAAAGTAGTTTGGACCATTTTATTATTACAATTGGTATTAAAAATCTTTATATCCTTATAAATCCCGAAGGGATGACAATATTATAATTAAATATGTGTATCGTATTATATAAAACCCCAAAGGGGTGGCATATTTAATCCAGCCAATGGAACAAAAACTTTTCGTCGTATT
>JAAYKF010000110.1 GCA_012522535.1 Bacteroidales bacterium
ACTTCGGTGCAGATGCATTAGCCGATATCCTTTCCGGTGAGGTGAATCCCAGTGGTCGCTTGCCTTACACCTATCCGAAGTTTGAACAGGGATTGATCACCTACGACCACAAGCCATCGCAGAATATTGAAGGGGTGATGGCAGGAGCT
Organism: Bacteroidales bacterium; assembly: GCA_012522535.1. Classification (GTDB taxonomy): domain Bacteria; phylum Bacteroidota; class Bacteroidia; order Bacteroidales; family WCHB1-69; genus JAAYKF01. The sequence goes on from JAAYKF010000110.1 coordinate 150, forward strand.
TACGACTATGGGGCACAAACATCGGTGCAGTATCCTTTTGGCTATGGACTGAGCTACACCACTTTCGCCTATTCAAACCTGAATGTTGATAAAACAGCGTTTACATCTGCTGACATGATCACTGTTTCCGTTGATGTCACTAACAGCGGGTCCATGGAGGGCAAAGAAGCAGTACTGCTCTTCAGTAGTGACAAGGTGGCTTCTCTTTCACCCGATGTTCGGCGCTTACGTGGCTTTGAGAAAATCTCTCTCGATCCGGGTGAGACACAAACGGTAACATTCACTCTGTCTGGTTCGGACCTGGCGTTTGTGAATGAAGTAGGCAAATGGACCATGGAAGAGGGTGATTTTATGTTGCAGGTAGGAGACCAGACAACGGATATCCAATGCTTGGAAACGAAGATATGGGAAACCCCCAATAAATAAAACCAGCCTTATAAGCTTTTCATTCATTATACAAAAGCGGGAGCACTCCACATGAAGTGTTCCCGCTTTTGACTACTCAAAAGTTTGATATGTTTCATATTTTTCGTTAGTTCTTTAAGAAAAGAGTCAATATCCTTTGAAAGTCCTGTTTTTTATCTATTTTTGTGACAGGTATAGAGTATTTTCTCTCACATTCGGGAATTAGAAGTTTCCGTATATATGTTTGAATGAAATACTGGTATATAGAATTGGTAGGTTTTTTAGGAATCAAAAGTTCATTTTACATAATTATTTGTCTTTTTTTTGCTTAGAATGATATTTATTTTTGCAACTAGCTTGAACAAACGCATTGTTGAGTCCAAAAGGTAACTAAATAGATTCAATATGGATAGTTGCAACCAGGCATCCTACATGCTGAAGTAAATAATTAATGGAATGAGATAAAATTACTGAAAACTTAACGTCTGCCTGCAGTTTTATAATCTGTTTTCCATGGTGAATGATTTTTATTACTTATATCACCTTGTTAAACAAGTGAATACATTTTTAAGAAGAGATACAAAAATTAAATAATGTTAAATAAGTAAATAAAGTTATTTTTATATGCTGTATGAGACGTAAAAATAGCTATATTTGCGGCGTTTATTTCAACAGGCGTGTCGAATAGCTTGATAGATAACATTTTAAACAAAAATTACTCAAACCTCAACTATTTAAATTTTCTTATTTAATTATAAGAGGTTAACAAAAGTTTATGGCTTAATTTTAGCGGTATTGCTAAAAGAATAGATATTCCTTTCGAGCAAGAGGTGTTTTTTGTTAAACAGTGTCGTTTTTATTGCAAACAAATTTAAAATCATTCATGATTGAATTTGTCGTAAATGAACAACACTTCTGGTATTAATGTGTAATATTTTACAATAAATTAATCCAAAGGAATTGTCCTGAATAA
>JAAYKF010000111.1 GCA_012522535.1 Bacteroidales bacterium
ATTGTGTTTGTCGTACTAAAAGACAAACAGTTTTGCTGTGAATAAACCAAGGTGTTTATCAGTATTGTTGCGAAAAATGCAAATAATATTGTTCTCATAATCTTAATGTTTATAATTTAAATATTTTCAATTTCTTTTCGCTTAGCACGCCATCTTTTTCGATTAGTATAGATATAAAATAGATGCCAGACGCAGCATTAGGCATACTTATTCTATTTTCGTTTAAGACAGTTTTTTGAAGTCGCCCGAAGGAGTCAAAAATATTTACCTCTTTAATGCTATGATTGTCTATTCCCTCAATTTGGAAACTGTCTGTAAATGGATTGGGGTAGATATTATACGTATCTTCTTCCAAAAATACAATGCCACTGTTAGTAATATACTCACAATTATCATGCGTCAAATCAATATAATGATCTTTGTAACACCTCAAGTATCCAGGATAACCGCCGGGTGTCATTATCGTAGTTTTTCCAAACATACTAAAAATATTTCCCAAATATTCTACAATAGGTCCATTAAAAAAATATGAACTGTTGGGCGTAGGCGATGTGTATAAGTGAATCAGCGAATAATTACCACGTTGTTTTACAACATTTGAATCAATAACAACTTGAAAAAATGCAATATCTGTCCCTCCTACTATATTATAAAAGCCTCGATATTTTGAAGAGTCTTGAATGGTTAATGTATCTCCCGCCTGTAAATTAAAATCATATAAAATATAAAACTCATTATTGATGTCGTCGTAGATATAAAATTTTTTATCATTTGAGTATGCAATCAATGATGTCGTATCATATGATGTCCAGCTTTCACCACCAAAAACCTCTTTTTCAATAAATCTTGCTGTTACACCTCCTATTACTGTATCTTTTGTTACTGACATTGTGAAATACCCGCAATCTGGAGAAGTATAACAATATAATTTGTACCACCACTTAGCACCTACCGTAGCCATATCTTGGGCTTTCAGTCCTAAGCCAATAGCCATGAATATAGCCAATACGATTAAATTTTGTAATTTTAATTTCATAACTTTGTGTTTTGGTTAATAATTAACGTTGTCGTGCGTGCGAATAAATCAAACAGTTTCCTAAATGTCAAGTTTTAATTCTTAATTAACATTAATTTAAGATGCAGGGCGACTTATTTTGCTTAACAATCAATAAAACTGCATCAATAAATTTTTGAAAATGGTTTCAAGTAGTACCGATTTAAAAAATATTATAGTTCAATTTTCCCCGATAGATATCGGATCTCTATTGTTTTATTTGTTTTAGCTTTCGGCATTTATCTTTGTAGATAATAAAATATTTTGGTCTATATTATTATTACAATTGGTACAAATTATCAATTTTCCCATTTATATAGAACTAATTTCTTAAATTTGCTCCTTTATATATTAATAGACAGCTTTTCTAAGAAATTATTTAATGATAGAAATAAATCCTCATAAAGATAAAAAATTGGCTGTGCTTATTGATCCCGATAAGGCAGACGATAGGTTTTTAAATCAAATTATAGATATAAGCAAAAATTTTCCACCCGACTGTTTTTTAGTTGGTGGAAGTCTCCTTGTGAATGATAGATTTGAGTTTGTTATTCAGTTTTTGAAGGAAAAAACCTCTATTCCGGTTTATATTTTTCCGGGAAATATGATGCAAACTTCTCCTAAAGCTGATGGTATTTTGTTGCTATCTTTAATTTCTGGTCGCAATGCCGAGTTTTTAATTGGTCAGCATGTTTTGGCTGCTCCCAAGCTTAAGCGAGACAATATTAATATAATACCCACGGGCTATATTTTGGTTGGTGGCACTGCCCAAACAAGTGTGGAATATATGAGCCAAACAGCCCCCATTCCTAATAATAAAAATGATATAGCATCGGCAACAGCCTTGGCAGGCGAGATGTTGGGAATGAAAATGATATATTTGGAAGCTGGCAGTGGTGCCGAAAATAGCTTGAAAAAAGAGATGATTTCGGCAGTGAAAAATACTATTTCTATCCCCCTAATAGTGGGTGGTGGAATAAAAAATGCCCATGATGCTTGTGAAATATTTCAAGCTGGAGCTAAATGGATTGTTGTGGGAACGGCAATAGAAAAAAATCCTGATACAATTAAAGAATTTTACAACCTAAGTAATAATATTAAAATATAGAATATGAAACGTCTTTTACCCTTAGTTTTATTTGTTTTGTACGCAAATTTGGGTTTTACTCAAATAAACTTTCTTAATCTTGAAGACCCATTTACTAATCCAGAAATTTATCCAGAATATCTATCTCGATTAAAATGGCGTGATAATAAATCTTACACCTATGTAGCCAATAATGCCTTGGTGGAAGTGAAAATCAAGAACAACAAAAGCGATACTATTCTTCGTTTGAAAAATATAAATGATGCAGTGAAACCGCTTAAAATTGAGGCTCTTGGCAGTTTTCCAACCTACGATTGGATTTCGCCTACGGCAATAAGTTTTCAGTCGTCAGAAAGATTGATAGTTTATGATTTTAAAAGGAAAAATGCAGGTGTTCTCACAAAATATTATGCCAACGCCCAAGGCTTGGATATGGACAAAAGTGGCACTCGTTTTGCCTATGTTTTAGACGACAATGTTTATATCTCCGAAAAGGGTAATAATTATCAAGTTACCCACGATGGGGGCAAGGGCATTAAAAATGGAGAGGCTGTTCATCGCCACGAATTTGGCATCGAAAAGGGAACATTTTGGTCGCCACAGAGCAACTTTTTGGCTTTCTACAGAATGGACGAATCTATGGTTACAGACTATCCACTTGTGGACGTTTCTAAGAGAGTGGCAGAGGCTCAGTTTTTTAAATATCCCATGGCGGGAATGACATCCCACAAGGTGCAATTGGGAATTTATAACAACTCCACTGGCGAAACTATTTTTGTGCAAACGGGCGAAGATAAAGATCAGTTTTTAACCAATATAACATGGAGCGAAGATGAGTTGTCAATATACATAGCTGTGGTAAATCGTCAGCAAAACCATATGCAACTAAATCAGTATGATGCCATTACGGGTTTTTTCATTAAAACTATTTATGAAGAAAAAAACACCAGATATGTGGAGCCACAAACACCGCTCTATTTTCTAAATTCCAATAGTGATGAGTTTTTGTGGTTGAGCCGAAAAGATGGTTGGAATCATTTCTATCACTTCAACCGTTTCGGAAAGCTTATAGGACAGCTCACAAGAGGACTTTGGGAGGTTACAGAATATTTGGGTACAGACCCCAAGGATGAATTCTTATATTTTTCGGCAAGCATTGACACTCCTTTGGAAAAACATATTTACTCCTATGAGTTTAAAACTAAAGAGATGAAAAAACTCACCGAAGCTCCAGGACAGCATAAAGCCTATTTTTCGCCCGACTTCAAACACTTTATAGATGAATATAATAGTGTGGATGTTCCCAATGCTTATGAGCTAAGGACAACTGCTGGTGCTAAAGTTAGAGATGTTTTTAAAAGTAAAAATCCCTTCGAAAAATACACCATGGGCGAGACCTCACTCTTTACAATACAAAACGAAAATAAGCAAGATTTATATTGTAGAATGGTGAA
>JAAYKF010000112.1 GCA_012522535.1 Bacteroidales bacterium
ATAAGCGTGTAAATGGCAAACAGTGCCGATGTTACGTACAGCTCTTGAGTGTAGAACATTATTGTTAGAATAATATCTGTTGGGATAAAAATTAGCCAGTTTTCAATATATTTGCGAGCTTGCATCCATGTGGCTATCAATCCCGCAGCGGCGGTAAAAGAATCGACAAAAAGGGTAGTGGAGTTGGTATTTGAGAGTATCAGATATGAAATTGCAGTAAGAATGGAGATAAAAACTACCATTAAAAGTCGGTAGGAATTATCCATTTTACTAATTTTAACTGCCACATTGGGCTTCTTACTCATCCAAACATAAAGCCCATATATGCTGATTATTAGATATATAATTTGCAGACTCATATTTGCATAAATTTTGCTGTTGAAAAAAATCCAAGCAAAAATCAAAACGTTTGCAATGCCTGCCATCCAGCAAAAAAAGTTTTGTCGTGCAGCCAAAAGGACGTAAATTAGTCCAAAAATGGCAGCTGTTACCTCCAAATAGTTTTCTGTGATATATTTAGTAATTTCTTGCATCTTCTAATTTTTGACAAAAGTACAAAATAGATGTTAGCTATTCTATTTATTTGATTTTTTTTGAAATCTTTAAATACTGTTCCTTTTCAATCCTCAATAAATCCTCAAAACTTATATCAAAAAGTGGTACATAGCTCCAGCCTTTATAGTCGAAATGCCACCATTCGGAGCTTAGAACTGTGAAGCCATGTTTTTGCATTTTAGCAATAAGATAATCTCTATTTTGTCGGGCTTCATGGCTAATTCCGTGATAAAGCGGAGAGGCTTCTCTGGACAAATCATCAAAATCTGTGGGCATCTCAACTTTTGTGCCATCCAGTTTTTCAATACTAACATCAACAGCCATTCCTCTGTTGTGGCGTGAGCCTTTTTGGGGTGTAGCGGCATAGCGCGGGTTGCGGATATGTTCCCACATTTCCACAGTAACAGAATATGGTCGGTAGGCATCCCAAACAATTAGTCGGTAGCCATCTTCCTCCAATTCCTGATTTATAGCCGACAAACTTTCGGCAATTTGTATGCAGATAAAAACTTCGGGCATGCTGTATAAACTTCGGTCGAAAATATTGTTGGTTCCGTAATATCTTGGAACAAGTTTTATCTTAGAATTGTGGTCGGCAAGGCGGATTAGCTTATGTTTGGGGTTTTTTTCGATATGATTTTTATAGGCTTCAATATCGGAAATTAATCGAGCTGGCTTGCTGTTATATGTGCTATTACGCTCAACAGTATCTTTCTCTTCAATGATTGGTTTTATGGTGTCAAGCTCTTCATTTTCAACCTCTTGTGTTTCCTCTTGAACATCAACTATCTCATTATTTATTTCATGCTCATTATAATTGCTCTTTTTATTTTGGCAAGCTATAAAGATTGATGAAAATAGAAGAAATAATATCTGAATTTTAATATTTAATTTCATGGAAATTAGGGTAGTTCCTCGGGTTTTGAGAATTTGGGATTATTAATAAAGTTGTGGTCAGATAAAGTCAAAAGGAAGTTTTTCAGATCTGTTTTTTCTTTGGGTGTAAGCATGGCACCACCATCGTCAATTTTGTGCATAAGCGAGTGTACATAGGGCGAAACAACCAATTCTTCACTATAAAAGTTTATAACTTCATCTAAGTTTTTAAATCTACCATCGTGCATATATGGGGCTGTGAATTCTATGTTTCTTAGTGATGGTGCACGATAAGCTCCTTTGTCGGCCAAAACTCTTGTAAAACCAAAGCGGTCGGCGGGGTCGGTGAAGACGCTATCTTTGGCGTTGTTATAAAACAGATTGGTGGTAAATAGGGGAGTTCCAGCGCCGCCGTGGCAGTGGAAACAGTCGGCTCCCTCTTCGGTGGTGAAAAGAATGTAACCTCTTAATTCAGAATCAGTTAGCTGTTCTTCACCACGCAAATATCTGTCGAATTTAGAATCGAAGCTCACCAATGCCCTAACAAATTGAGCCACAGCCTTTTCTATCCTGTCAATATTCACTTCTGGTGTTCCAAAGGCTGCCTCAAACATTGGAGGATAAAAATCGATACTACTAATAACTTGAACAGCTTTTTCGATGGAACCACCCATTTCGTAGGGGTCCTCAATAACTACGCTCACAAAGCTTTCCAAACTTTGCATATCTGGATTTGGGTTTCGTGGCGATAGAGATCCATTCCACAAATAGCCCTCATTATTATAAACCAAATTAATCAAAGGCATTATAAAATGAGGGGTTTTTAGGCCCGTAATTCCATATGTTTGCCCCTCTGGAAATTTGGGATGATTTAACCCACATTTAAAACCATATTCTTGCAAATGACAAGTTCCGCAGCTCATCAAAGAGTCGGGGTTTGTGCCACTATAGCCCCTCAATCTGCCGTCATAAAAAAGATACCTGCCCAGCTCAACGCCCTCTTCAGTCAAAGGATTGTCTTCTGGGATATTCAAGTTTGTGGGAAAATATGGAGGAGAATTTAAATCGTAGGGAGTGGGATTGTATTGATAATTTGTGTTGAAAATTTCTGCTTCTTTTGTACAAGAATAAATTATGAATATTGTATTGATAAGTAAGAAAATCAATACTATAAATGTAAACGACTTGTTTCTGAAATTTCCTATTTTTTTCATTTTATGGACATTTTTATTACTTTTGTAATACCGATGGTTAAATAATAAAACTGTTTGAATCATTTCATAAAAACCAATTGGTATATTAGCACAAAGATAATCATTTTATGAGACAATTTTTATTAACATTTGCAAGTTTTTTTATCCTGATAAACTCTGCTTTTTCGCAAAATTTCCAAAACAGGGAAGATTTTATAGCCCTTTATGATGATTTATATCACAAAATTGTGGAGAAAAGATATAAGCCTTTTACCCCCTTTGACATTACTCGTAGTGCCGTTTATGGCGATGGAATGTCCTATGCCATGATGGCAGATGTGATGATGTATGAAAATACAAATGATGAGAAATATTTGAATAATTTTTTAAAATCATCCTATCATATTCTCTCTTTACGAAGGGATAAAAATGGAGAAAATGAGTCTGCACGTTGGTCATACGACCCCTCAATGTATCACGATGGATTGATAATGTGGGCGTATTCACATTTTATATATAAGGCAAGGGTGGAAAATCTTGTTGATTTAGAAAAGGATATTTCAGATATAATTGAGGTGGATTCTGTATTTATTATGGATGACTTGGTTGATCTTTATATCAAAGAAATAAACAAGGTTTTGGACTATTACGATTCGTGGTGGTATGGCAGAAAGGCTGGAATAAAGACCATTCCCAAACGATCGGCACGTCCTGGACATTTCAATTTTCAGTCGGCATATGCTGCAACATTTTTTTATATGGGCATGGCAACAGAAAATGAGGAGCTTTTGCAAAGAGCCAAGGAGATGGCAAGGCTATACAAAAGTGTGGTAAAGGATAAGCCCCGTTGCGTTTCTGGTAGTCCGGTACCACCCTATAAAAAGCGTGATGTTTGGGAAATAACCCAAGATAGTTGCCTGATTTGGAAACATTGGGGCTGGCGACCTGCAAAATGTAAAAACGACTATAACTCAATGACTTACGATGATATTAGTCATGGAGTATTGGTTTTTGTTTTTCCCCTTACGGTGAAAAATAAGCTAAATGAAGATTCGGTTTTCTTTTTCACCGACCAAGATTTGCACTATATGCACAATACTTTTACAAAGCGTATTTTTGCTGGTTATGAAGATGGCTGTCCGCAAATAAACTCCCGAATGGATGGAGGTAATGAGATAAACTTTGAACCTAAACTTTCTGGTCTGAACAACCTGAGAGCAAGAGTTTTAGCCTACTCTTTTTTGATAGAGTGCGATGATAAATTTGAAAACAAAGTCTCAGATATTGTAGTCAATTATATAAACTCTGATTGCTTCCCGCATTCTGGAGCTGGCTTGGCAAGTATGGACTTGATGGGAATAGCTAATTTGGTGAGGTATTGTGAGTAAGTGAGAGAGGAGAGTTTGAAAGTGGAAAGTGGAAAGTTTTTGCAATGATGTTTTGCATAGTCTTTTGGAGGTAGAATAAGATTTTATTAGCTTGTTTTGTTTTGGAAATAATCATTAGGATTGTGTCCAATTAACTTGTGTCATTGCCGATGACACAAATTTAATAGCTTCATTTCTTTGTGTAATTGTGTCGGCAGTGCCGACATAATTAATTCAAAATGGTTTTTATTCGTTTCACTTTTAGTCAATAAATATTATATTGTTCAGTTATCCGGAATTTCTGGATAACTGAACTTTCTTCTATTACACCACAAATATAACTAAATTTAACCACGCATCACCGCAATATACTCCTCAAATTTTATAATAAATCCTTTGATTATATCTAATTGGCTTTCAGTTATATAGAGTTTTGTCGCTTTAGAATGTGAGTACCTTATCACTATCAATTACCCAATCAGCCAATTGCCCCATTGTGGAGTCTTCGGCTCCATCAAAGTATGGATGGTTTTTGTGTATGCCACAGCGTGCCATACAAGTACCACAAACCTTAACTGTAACTCCATTGGTTATTAAATCTTTTAGTATTTGTACTAAGTCTTGGTCATAGCTTTCGGGACCTTTGCAAACATCTCTGGCCATATCCACAGAGTCATTCATTAGGAAGATTCTAACTTCATTTCCCTTTTTTCTAAGTGTGTCGGCAAGTCTAAGTCCGTTCCATGTAATATCAGTGCCATCATATGGCTCACGATTAAAAATAATTAAGATTTTCATATTTGTTTATTTTTGTTATCAATAATTGAATTGGGTAGCATAAGCAGAAATGGCAAGGCTTTGCTGTAGTCTAAATAAGGATATTCCAAGCCCAATAGGCGAATATTGCTGTAGTACTGATTATGATTTTCGTAGTACATTTTTTCGCTCTGCATAAACCAAGCTTTATCTCCCAGTTTTTGAGCCAAAAACCATTTTTCGTACAATCTAGCACTGCGTCCATTGCCATCAATCCAAGGATGAATTTTTGCAAATACCAAGTGGATTAGGGAGGCATAAAAAAACACCTCTTCAAAACTCATTTCTGTTTTTAGCAAAAGGGATAAATCTTCATAAAATTTCCTCATTTCGCTTTCTAACTCAAAAGGGCTTGCGGCAATATATTCAATACGTCCATCTGGTGTTGTAACATACATGTTTTGTGTTCGAAATTTCCCTTGTTGGTTTTGGCTAATTAAGTTCTTGCTTAGTAGTTTATGAGCTTTTGCTAAATTATTCTCACTGATATTATTAGCCTTGGCAAAAGTGTATGCGTTGTACAAATCATCGGTTTTTTTTGTGTAATTGGGCGAGAAATCTGCACCAAATCTTTTATGCTTAATATAGCTGTCCAAATCAATTTCTTCGCCTTCGATTTTGCTACTATAAACAGATGAAACAGAAGTATAAAAGCTGAAATTGTCTGTGGAGAGCTCCGCTTCTTTTAGTGCCTCAAAGGCTTCTTGCAAACCTTTTGGAACATTTTCTAGGTATGTTGCGAGTAGCTCGGTGGGTATTATTTGCAGTTTATACTTCATTGTTTAATTTCTGATTCTCTTTGGCTATATTAATCTAATTGCAAAACATTTTTCAAATGTAATAAATTTCCTAAATAATTAGTGTCGAATTGGTAAAATTTCGTCTATTCATAAACTATAATTGACTACTTTTGTAAAAATAAAAATTATAGAGATGAAGTTTAGAGTAGGCGATAAAGTTAAGTTTTTAAATGATGTTGGCGGGGGAGTTGTAACAAAAATAATTTCCCCTTCGATGGTAAATGTGCAGACCGATGATGGTTTTGAGTATCCGGTAATTACTTCGGAACTTATTTTGGCAGTGCAAGATGATAAGGTTGGTGCTATGTTTAATCAAGATTTTGTAAAAGAAGAAATCAGCAGTGAGCCAGTAGAGAGTTTTACAGAAGATGTGGATGATGAGAATGATTTTGAAAGGGAGTCTAAATTGGGACGTTTTACCTCTTTGAAACAGCACGCAGATGGGATTTATTTAGCCTTTGTGCCCCACGATCAAGTGTGGCTCACAAAAGATGATATTGATGTATATTTGATAAATAAAACTTCAAATTATATTCTTTATAACCTGTTTTTGGAAAACGACGAAGAGTATGACGGTGAAGATTATGGCTCTGTGTCGCCGTTTTCGAAGTATTTAATAACTACAATTTCTCGCGAAGAGATAAGTTTTTGGGCAGAAGGAGTTTTGCAAATACTTTATCATAAAGATAAGGTCAAGAGTCCTTTAGCTCCCACAAATTCGGTGTTTACAATTAAAGGAACTCGATTTTTTAGCAAAGAAAATTATGAACTTTCGAGTTTTTTAGAAGAGAAATCAGTTTTATATTTTGTGGAGGCAAGTTTCGATGAGCCAGAAGCAAAAAAAGAGATTTCGACCAAAGAAAAAAATAGTGATGCCGAAACCGAAACTATAACAAAGTTTGTTGCCGTTGAAAAAGATTCGGTTTTAGCCAATTATAGGGCTAAAAATGGAGTTTATGAGATAGATTTACATATCGAAACTCTAATCGAAAAGTTGGATATATCTCATGATATTTCTAACGAATTGGATAAAATTCAGATTCTACAAATTCAGCTTTCGCATTTCGAGAAATGCCTCAACGAAGCTATTCGTTTAAAATTGCCTAGTATAGTTTTTATACATGGCGTGGGCATAGGACGTTTGAAAACAGAAATGGAAGGAATTTTAGATAGATATTCAGATGTTCATTATAGTGCTGCATCGCGACTTACGTACGGAGCTGGAGCTATGGAAGTGTGGATAAAAGAGTAGTTTGTAATGATTGCTTTGTCTGTTGTCCAGAAATATCGGATAACTGAATCTATTTGAATTTTGTTGTCGGAAAGAGATTTCTACAACAAATAAAACAACAAACTAATACTTGCAAAAGAGAGTAGGGTGCTAAGGAAAATATTTTCGGTGGCTTGTTTGTAGTCCATATTTGCATCTTTCACAATTAGTGAAATTAGAATCATACTAGGCATTCCCGCTTGAAGTATTACAACTCCTATGGCGGTGCTATTTAGACCTAAAATTGCACTTAAACTAGTGAATTTGAAAAGTGCTAAGATAATAAATGGCACTAAAATTAGCTTGTTAAAACTTACGACATAGGAACGCAAATTTAGAAATACTTTAAGTGGATTTATCATCGCTAAAACTGTTCCAACATAAATCATAGAGACATAAGTAGTTGTTTTTCCGATACTTGACAAAGGTGTGAAAATGATTTCAGGCAGCTGAAAAGGAAGTAGCATAAAGATAATTCCAGCAATAAAGGCTAAAGTTATGGGGTTTTGTAAAGGATTTTGTGCCTTAGTGGCATTTTCTCTATTTGCCTTATTTAGAATAAAAACTCCCCAAGTCCACATAAGTGCATCTTGCCCCAGATGAAACATTGTGGCATAAATTAGACCTTCACCACTGGGGAAAACAGCATCAATTACTGGAAATCCTAAAAACACCACATTGCCAAACATACTACTCAGTCTATGCAAGGCTCTGTTTTTCTTGTCCAGTTTTAAAATCCGTGCCGAAATGCTTGAAAAAATAAAAAACAGAACTACACTCAAAGCACTAAGTGCAGCCACAATTAGCCCATTTTTTAGAATATTTGCATCAATTTTACTACTGGCAAAAGTCGTAAAAATCAAAAGTGGTAAGGTGATTTTTGTAACAAGTTTTACAATTCCATCAATTTCGTTTTTACCTATAAGCTTTATCAAATAAGCCATTGCACCGATAATGGACATAATCAAAAGCATGGCAATTTGTGAGAAAATTATCTGCATTGTTTACCCCTCTTTTTAGCTTTTTTCAACCTTTATAACTTCAATGTTGTTTGCATGAACATATACCAAAAAACCCTTTACATCCTTATAGTTTAGTTTTATAAGTAGTTTTATGTATTTTTCTACTTGTAGAGAATCACTTTCGGTATAAGTCCCTGTTTTAAAGTCGATTACGCTGGCATTATCACCTTTAATCATAATTCTATCAGGACGAAAAACTTCACCATCTTCACTTAAAATGCTTTTTTCATTATAGACTTTATAATTGTGGCTGAAGTATTTTTCCAATTGGGGATGTGTACACACAGATTTTGCCATATTCTTCAAAACACCCAACTTGGAAGCCTCAATATTATGCCTTTGGGCAATAATTTTAGTAGAATTTTCAACATTATCAATGCTTACAATATTTTGCATTATTTCGTGAAAATTATTTCCCCACTCTTGCAGTTCGTCAAGTCGTTTTATTTCGTTCAACACCCAAATTTTATCCCAAGCATTAGACTTTGTTTTTTCCAATTTAACCACATTTTCTTGCTCTATTTCCTCTTTGACTTTAGTTGTAGGTGTTCCCCAACTCAATCGCAAAAGCCCATCATCTTCAGTCTTATTACTTCCCTCAATCTGTTCTATATTGGCAATAAGTCTGTCATTGATATTTGCGGAGCTGTTTGTGGTTTTTTCAGAAAGCAGATATAGTTCCTCTTTGGCTCGCGTTAGAGCCACATAAAATGAATTCAAATTGTCCATATCAACCAAGTCTTTTTCCATTGCTACCTCTTCCAAAAACCTGCTGTTGAACTGCTCATCTTCAAATATTTTATTTTTCTCTATTTTGAAGCTTCTAACCAAGCTTACAGGCAGATTGTAGTCCAAATTTTGGAAGTCAAGCTCTTTGTCAATCCAAATATTGCTGCCCTTATTTCTAACAGCTTTGTTGAGCATTATCACAATGGGAAATTCTAATCCTTTTGAAGAGTGAACGCTTATAAGTCTCACACCATCAATGTTTTCGGAAATGGAGATTGAGTGTTTGTCTTTTTTTTCTGCCCACCACTCTACAAAATCTGTATCTCGTTTCTGCTCTTTGTTATATTTATAAATAATATTGATAAAAGCACTGACGTATGGATCGGCAATTTTATCATCAAAAAAGACTCTATGTGCCTCTTCCACAAGCTCATAGATGTTAAGCTGTGTCATAGTTTTATAGGAGATTTTATTCTTGCTAATCTCTTCAATGAAACTCTCCACTCTCTTCTTGTCATTGGAAATAGCAAGATGTTTGCTTGAATCAATATTGTTAATTTCGCAAAGATAGAGTATGATTGCAGCGTTAATAATGGGGTTGTTTTCGTTTTTGAAAAATGATATAATATTGTGCAAAAACTGAACTTTTGGCGATTGATGTAGCTTGAGCGAATCAGACGAAACAACATTTATACTCTCGCCATTGTTGAGGTTTGTATTGGTTAAAGCTTGGGCAATCTCTTGTAGTGGTTTGTGCGTGAATGAGAGAATTGCAATGTCCTTTTGAGAATAATTTCTTTTTAATGCATCTTGAATAATTTCAAAAACATCATCGAAAAAGCCTTCTTCAATAGTTCTAAATTCCACATAGCCATGGCCGTTTTCGTCCTTAATTTCTTGAGCACTATCTTCATAAATCGACTTGTATTTATTCTCTCCAAGTACGCTGTTCGCAAGCTTAAAAACCTCATTGTTAAATTTTACAACCTTCTCCGTAGATCGGAAATTGGTGATTAAATTTTTTGTATTTTCAGGTTTAGCAAGTTCTAAAATCTGATTGAAATCACCACCTCTAAACCTGTAAATCGATTGTTTTTCGTCCCCAAAAATAATGGCAGAACCATGACCACTTTGGTGGGTTTGCGAAATTGCCTCCGAAATCAAAGGAGCAATATTCAACCATTGAATTGTTGATGTATCCTGAAATTCATCAATAAAATAGTGGTAATATCTATCCCCAATACGCTCATAAATAAATGGACTTGGCTGGTCTTTGATAATTTCATATATTTTTAGATTTGTTTCAGACAAAAAGAAAACAGAATCGTCCACTTTTATCTTCTCCACATCAATATATATCTGATTTAGCAAAGCTAAAGAATAGATGTTCTTTGAAATATTTTCAAGGTCTGTTAAATCTTTTAGATTCAACAAAATTTCCTTTGAAGCGTCTGTAACATCTGTCTTAATTGGCTCAAATATACCCCAAAATGAGCTTTTAGCACTGAACCATTTATCGTTAAAAATAGCATTTTTGGCATATGACCCGATGTCAGAGAAGTCCTCGTTTTTCAGTCGCAAAAGCCAGCCTCCGTAACCCCTTCTTTTATATGTAAAATCCTCTTCAATATCTATTCCCTGTCCTTCAATTTTTGTAATTAAATCGGCTGCCTTCTGAACTATCTCTTTTTTTAGTTTATAAACTCTTTTTCTAATTTTTTTAATCAGTTCAATATAGTCGTGAATCTTGACATTATGGAGTTTTCTGATATGTTTATATAGATTTTCATCGAAAATTTGTTTGGCAAATTTTGCAATTTCGTCCTCAACATTCCAAGTTCTTTCATCGCTGATATTTTGATTAATATATTCGATTAAAACTTTTTTTATCTCCGGATTTTCGCCAAATTGGCTCATAAGTCTGTCGATTAGCTGCTTTATAAGTTCGTCGAGTTCAATTTCTAAGCGATAGTTTACTGGTATTCCCATATCGTAAGCAAAGCTTCTTAATATTTTCTGATAGAAGCTGTCGATGGTCATTATGGAAAAATCGGCGTAATTATATAGAATTTTATTGAGTACAATTTGTGAGTTTTCTAACATTTTTTCATAAGAAATTCCACTTTCTTGATGAATCATTTTTAGCATATTATGAGCTTGAGCCTCTTCAATGCTGAGTGAAATAAACTCGTTGAGGTTTTCTACAATTCTGGTTTTCATTTCGTTGGCAGCTTTATTGGTAAAAGTTATTGCCAATATGTTTTTGAAAAGTTCGGGATTTGCAAAGGTGATTTTGAAAAATTCTTTGGCCAAATTATAGGTCTTTCCCGAGCCCGCCGAAGCCTTGTAAACAACGAAATTTCCGCTTTGCGAAATAGATGAATTGTTATGCATATATTTTGTCTTATAAAAGTGTAAATATAGGCAAATAAAATTTTAATCCAATAACAATCCTGCAAGGTTTCAAAAACCTTGTGGGTTTTATGTTTTATTAGTTTTTATATTCAAACCTACAAGGTCGGTAAGACCTAGCAGGTTGAAAAGACCTTGCAGGTTGAATGAAACCTTGCAGGATTGAAAATGTTTATAAGTCTTTTAGAAATTAACCTTTACTGGATTTGCGGCTTCAGGTGTTGAGGTTTCGAAATAGTTGTATGGCTTGAAGCCTAATATTTTTGCAAACATATTTCTGGGAAATTTGCGGATATAGGCGTTGAAATCTTTTACGCTTTCGTTATATGCCATTCTTGCATCTTTTATTTCATTTTCGGTGTTTTTGAGTTCTTCCGAAAGGCTTGCAAACTGTTTGTCGGCTTTCAGGTCGGGGTAGCGTTCCACCACCATCATAAGTCTGCTCAACGAGCCACTTAGCTGGTTTTGTGCCTCTTGAAATTTAGCCATCTCTTCTTCTGTAAAGTTTTCGGTATTCATATTTATGCCTGTGGCTTTAGATCTGGCTTCAATAACCTCTGTTAGGGTAGATTTTTCGAAGTCGGCATAGCCTTTAACTGTGTTCACCAAATTGTCGATAAGGTCGTATCGGCGTTGATATGATGTTTCCACGTGCGACCATTGTTTTTTTACCACTTCATCTTTTTCCACACTGCGGTTATTTATTCTCACTCCCCACATAACTAATAGTGCTATGGCTATGATTAGCGGAATGCCAATCATAGTGGCTGCAAGGCAACCTGTGCCTTTTTTGTTGGTTTGATTTGCTTGTTCACTCATGATAATTAATTTTTATGTTTTGCAATTATACAAATAAATTATGAATAAAAAACAAAAAAAGCTGCCTAAGAGACAGCTTTTTTTGAAATATTTATTTAGGTTTATTTTGCAACTCTTTCGAGCCAGCTAACCATTGAGAACATAACCACCATTGAGATGGCACACACAGTAACGAAAACTGTCCAAGTGATTGATATTGAAATGCTTTCGTACATCATAGCACCAAGGAATAACGAGAAGTTTCCAATTGCTGTAGCACCAAGCCAAGCACCTTGCATTAGTCCTTGTAGGTGAGTTGGAGCAACTTTTGATACAAATGATAATCCTAATGGAGAGATAAATAGCTCAGCCACTGTAAGGATAAAATATGTAGCAAATAACAGAAGTGGAGTAACGCGCATAGCATCAGGCATTCCGCCCATTGCGTTAACTTCGCTAAGTGTTGGTAATCCAATTGAACCAAGAGCCATTACAACAAATCCTAATGCTGCAATTCCCATACCTATGGCAATTTTCTTTGGAGTTGAAGGCTCTTTGCCTTTTTTAGCCAAGCGACCAAAGTACCACATAATAACAGGTGTTAGGAATACAACTATAAATGGGTTAATAGACTGGAATATTTCAGCTGAAAGTTGAAGTTTTCCAATCTTTAATAGAGTATAGTCTTTGGCAAACATAGTTAGTGTTAGTCCATTTTGGTGGAACGAGAACCAGAAGAAAATAACAATTCCAAATACAGCAAATAGTGCCAATATACGTTGTTTAATTTCTTTTGCATCTTGCAAGATTTCTTCTTTACTAATATTGTTGTTATCATCAACTTTAACTTTAGCAACAGGGTTTGGAAGAGCGTTTTTATAAACTAAGAAAATAACTAATGATATAAGCATTGCTACAATAGCAACCGAGAAAGCATAGTGGAAACCTGTATTAAAGGCATCTAAATAGCCATTGGCAAAAGTACCTAATTCAGTAGGAGTAACTCCACCCGACACTTCTGTTGCCAATTGAGTGAATCTTCCATCAATAACATCTTGTGTCATTTCACCTTTATTAAATTGGTGACATAGTTGTGGAAGGTCTTGGTGATAAGCATATCCTTGTGATTTAACAAACCAGTTACGAACTCTTGTAGCTGCGAATGGTGCAAACATACCACCAATATTGATAAACATGTAGAAAATTTGGAAACCAGAGTCTCTTAAATGTTTATACTGTTCGTTATCATACAATTGTCCGACAATTGCTTGCAGGTTACCCTTAAATAAACCATTCCCAAAGGCAATAATTAGAAGAGCTGCTAAGGCTATGTATTGCGATACGATAAGAGAAGGCATCGTTAAAAGCACATATCCCAAGGTCATAATTACAAGACCTATAATGATAGTGCCTTTATAGTTTTTAGTGGCATCAGCAATTAATCCGCCGACAAGAGCTAAAATATAAATAGCTCCGTAGAAAATTGAGTACAATCGACCAGCCTCGTCGCCAGTCATGTCAAATTTTGACATTAAAAATAGTGTCAAAATTGCCATCATAGTGTAGAAACCAAAGCGTTCGCCCATATTTGCTAATGCTGCTGGTATCAATCCTTTTGGTTGATTCTTAAACATAAATAATTGTTTTAGTTTTTAATTGTTTATTGTCTTGTTTTTTATTTCTCTAAATTCAAATAGCGAGCAAATATAGTCAAAAAAACTAAACTAACATAATTAGACTTTTAAATGTCGATTTAGTTTCCATTATTTTTATAAAGTATTCCTTACAATTTCGAAATCGAAGTCGTTTTTAAACCTGATTATTGTTGAAGGATTTGCTTCAATAACTTCGTGCCTTTGAAGATTGACAATATGGTCAACGCTACTTATAATATTTGAAGTTATCTGTTTGAAATAGAGTGGAGTAGGCTCGTCACTTATATTTGCCGAACTGGATACTAAGGGTCTATCCATAAGTTTGATTAGCGTTTGACAAAACCCACATTTTGATATCCTAATGGCTATGCTTCCATCTTCGGCAATAAGGTTGCTTGGAAGGTTTTTTGCATTGGGATAAATAATTGTTAAAGGTTTGTTGATTTTATCCATTAGTTCTAATGCAATAAGTGGAACATTGCTGACGTACTTTTCCAGTTCGTTGCGTTGCGAAAGCAAAACAATAAGTGCCTTTGATGAGTGTCTCTCTTTTATACTATATACTTTATTAACTGCTTTTTCTTGCAGTGCATCGCAACCAATACCCCAAATTGTGTCTGAGGGATAAAGAATTACACCGCCTTTTTTAATCACCTCAAATGCCTTTATGGCTTCTTCTGTAATCTTCTGATTCATAGTGTGTTAATTAGTTTTTCTATCTCTATATTTATGCCACATTTAAAGTGTCCTTTTGGGCATTCTTTATGTCCATGCAAGCCACAAGGGCGACAATCTAAATTTTCATAAGTCTCCACTATGTGGGAATTTGTAGCCAATGGTCCAAAGCCGAAGTTTGGAACAGTTGAGCAAAAAATAGCAGTTGTATTGGCATCTACTGACGAAGCCAAATGCATTGGAGCCGAATCGTTAACATAATTCATAACAGCATGTTGCATAAGTGCTGCTGTTTGCAATAAACTCAACTTGCCACAAAGGTTAATGCAGTTTTTATGTTTGCTATTGTCAATTATTTCTTGCGAATAAATGTAGTCGGATTTTCCGCCAATGATGTATATATTATAATCTTGTGGAATATTGTCCATCAATTCACTCCATTTTTCTGCCCACATCTGTTTTGTAAACCACAACGAAGCAGGAGCAAGACAGATGTATGCATTGGTTTTATATTGCGAAACAAAAGCATAATCATTATTACTGGGGTATAGTCTCACTTTGCCAGTTTTGGAATCTGTATAAGCCTCTATTAGCTTATGATTGCGTTCGGTTTCATGTAAGCTTCCTTTTGCTGAAATATGATGTTCAAAGCTTTTTGTATAGAAAATAGAAAGAGGGTTTTTTCTAAATCCCAATTTAATTTTCGATTTGCTGAAAAGACTTATTAATCCTGAAGAGAAAAATCTTTGAAGATTTATCAGCATATCATACTTGTGTTCTCTGATTGCTAGTATTGTGTCTATAAGATGTAGATGTTTCTTTATTGTTTTGTCCCACAAAAATAGTTTGTGAACAAAGGGATGATTTTCAAAGAGTGATTTATTTGAAGTTTTAGTAACTAAGTCAATTTGGGCGTCAGGATATTTTTCGTGTAGCTTTTCCAAGAGAGAAGTTGCAAGAATAACATCTCCAATTGAGGCTGTTTGTATGACTAAAATTCGTTTCAAAATATCTATTTTAAAATGGTTTTGATGTTCGTGGTTTTCCTTTTTCTATCTCTCTGGCTCGTGCTGCGTCCACAATTGTTTTAATTTTTTGTCCAGCTCTATATTCCACTTGCAGTACTATTTTGCCATTAGCGTCCCAATTGGTCCAAATTCCTTCTTTTATTCGGTCGTTGTAGAAACCTTCGCTAGCTTTTTTGCCGTTGGGATAATATTCTATCCATTTACCGTTGGGTTTGTCGTTTACAAAGTTTTGTACACGCATTTTGGCACCACGCTTGTCGAAATATGTCCATTTGCCAACTTTTTTTCCTTCGGAATAGTTGCCTTCGTTGAGTTTGTTGCCCAATTCCGACCATTCAGTCCATTTGCCAGTTTTCATATCGCGACTATATTTCCCTTCTTCCTTCTTTTTGCCATTCATAAACCACATTGTGTATTTGCCATTTTTTAGACCTTTGGTATATTGTGCAAAATATTTTTTTTGTCCTTCAAAATAATTTCCTTTCCAGTCGCCATCCATAAGTCCAAGTTTGAACTCGCCAATATCTTGCACTTTGCCGTTGCTGTACCATTGTACCCATTGTCCGGTTTCTAAATCGTTGCTGAAATTACCTTCGCGTTGTTTAGTGCCATTTTCGTAAAATGCTTCCCAAAATCCAGTTCTTGAACCTATGCGATAGGAGCCTTTGCGCCAAATTTTTCCATCTTCGTAGTAATATTTCCAATCGCCATTCAATTCTCCGTTCTTAAAACTACCTTTACTAGCAATTTTCCCATTTTCGTGATAAAAAATCCAAATGCTATCTTGCAGATTGTCAATGGATTTACCCTCCATTTCTAAATTTTCGTTATTGAACCACCATTTGGCATAACCTTCCAGCTTACCGTTGGAATATGTTCCTTCGAAAGATTTTACGCCATTGTCGTGATATTCAACACAAAATCCATCTATTTCGTTGTTTACAAAAGTACATTCGCGCATGAGTTCTCCGTTGGGATACCAAAATGTCCATTTGCCATCTTTTTTTCCATCTTTACGACTTCCAATCATCTCTTTGTTGCCGTTGTTGTACCATGCTTTGAATTCGCCATTTTCTTCAAAATAGTCGTATTGCAAGGCGCCATTGTCGTGCCAGTAGAGCCATTTGCCAGTGCGTTCGCCATTTTTATATTCACCTTCAGCCATTTTTTGACCGTTTTTGTGCCAAAATGTCCATTTGCCGGTCTCTTTGCCGTCAATAGCATATCCTTCACTGCGTTTCTGACCGCTAGACCACTTGTTTGTCAGCAATTCTTGAGAGAAAATAGTAGTAGAAGCGAATAAAAATATAAAAATTAAAAGTCTTTGCATAATATCCAATTATTTGAATGGATAAAATTATAAAAAAAATCAGATAAAACCTTCTTCGTAATGAACAAAATTATTGTTAATCTTTTATGTTTCTATGTCTTATGCGAAATGGTTTGAAAATCAGCAAGTTGTTTGTTTTTCATTTTGTAATACTTGAAAAGTAAAACTTTTTAACTTGAAATTGTTGATTATTCGTTGCATAGACCCATTAAAAAATTAAAATATAAAGTGTATTTTTGTGAAAACCTAAGGAAAATAATGGAAGAAATTGAAGGAAAAGATTTAGAAAATCAAGAAAATGTTGTTGAAAATGCGAGTGAAGGTAGTGATTTGCATAAAATTCTTCACGTTGATAGTATGTTCGAGAATTGGTTTTTGGAGTATGCTTCATATACAATTTTAGATAGGGCTGTGCCCGAAATAAAAGATGGATTTAAGCCGGTTCAAAGACGTATTTTGCATTCTATGTGGGAGTTGGAAGATGGAAGATATAATAAAGTTGCCAATGTGGTTGGTAATACCATGAAATATCACCCCCACGGCGATGCTTCCATCAGCGATGCTTTGGTGCAAATTGGTCAAAAAGATTTGCTTATCGACATGCAAGGAAACTGGGGAAATATACTCACTGGCGACCGTGCAGCAGCTTCGCGATATATCGAGGCTCGTTTGTCGAAGTTTGCATTAGATGTAGTTTTTAATCCTAAAACAACCAATTGGAAACAGTCGTACGACGGACGTAACAAAGAACCTATAGTTCTGCCCGTGAAATTCCCTTTGTTGCTTGCCCAAGGTAGCGAAGGCATCGCCGTGGTGCTTGCATCTAAAATTATGCCCCACAACTTCAACGAGCTTATTGATGCTTCGGTGGCAATTTTGAAAAATAAACCTTTCGAAATTTATCCCGATTTCCCTACGGGTGGAATGATTGATGTTTCGCGATACAATGATGGCGTTAAGGGTGGAAGAATTAGAGTTAGAGCTAAAATTTCTATCCTCGACAAAAAGACATTGGTAATTACTGAAATTCCTTTTTCAACAACGACAGGTTCTGTTATCGATTCAATAATTAAAGCCAATGATAAAGGCAAGATTAAAGTTAGAAAAATTGATGATAATACTGCCGAAAATGTCGAAATTTTAGTACATCTTGCTCCAGGCGTATCGCCCGACCAAACCATTGATGCTTTATATGCTTTTACCAGCTGCGAAGTTTCCATTTCGCCCAACTCAACAGTAATTAAAGATGGTAAGCCAAACTTTATGGGCGTTTCGGATATTTTGAGAGAATCGGTGAAAAATACCGTGGAAATGCTCAAAATGGAGCTAGAAATTCGCCTTCAAGAGCTCGAAGATTCGTGGCACTACTCATCTTTGGAAAAAATATTTATCGAAAATAGAATCTATCGAGATATTGAAGAAGAAGAGACTTGGGAGGCAGTGGTTAAGGCTGTGGATAGAGGTTTGGAGCCATTTAAGAAGAATCTTAGAAGAGAGGTCGTTCATGAAGATATTGTGAAACTTTTGGAAATTAGAATCAGAAGAATATCTAAATATGACACCTTTAAAGCCGATGAGCAAATCAAGGGAATTGAACTTGAGATAGATGAAGTCAAAAATCATCTTGAAAATTTGGTTGATTATGCCATAAATTATTATCGCCAGATAAAGAAAAAACATGGCAAGGGTCGTGAACGTAAAACCGAAATTAGAAGCTTTGATGTTATTGAGGCTCAGATGGTTGCAGTAGCAAATCAGAAGCTATATGTAAATCGTGAAGAGGGCTTTATTGGCTATGGGTTGAGACGTGATGAGTATGTTACTGATTGTTCGGATATTGACGACATTATTGTTTTCCGTGAAGATGGAAAGTTTACTGTGGTGAAAGTTGATGAAAAAGTTTTTGTAGGACAGAAAATTATCCATGTGGATGTCTTTAAACGCAATGATGAACGTACTGTTTACAATATGATATATTCCGACGGTCCCATGGGGGCTGCCATGGTGAAAAGATTTTCAGTATTGGGCGTAACACGCGACAGAGAGTACGATTTGACAAAGGGTAAAAAGGGATCAAAAGTACTATATTTTTCAGCTAATCCCAATGGCGAAGCCGAAATTGTTAGAGTTCACCTTAGGGCAAAACCTAAGCTCAGAAGACTGAAATTTGAATTTGATTTTTCGGAATTAGCCATCAGAAACAGAACAGCACAAGGAAATATATTGAGTAAAAATCCAGTAAGACGCATAGATTTATTAGAAAAATTAGCATCGACACTTTCGGCAATTGAAGTTTGGTTTGAAGATACAGTGCTGAAACTCAACACCGAAGGTAGAGGGAAATTGCTTGGTAAGTTTATAGGCGAAGATAGAATTGTGGCAGTTTATGCCGATGGCTCTTATAGAACAGCACTTTTCGACTTGAGCAATCATTACGAAACTGGATTGAAATTTATTGAAAAACTAAACGAAGAAAAACCGATAACAGCGGTCTATAAGGAGAAAGATAGTGGTAGAATTTATGTGAAAAGACTGCATTTTGAAGTAAACGACAGATTGAACAATGTATTGGTGGAAGACAGCAATCTACAACTTTTAGATATGAGTATGGATATGCGTCCACAATTGGAGTATGTTAGTGAAAACAAAAATGGCGAAAAAGAGACAGAAGTATTGGTTGTAGATGAGTTGGTAAATGTGATGAATCCACGTGCAAAGGGTAGAAGATTGCCCGGTGAGAAAATTACTAAAATTAAATTCATAGAGCCAATTCCTGTGGAAGAGGAGGAAGAGGAAGACTTGGACGAAGCAGTGGATCAAAATGAAGATTTGGATCCAGATGTGGTGGAAAAGTGGGAGAAAAAATCACAAGAAAATAAAAATAACAAGCCATTTATATCGGACGAAGAGGATGACGATGCCGTGCAAATGACTTTATTTGAAGAATAAATAATTGAATTATGACAATGGATGGTGTAAAAATAGTGGAATTGGTATGTTTATATCACCAATTTTTTATTGAGACAGGCAGTGATGATTTGAAAAAATTTAATGCTTGGATGTCGCAAAATGCTATTGTAGCGTCGTCGGAAGAGCCTTCGATTTCTGAAAAAGATAAAAACTCTCATATTCTCACACTTCTTTATAGACTTTCGAAGTTTACACGACTTTATAATAAAAATTTCTTTCAAGAATTTAATGTAAAAACCATAGAAGAATACTATTTCTTGAATTCAATCAGAAAACTGGGAAGTCCTGCCAAATCGGAGGTATATCTGCACAATGTTGTTGAAACCACCACAGGGACCAAAATCCTGAAACGCTTGATAGATATGAAGTTGGTAAAAGAGTTGGACGACAGATTAGACAAACGTATAAAACGAGTTAAGTTGACCCACAAAGGCGAAACGGAAATTGAAAACTTAGAGTCAAGTTTTTCCCATATGGATGAAGAACTTTTGGGCTATCTTTCGCCAGAGAGCAAAGAGGGCATGCTAAATGCACTGTTTGAGATAAACAACTATCATACAGAGCTTTATGAACATGCCCCAGAGGAATATGGCAAAGGAAATAAAGAGCAGTTTTAGGGAAAAATATTAAAGTGCAAAATTTTTATTGCTAACTTAAAAAAAAGATTGTATATTTGCACTCTCAAATCACGTTTGAGAAAAATAGTTCGGGGTGTGGCGCAGTTGGCTAGCGTACTTGCATGGGGTGCAAGGGGTCGGAAGTTCGAGTCTTCTCACCCCGACGAAATAAAGAGGTTCTGTGAAAACAGAACCTCTTTTACATCTAAAAATATATTTTATGGAGTTTTATGTTTACATCTTAGAAT
>JAAYKF010000113.1 GCA_012522535.1 Bacteroidales bacterium
AAGCCTGAATCATAGCTGAATATGCATCTATAAATTGCGAGCTGGGGGTAAGGTATTGGGATAAAGCTCTATAAATTATCTGTTCCGATTTTTCGGCTCCAATACCCTCAATATTGTATTCATATCCGTGGTCGTTTGTTCCATTATCTCCGCTGGTTAGTAGATAGAACCAATAGTTGCCCACACCGCTATTGGTGTGCACTCCGCCGTTGTCGCTACTGCCATTATACCAATATTGACCACCATATGTATTGGGGTCGTTGTGGGCTTTGGGGTTAGACATATCTCTAAAAGCAGAGCCTGTGTTTTCGCCAATAAGCCAGCTAAGGGTGTCGGTGGCATACAAGTTTACCATCACGCCAAACATATCGCTAAAGGCTTCATTCAACGCCCCTGATTCATACTCATAATTTAAGTTTGCGGTGTATTGGGTAACAGCATGCGTAATTTCGTGTCCGCAAATTTCGGCCGTTGTAAATGGTCCCGACTGATTGTCGCCATCGCCATAAACCATTGCACTGCCTGTCCACATGGCATTGGCAATGTTTTGCCCCCAATGAACATAGCTCATCATGGCAGCACCATTGTCATCATAGCTGTTTCTGTCGTGAACCTCAAAATAGTAGTCATAGGTCATTTCCGAAGCCCAGTGGGCATTGGCAGCTGTGGGGTCAGAAGCAAAAAATTCATTATCGCTAACAATGTTCACAGCACTATTGAGTTGCGGATTCATCATATCTCCGTTGTTGTTCAAGCTTTTGGTAACAACACCGCCACCACGACCACTCTCTCGCAAAATATATTGATTTGGACTAATGGAGTCCATAACAATTTCCCTAACACCGTTGTATAAAGTTTGTGCCATCACCTTTTTGTCCGCCTGCAAAAGCATATTAGTTTTGTGAAAAACTTCGCCGCTTTGTGCATCTATGTAGTAATAATGTCTTTTGAAAGGCTCCAAAGATAAAATCTCAATTTTATAAACCAAACGATAATCTTTCACATTATAAGTATTCCCTTTTGCAAAATAAAAAAGTTCAGCAGTGGGGAAATATGTCGCATTGGGGTCGTTTTTTATCTCCTTAATATCGGCTTCTAAAGCCTTATCTTCCCAAAAATAAATTCTAGCACCATGGGTGGCAATGGCTGCATTGATGGCATCTTCATCAGAAATTAGTATTGAGGAGCTTTTGTCAAAATTTTGAACTATTTTGCCATTGGCACTCTTCAACTTGCCATCTCTTTCGTGCAAAATGAAAATAGCATCATAAACAGGAATATCTTTATGATATTGCTGAAATTTATAATGCGAAAAACCCAATTTATCGCTATCTTTTTTCAATAAAACCATTTTGTCATCGCTGCCAAGTCCAAAATTAGACTTATATAAATTGAAAATATTTTCAACGCTCACCTCCACGTTTTCCTTGAAAACGAGATTGGAATTACTATATTTTATATGTGCTATCTCAAGATTTTTTGAGCTAAAGGCATTGCTTTCAGACTTTTGAGCACTCAAAATAGAAAAAGTGCCAAGAAGTATTATAAATAGAAATGATTTTTTCATACTGTTTTGGTTTTGTTTAAATTTTGTGTAAATATAATATATATTATCAGAGAAAATGTGCTTTTTTTGAAAAAAAACTTTGAAACAATTTTTATAACGGAAAAATTATTTCAATTACTAACATTTTATTGTAAATATCTTGCTCAAAACTGTTAAGAATATAGGCTAATTCTTAGTAATTTTGAATGAATTGTATCCACATATCAAATTGTAGTGAAATTATTAAATATGAGATCAAAAAGAGTACTTAAAATAACATTAATAGTTTTTGTAATTTCAATCCTATTAGCTATTTCAACAAAAATATTATCTGGTTTTTATCTAAACATAAAAGAGGCATATTTGCACCCTTATTCGGCTATGCCACCATCGGCAGCCGTGGTCGTTAAGGGCGTAAATTCTCCCAAAGTGTGGAAAGATGTAAGTCAGAATAACGATTTGTTTTATGACCTGAATTGCCTCCAAGACTTCAAAAATCTTTTTGATAAAATTCATTACACCGACTCCATAATTGGAGAAAATGACGACTGTAAAACAATTTTTACCGAAAATGAGCTTTATCTTGCACTTTATCCCCTAAACGATAGCTTTGAAGCCCTTTTAATTTTGTCATATAAAAAGACAGAGCGAAAAATTGTAAATGCAGTTTTAAAAGAGTTTACACAAAAACAGGAAGAGAAATTTCATGGAATGACGCTATATTCCATCAACAACAATTCTGAAAAACCAATTTTTATATTCTCAAAGCAGGGATTAATTGTAGCCAGTCCCGATATCGATTTGTTGGAAGAATCTGTAAAAAGCATGAAGAGTGGCGAAAATCTTCAGTCTGATGAATTTTTTCAAAAAGTGGCAAAAACTTCTGGTAAAAAAGTGGATTTAAGCTTTTATCTATCCTACGAAAATCTTTTTGAAAATATCGATGTTTTTAATTTTGATGAAAATGAAAAAAACTATTTCTCAAACATAGGAAAATGGGTTGAAGCGGATGTTTTAGTACGCAAAAAAATGTTGATTCTTAATGGATATTCAGCCCACGATGGAGATGAAAATATATTGACAAAAATAGATGCTCATAACGAGAATAATAATCTATTTTTGAGCTATTTACCCGAATCTATAACTACTTTTATTGCTCTCAGTTTTAATGATGGAGAGAGTTTTTTAGGTAAAAACTACAGTGATGAAAGTCAAAAATTTTGGAGAGATATTTCCATTTCGCAAATGGTGAAAACCAGATATTTTAATTTGGAAACCAAAAAAGAGGAGTGTTTACTTTTTGCCAAACCCATTGATAATGAATATTCTCAAAATAAAATATTCGAATTTTTAGCCGAAAGCGGTGATAACCAAAATGTGGATACGACATATTATTCAGGATTTGTAATGGGCAGAATTAATTTAAAAAATACTTCAAACGAATTTGACAATATCCTTTTTGATGACATTAATATCCAAACTTTTGTAATATTTGATAGCATTATCGCCTTTGGCGAATCGTTTTCGCAATTAAAACATCTTAGCGAGCAAATAATAAATCACAGAACTTTTGATCAAACTGCCGTTTGTGCAGATATGTTGGAGTATGCCAGAGAAAATCACAATTTTTTCTATCTGAGTTTGCCTGCCCGTTCCACAAGTAGAACCATGGGCTTGTTTAATGAAAAATATGCTCAAAATGAGTCATTAAATAGTTTTATAAAAAACACCGATTACCTTGGTTTACAGTTTAATAGCTCTCGAAATAAAATGACATTGAGTTCACTTTTTATGAAATATAGTAGTGGCGAAAGTATAGCTGTTGATGATAAACCCCAAATTCAAGTTTCAGATATTAATTACGATTCTGGTCAAAAAGTAGAGATGCAAAAACGAAATTCTAAAAAGATTTGGGAGGCAAATATGCCGGGCGAAATTCTTAATGCACAAATTCTAACGGACCCTTCGGAAGATTTCTACAAGGTGGCAGTGCTTGATAATCAGTCTAATATGGCTTATTTCGACCATAAGGGCAACAAGCAGTGGCAAATAAAACTAAAGAGTAGTGCCGCAGGACGAATTACCATGCTCGATTATTATAAAAATGGCAAATGGCAAATGTATTTCAACTCAGATTCTCATATTTTTATGGTTGACAAATTGGGTAGATATGTGAAAAATTACCCTTATAAATTCCGTACAAAAGTAGTCTCCAACGGTGCTGTTATCGACCTAAATAATAAGAAAGATTATAGAATATTTTATTTGAACGAAAAGAGGCAAATTAGCTGTGTGGATTTGAATACTGCTATGGCATCCGATTGGGCTATGCCTACACTGAATCGTCCTTCAGATAACGATTTATACGTCAGCAAACATAAAGCCAATTGGCATATAACAGCCATTGATAATGAAGGAAGTCTCTATTTCTACAATGTCAACGGCAAAGAGAGTGTGAGACCCACAAAGCAGATAAAAAAGCATCAAAATTCAAATTTTAGTTTTGTAAATGATGCCGATCCTCGCTGGGAATATTTAAGCGAAACAGGCTTCCTTGTTAGACTTTATGAAAATGGAAAAATTACCGAAACCAATATCCCCATTAGAGGTATTCCGCAGTGGTTTGCAGTAAAAACTCTTGAAAATTCATCAGTGAAATATTTTGCAGCACTATCCGACGAAATTTACGTTATGAACTCCAATCTTGTGGTAGAAAAATCTTTTAAATTAAATTTTATTCCTCAAACAAAAGAGTGTAAATCCTATAAAGAAATAAATCTTTCCAACGGAAATATAAGCGAGATTTATTTTATTGAATCTAATTCATACCTAAGTTTTGAGGGTAAAGCTGAAATGAGCAAAATCAACAATAAAAACATTGTGTGCTCGTTCAAAAACAAGACGTTTACAATTTCAGAAATAGAATAGAGATAAAAAAAACTAGAAAATTGTTTTTTTGAAAACAATTTTACTATATTTGTTGTTAATTAATAACAAAAATTGACTTATGAAAACAAGATATATTCAAAATTTGAAGGTG
The DNA here is from genome assembly GCA_012522535.1 of Bacteroidales bacterium. GTDB lineage: Bacteria > Bacteroidota > Bacteroidia > Bacteroidales > WCHB1-69 > JAAYKF01. The sequence goes on from JAAYKF010000113.1 coordinate 4,587, forward strand.
AGTTCTGTCCTTCTTTTGCTGGTGCTTAGTCTAAGTTCTTGCATAAAGAAAGATGATTTTGACTTCGATAGAATGGCTCGAAATGAGTATGAGTCTGAGTGGGCAATACCAGTTATAAACAAAAGATATTTCCTTTCGGATATGATTGCCGACAGTGCCACGTCAGTAATTCAAGATGATAATACTTTTCTCACCGTGGTTCACTACACTGGCGACCTATGGACAACCACTGCCGAAGAGTTGATTTTTGTCCCTGATCAATCTTTCAGTTTCTCCGAAACAGTGCCAGCTCCCATGTCGGCTCCTGTGGGAGGATTTGAAGAGATGGTTATAAACTCACACATACAGCTCGATTTTAGTCCCATAGAAATTGACTCGATTTTGTTTAAAGCTGGTGTTTTCAAAGCATTTATAAATACTAATATTAATCATAAATGCGACATTGAAATAATTTTACCACAAATTACAAATCGACAAAACAATCAGCCCCTTGTTCTTTCTCAAACAATGAATTCGGATGGAAATACACCGGCAAATGGTAATACCAACCTTTCGTTGACAAATTATAAAATGAGTTTGCCAGCCAATTCTCAACTCGAAGCTGTATGTAAACTCAAGGTGTATAATGACGGACATCCTTTTAATCAGCCCACATATTCCATTGATATAAACACTGCCATTGAAGACATTAAATTCAAACTGATGTTCGGATATTTTGGAATGGTTTCTGAAAATCTCACCGACACAATAGAAATGAAACTCTTTAAAAAACATTTCCAAAATAGTATTCAGTTGAGCGAATTGAAAGCACACTTATTTATGAAAAGCTCTTTTGGAATGCCTTTGAGATTTAGAGTTGACAACTTCTCAATCTACACTGGTGGCGAAGAGCGTTATGTCATTGCCCCCGGATATCAAGTTGATGGACCCTATGCCACTGTAAACCAAGTTGGACAGATGATTGAAAAGCATGATACTACTTTCTTAAATCCCAATGTCTTAGAGATTTCGCCCAAATATATGGCTTTCGATGCTTCAGGAATTTTAAATCCAAACAATGACCCAAGCATCAGAAATTTTGTTACGGATGATAGCAAATATAGTATTGATGCCCGATTGGAGTTGCCAATGGAGGGTAGGGCTATCTATTTTACTTACAAAGATACCATGGAGTTTTTCTTTGAAGACTTATCTGTTTTAGAAAATATGATTTTCAAAGTAAATGTTGAAAATAGATTTCCCATCGATGCCAAAATGCAAATTTATATCACAGACGAAAATTATGTAGTATTAGACTCGCTGTTCCTATCGCAAGATGTTATACCCTCGGCCACAGTGGGTCCAGCACCTACATACTACACCACAACACCCGGAACAAAAACAATGGAGGTGCCTTTTGGAAGCCAAAGATTGGAAAATATATATAACTCCAAATGGCTGATAGTCGAAGCTCGACTGAATACCTATGATTCGGGTAATCAGTTTGTTAGACTCTACGGAAACCAGTCGCTATACGTAAGTGCAGGGACAAGGGTAAAACTAAAAATTGATTATTAATTTGTAAAACAAGAAGCTATGAAGAAGTATATAATATCATTGATAGTAGTAGTGGCGTTTGTTTTACAAACATATGCCCAAGACAGAGCTTTAACGCATTTTAATAGCGTTCCGCAAAGCATAGAAAACAACCCTTCTTTCACCATACCATATAAGTTCTATATGGGTTTTCCCGGACTGAGCTCTACAAATATTGTTTATCAAAATGTGTTTTCGTACAGCAGTGCCGTTAAAAAACGTGATGACGACTCCTTATATATCGACCCAAAGGCGTTTTTAAGTGAGTTTAAAAAGAACAATCTAATTTCGTTGGAAACAAAATTAGACTTTCTAGATTTTGGATTTAGGGTAAAAAAGAATTTTTTCTATTTCACGCAAAGTCTAAGAGCCAACCTCAATTTGTGGATGCCCGGCGATTTTATGCAATTGCTCATAAAAGGAAATGCATCTTTTGTTGACGAAGATAGAGCTTTGGAAACTAAAATGCTTAGAATTAATGCGTCAGCATTCACCGAAACCACAATTGGTTATCAGCGAAACCTAACTGACAGAATAAATATTGGAGCAAGATTTAAATTCCTTTTGGGATTGGCAAATGCCAATACAAAAGATTCATATCTGTACCTGCACACCAATCCCGGAAACTATTTCCTCACAGCCAACGGAAGGTTCAATGCAGGATATTCAACTTTAATTGATTTTGAAGATGAGAATTTCAAATTTGAACCATCCACACTATTCCAAAACAAAGGATTTGCCATCGACCTCGGTGGAACCTATCGTTTTTCAGACCAATTAGCGGTTGGTGCCAGTATCCACGATTTGGGTTTCATAAAGTGGCAAACCAACACTCAATCATTCGAGGGTGGATTAATTAGGGATGAATTTGTTTTTGGAGGGGTCCCACTTGAAGTCCTTTTTATAGATAGCAGAGTAAATAGCGATATCTTTAAAGAAATTTCCGACACAATAATGGATAGCTTTTATTTCACCGACACTACAAAATCAGCCTATACAACCATGTTGCCCACAAAAGTTTGCCTCGATGCCTATTATATCTTAGGAAAAAATAATGTGTTTGGAGCATACTACCGTTCCGATTTCATCAATGGACTAATGTTGCCATCATTAACCCTCTCATATAATAGAAAATTGGGTAGAATATTGCAAGTGGGAGCCTCGTATGGTATTGCATATCAGCAATATAACAAATTGGGTCTGGGATTGTCTTTAAAAACAGGACCTTCGCACTTCTTTGTTACGACCGAAAATATATTTTCGTTTACCAATGTTGCCAAAATGAAGAATATCTATGTCCATTTTGGATATAATATAGTCTTCGGAAAGTGGCGCGAAGCCCTATTAGATGCCAATCGAACGTCGGTGGATTTCTAATTTGTAAAAAGAGAAATAGAACAATTTATTTTCTGTGAAAAATAATTATTTTTCGCTAATTGAGTTTTGTATCTCAATTTAGTATAATTTTGCAGTTGAAAAAGTTCCGCACTACGGTGAAAAGGGAATCGGGTGAAAATCCCGAACAGTACCCGCTGCTGTGAGTTCTTAAAAAGTTTCGGCCTCCTAATTGCCACTGTTCCTTTGAATGGGAAGGCTGCCGAAATAGAACAAGTCAGAAGACCTGCTTTTTCAAAATTTAAACTTCAGAGCTTTCGGGAAGTGAAGCATGAAATGGTACCTTTCGATAACATTTCCAAAAGTTTTGAAGCTAATTGAAACAATTATTAATTTAAAACAGCGAAAATGAAAAAAAAATTATTGATTTTAGTTTTAATGGCTTATTCCTTAGCAAGTTATGCTCAGTTTTTTGACTTTGATGATGTTAAGTTTTGGGTGGGAAATGGCGACAAAAAAGCACTTTTGGTGGTAGATTTTAACGATGGAAGCGAAAATGAATGCTATGTTTGGGGCTATAAATTTGATGGCACTGCCACAGCCTCTGATATGATTTTAGCCATTGATGAAGCAGATTATCATTTCAATGCTACAATGTTTGGCGGTTTCCTTAATGATATTACATATATGGAGCACGAAGGCTTAGGTGGAAATCCACACTATTGGATGACCTTTACTTTGGAAAATGATTCATGGGTATCGAATATGGGAGTTTCAGATGAACTTTATGATAATATGGTTTTCGGAATGTCATACACAGGTGTTGATGATAATTTTGACCCACTTTTAGAACCTGAAGACCCCGTGGCAGCCGAAATTCCAACAGCAATTTCAAAATATAATAATATTGAAATCACCCTATACCCCAATCCAGCAGTAGATATTGTAAATATTAATATTTCAACTAGTGTAACAGATATTGAGGTTTATAATTCAAATGGTAGTTTGATTTATAAAGTAGAAAATATTAATGGTTTACATGCCATTGATGTATCATCTTGGAAGTCAGGAGTTTATATTATGAAAGACAACTCCAACGGCAGTAGAATATTTATAAAAGAGTAGTAATGAAACTTCGTTTTGGCCTTTTTTTAGGTTTATTAATAATAATTACTCAAGTTTCGGCACAATTTGCACCTCCTGCTGGTCAGGAGGGCAGCAGTGCCATATCTGCCGACAGTTCATGCTTTGTGGCTTGGGCAATAAGTTGTAGTATTGAGCGTGGGTATGTAAATATTTCTGAACCTAAATTTGAATATAGTGGAACTCCTTTTGCGTCCTACGGTTCTGCCGAAGATGCTGTGGGTAAAGCCGATGGGCAAGTTGTAAGTCTTGGTGATGGTGGAGTGGCTATTTTAGAATTTGACCCACCCATAGCCAATGGTGATTCATGGGATTTTGTAGTTTTTGAAAATGCCCTAAATGATGTTTTCCTTGAACTAGCCTTTGTTGAGGTTAGTAGCGATGGAGTGAATTATTTCCGTTTCCCGGCAGTGTCGCTGACACAAACCGAGGAGCAAATTGCAGGTTTTGGCGAAATTGATGCTACTAAAATCAATAATTTAGCAGGAAAATATAGAGCACCTTATGGAACACCCTTCGATTTGGATGACTTGGAAGATAATCCTCTTTTGGACAAAAACAATGTCAAATTTGTGAAGATAATTGATGTTGTTGGAAGTATAGATCCACAATTTGCCACCTACGACTCGCAGGGAAATATAGTAAACGATCCCTTTCCGACGCCATTTCATAGCTCTGGATTCGACCTTGATGCTGTGGGGGTAATAAACAATTCTCTAAATACTAATATTTCTGATGATAGAATAAGTTATATAAATATCTACCCCAATCCTGTAAGTAACATTTTGAATATCAGCGGACTGTCTTCTGTTTCTAATGTTCAGATATTTAATATATTGGGTGATTTGGTTTTGGAGACAAACTCGATAGGTAATAATATTGATGTATCAACTTTGTTGTCGGGAGTATATATTTTGAAAATAACATCAAATTTTCGAGTTAGACAGGTAACCAAAATTATCATTGAAAATAATTAGTTACTACTAAATTATTTTTCGTATGAGTTTTTAATTTCTTCTAAGCAAGAAACGCAAAGACAATCACTAAATTTGGATTTTACAAAATCGCTCTCTTCTGGACTAAGTTTTACTGCAGAGCATTGACATTTTTCAATATTTTTGCTGTTGCATTGAAAAACATCTCCACATTTTGGACAAGTTTTTTGCTCTATCATCGGTTTTTTTATTTATATGAAGTGCAAATTTACAATTTTTCGTTCTTACGGTTGAAAAAGTAGATATTAAAGTTTAAATTTGTAGAAAAAAACATGAAGCACACTTTGGATGCTGAAAAGTCGAGCTTATCCTCTTCCGAACATGAATTTGAAAAGGCTATTCGACCGGCTGATTTTACTGAATTTCAAGGGCAGGAAAATATTGTTGAGAATTTAAAGATATTCGTAAAAGCTGCCAAAATGCGTGATGAAGCCTTGGATCACGTGCTTTTGCACGGTCCTCCCGGCTTGGGAAAGACTACACTTTCGCATATAATTTCCACCGAAATGGGGGTGAATCTACGTGTAACTTCTGGCCCTGTAATTGATAAGCCCGGCGATTTGGCTGGACTACTAACCAATTTAGAGCCCAACGACGTTTTATTTATTGACGAAATTCACCGACTATCGCCTGTGGTCGAAGAGTACCTCTATTCAGCAATGGAGGATTACAAAATTGATATAATGATAGAAACGGGTCCCAACGCCCGAAGTGTACAAATTTCTTTGAACCCATTCACATTGGTTGGTGCTACCACACGTTCTGGTCTTTTAACAGCACCTTTGCGTTCGCGTTTTGGAATCACTTCACGACTAAACTACTACAGCACAGATACTTTGAAGAAAATTATTGTTCGCTCTGCTGGAATATTAGATGTGGAAATCTCTGAAGCTGCTGCTTTTGAAATTGCCCGCCGAAGTCGTGGTACTCCCCGTATTGCAAACCTTTTGCTACGTCGTGTCCGCGATTTTGCCCAAATAAAATCAGATGGAACAATCGATATGGAAATTTCTCAATTTGCCCTTGATGCCCTAAATGTTGACAAAAATGGCTTAGATGAAATGGATATTAGAATTTTGTCGGCAATTATCGATAAGTTCAAAGGTGGTCCTGTGGGGATTACAACCATTGCCACCGCCGTGGGCGAAGATTCGGGAACCATTGAAGAGGTTTATGAGCCGTTTTTAATACAAGAGGGATTTTTGATGCGTACACCCCGTGGTCGCGAAGCAACAGATTTGGCATACAAGCACCTTGGAAAAACACGATTTACAGACCCTCAACAAGGACTTTTTGACTAATAAAAATGGAAAAACAAGCTCCTCCTATTCTTAATATTGAAAATTTGAAAATTGGTTTTGATGCCGCTAATGAAGATTTGTGTGCTGTTGATGGTATCAGTTTTCAGATAAAAACTAATCAAATAGTGGGAGTTGTGGGTGAGTCTGGTTCGGGGAAGTCTATAACGGCACTTTCAGTTTTACGTTTGCTAAATGAGCCTCCAGCCCACTATCCGCATGGAATAATAAGCCTTATGGACGGAGAAAATGAGGTGGATATTCTTGCAATGTCAAAAACCAAAATGAACTCCATTAGGGGCAAGGTGGCATCGGTGATTTTTCAAGAGCCGATGACCTCTCTAAACCCCTCCATGCGATGTGGAAAGCAGGTGGTAGAAGCAATAATGGCTCATCAAAACATATCAAAAAAAGAGGCTTATAAAAAAACAATTGAGCTTTTTGATGAAGTAGCCTTGCCACGAGCCGAGAAGATTTTTAAATCTTATCCCCACGAAATTTCTGGTGGACAAAAACAAAGAGTGATGATTGCCATGGCATTATCGTCCAATCCATCTTTGCTAATAGCTGATGAACCAACCACTGCCCTTGACGTTACAGTGCAAAAAACCATCCTAAATCTACTCAAGGAACTCAAAGATAAATATTCAATGAGTATTCTTTTTATTACCCACGATTTGGGTGTGGTGTCGGATATTGCAGATGAAATAATCGTGATGTACAAAGGTGAAATTGTTGAAAGGGGTAGAACTAAAGATGTTTTTCACAATCCTCAGCACTCATACACCAAAGGTTTGTTGCATTGCCGACCCAGTTTAAATACACGCCCAAGACGCTTAGCTACCATTTCGGATTTTATGAATTTTAAGGACGTGCTTGAGGTTGAAAGTTTTGAAGATGAGAGAGATAGACGAGCAAAACAACATAAAGAGATATATTCCCAAGAGCCGATCTTGAGGGTAAAATCCATATCAAAAGAGTATGCACTTTCGCGTACAATTTTAGGCAAGCCCAAAGAGGTCCTTAGGGCGGTAAATAATTTGAGCTTTGAAATTTATAAGGGTGAAACATTGGGCTTAGTAGGGGAGTCGGGTTGTGGAAAAACTACTTTAGGACGAACTTTGATGCGTCTTATTGAACCCGATGGAGGCGAAATTTTCTATAAAGGACAAAATATCACCTCTTTGAAAAGCTCCGATTTGAAAAAGTTCAGAAAAACTGTTCAGATAATTTTTCAAGACCCCTATTCCTCCCTAAATCCACGTATTCCCATCGGCGAAGCCATTATGGAGCCCATGAAAATTCACAATGTTTTTTCCACTTATAAAGAGAGACGAGAGTATGCAATCTATTTGTTGGAGAGAGTTTCCTTAGGCGAAGAGCATTTCGATAGGTATCCACACGAATTTTCTGGAGGGCAGCGACAAAGAGTTTGCATTGCACGAGCTTTGTCATTAAAACCAGAATTGATAATTTGCGACGAAAGTGTTTCGGCATTAGATGTCTCGGTGCAGGCACAAGTTTTGAACCTTTTGAATGACCTAAAAGAGGATTTTGGTTTGACCTATATTTTTATTTCCCACGATTTATCGGTGGTTAAATATATGTCGGATAGAATGATGGTTATGAAAGATGGAAATATTGTTGAATTTGATGAGGCAGATGCCATTTATGCAAATCCCAAAACTGAATATACAAAGAATTTAATTGGCTCAATACCGGGTGCTTAGTTTATGTTTTCCAAATTGGTATTATAGTTTCTGCCCAAGATACCTCACTACATTTGCTTCGCCTTTGTGGTGGTTCCCCTCGCTGAGAATGGTTTTTGTATTCTCCAAAATTATATGCTTACAGTCTTCAAAGTCGTTTTCAAGCATCTCTTTGGTATATAGCATATCTGGACTTTTTGGTCCACCCGATTGCATTTCCAACTGGCTAATATCAAAGGCTTCCATTATAATATGTCCGCCAGTTTTTAGAGATTTTACAAGTTTTTGGTGAATCTCTTTTCTGATGCTTGATGGCAGGTGTAGAAAGCTCATACCCACAGCATCAAATTTTTCAGTACCAAAGTCAAAATCCAAGAGGTTTGAAATCTCATATTTGAAATTTTCCGACTCTTCGCCAATCAATTTTATGGCTTTCTTTTTACCTTCTATGCTGGCATCCACTGCCAAAACTTTCCATTTGTTTTCAATGGCAAATTTGGCATTACGTCCTTCGCCTTCACCAGCCAATAAAATAGAACCGGGACGAAGTTTTAATAACTCATCCCGGAAAAATTCGTTGGGCTCTATGCCATAAATGTACTCTTGTGAACTAAATCTCGAATCCCAAAAGTTCATCTATTCAATATTGAAAATATCTTTAAATGCCTCTTTAAAGCTCTCTTTTGGCAATGCTCCTTGCGCCATTGTTGGAACACCTTCGGTGGGTACAAAAAGTAGCGAAGGAATGCTTCTGATTCCAAAAACTGCTGAAAGTTCTTGTTCTACTTCAGTGTCAATTTTGTAAATATCAATTCGATCTTTGTACTCTTCTGCAAGCTCGTCCAATATGGGAGCAACCATTTTACATGGTCCACACCAATCGGCATAAAAGTCAATAATTGCGGGACGTGTGCCATTGAATTTCCACTCTTGATTATTTTCGTAATCAAATATTTTCTCGATAAATGTTTGTTTTGTTAAAAATTCTACCATTTTATTTTCTTATTATAATTATTTTTTGGGTATTAAAATTTCTTCTATGTATTTGATATATTGGTCTTTGGGTAAAGCTCCCAAAACCATTTGTGGTCCCTCATTTACTGGGAAAAATCCAACAACGGGGATGCTTTGCACACCATGTACTGAGGCAAGTTCTTTTTCGAAATCCACATTTACTTTATAAAAATCCACCTTGCCTTTATACTTAATAGACAGCTCATCCATAATGGGAGCAATTCTTCGGCATGGTCCGCACCAGTCGGCGTAAAAATCTATAACTGCCGGTCTTTTACTTTTGAAAATATATTCATCAGGATTTTTTTCGTAGTCGTAAACCTCTTTTATGTACATATTTTTGTTCATCACCTTCACTTCAGTTTTCTTTGGCGTTTGCCCGTAGGAGGTAAATGCCCATGAGGCAAAAAGTATCATAATGGCGATGCTTGCTGTTTTGATGTTTATTTTTGTTTTCATAGCAATCAATTTTTATTGTTTGTATCGGTTAATTAACACCATTGTTTATGAAAAGTTCATGCCAAAGTTTTTTAAGCCCAAAATCTTTGCAATTTATAACGATTATAAAAAAGGGATTGCAATTTTGCAATCCCTTTTTTATGGTTTATTTGTTTTGTAAGCTTATCTTACAACAACTTTTTTAGTGTAAACAATACCGCTTTGTTCAACTCTAATCAAGTAGATACCAGCATCTAAGTTGCTAACATCAAATGTATTTTGAGTCATATTTGTACTAACGTTTTGAACAGTTTGTCCAACTATGTTAATAATAGAAATATTTGCAGTTTCGTTTGAGCTTAGTTTAACATTTACAACGCTTTCTGCTGGATTTGGATATACTGAAATGCTTGAGTTATCAGCTTCTTCAATTCCAACAATTTGTTCTGCGTAGAATCCAATTAGTGCAGAACCCCATACGTCAGGATAGAAAATTTGATTTAATAATTGGTTATCAAATGTTTGGTATAAAGTGTACATATGAGTGAATTGGAATATGTTAAATCCTAGTGGGTCATGGAAACTTGGTTCGTCAGCATCATCACTTAAGTAGAAGAACAAGAATGAGTTAAGTTTGTTTGGAGTTTCGCCACCATAAACTTGAAGAGTGTCTCCAGTTTCGTATTCTGCTGTTGGTATGAATGTTAGGTTAAATCCAAGAACTTCACCTGGTTGAACTGTAATAGGTTGTGGTAGTTCAATTACGATTTCTTGAGCATATCCTTCTTCAGACATTACATCTTCTGCAGTAAGTACATAGTCGAAAACTATTTTTTCGCTATATGACCATTCAGCAACTGGACGAGTTAGAACTTCTTCTTCCTCTTCAGCTTCAAATTCAACTTTCACTGTAATTTCTTCTGTAACAGTAACATTTAATGTGTTTGTTGTGTTATCAGCAACAACATCACCATTAATAGTCCACTCTTTCACTTGGAATCCATCT
>JAAYKF010000114.1 GCA_012522535.1 Bacteroidales bacterium
CTGATGCTAAAACACCCTGAAGTTTTTATTTCCGGAACCAGTGGCGGACCTGTGATTGATTGGAAATGGTACGAAATTATGTATGGCGAAAGATATATGGACAGAATTGACGAAAATATGCAGGGCTATGAAGAGACCTCGCTTATAAATCAGGTGGAAAACTTGCAAGGAAATCTTTTGGTCATACATGGAGCAATGGACCCAATTGTGGTTTGGCAGCACAGCTTGTCTTTTATAGAAGCCTGTATTAAGGCGAAAAAAGATGTGGACTATTTTGTTTATCCCAGTCATGAACACAATGTTTTGGGCATAGACAGGGTACATTTGTGGAAGAAAATTGAAAAACATCACGATAGATATTTAATGGGTAAATAATTAAAATGATAAAGCCAAAATATCTAAGCAAAGGAAGCACAATAGCCATAGTTTCAACGGCTCGAAAACTTAGTCTAAAAGAGGTAGAACCAGCCATAAGCTTTTTAGAAAATGAAGGGTTTAATGTAATTCTTGGAGAAAATTTATTTGAGGATTTCAATCAGTTTGCTGGCGACGATAATCAGCGTGCAGCAGATTTACAGTCTGCAATGGACAACATAGAAGTAGATGCTATTTTGTGTGCAAGAGGTGGCTATGGAACGGTGAGAATTATAGATAAAATTGATTTTACAAATTTCAAGAAAAATCCCAAATGGATTTGTGGATACAGTGATGTAACGGTCCTGCATTCGCATATTCACAATTTGGGAATTGAGACACTTCACGCCACTATGCCCCTGAACTTTCCCGAAAATGGAGATGTAAATAGGGCAATGGAAACTCTAATAAATTCTCTTAAAGGGGAAAGTTCAGACTATGTTTTTAAGCCGGAAAAGCTTTCCAAACAAGGCGAAGTGGAAGCTGAAATTTGCGGTGGAAACTTGTCGATTCTATACAGCCTAATGGGCTCATCGTCAGAAATAGACACCGAGGGGAAAATCTTGTTTATAGAAGATTTAGATGAATATTTATATCATATCGACAGAATGATGATGAATTTGAAAAGAGCAGGAAAATTGGATAAACTTTCGGCTCTAATTGTGGGCGGAATGAATGATATGAACGACAATAAAGTACCCTTCGGAAAGTCAGCGTATGAGATAATTTGGGATACAGTAAAAGATTATAATTATCCAGTCTGTTTTGGTTTTCCAGCAGGACACATCGAAGACAATTTTGCTATAAAAATGGGAGCAAAAGCCGTATTGAAAATTTCGGAGGATTTAGTGGTTTTTCAGCAGTAACACCGATTGGAAGGAGCCTACAAACCACTGAGCCACAGAGGAGGCACGGAGTTCACAGAGGAAGCTTTCTTAGGAATTTTACGAATTATATTGCATACAATTCGTAAACACAAATAAGCGAAAAAATACAATAGAACAAATGTCAAAATATAGAAACAGTTCTATTATATTTTTTTCCTTATATGTATTATTTTGTCGAAGACAAAATAAATTCTATTTTTAAAACACGACTTTACATTATCATCTGTATTTTTTGTCAGAGACAAAAAATATTCTTTGGATAGGCAAGACTGTGTCTTTGTGTATTCTCTGTGTCTTTGTGGTTAAATAGGGAATAGCAATCAGCTGAACAGCCATCAGAATTGTTATAAACCTATTCTTCGTGATTAAAAAAACCTTGATTTTTCACCACTTCAAAAAATACTTTTGAAAAATGGACATTGTCCTTTTTGGTATATCGTTTTTCCACAAAAATGCGTGGCAAACTATCCATTTGATTCTCTTCTAATAGCTGTTTGCTTTCGGGAAGATTTTCCTTTTCATAAAAAAGCTCATCGATTTTCTCTTTGGAGTAATCTTTATAAACTTCGTTATGTACAACGGCTTCAAGGGGTAGCCTATCAGTAAGTGGAGGAATTATATCTGGGTAACCAAGGGTAATCGCAGTAATTGGCACTACACCTTTTGGCAGATTAAAAACATCAATCATTTTATCGGCGGTATAGGTTGTAGTTCCCAAATAGCAAATTCCCAGTCCGTGGGCTTCGGCAGCTATACAGGCATTTTGGACAGCAATAATGGCATCTATTACAGCCCATGTGAAAGAGTGAAAATTATCGTAGCCCGGCTCAACACCTCTATATTTGCACCAAAGATCAAAGCGATTAAAATCGGCACAGAAAGTCAAAGTTATGGGAGCTTGCATCACAATTTGTTGATTGAAATGAAGAGGCAAAATCTTCTTTTTCATCTCTTCATCTTTTGTAACAATAATGCTGTATAATTGCATATTTCCGGTTGTTGAACCGCGAATTGCAGCTGTTAGAATTTCCTCTAAAGTATTCTCTGGAACTGGGTCGCTTTTGTATGAGCGAATGCTTCTGTGGGATAAAATAGTCTCTATTGTATTCATTATTTTGTTTTTATCTCTATTAGTCTTTGATTTTCGTCAGGATAATATAAGTTCATAAAGCTGGGAGTTTCAATGGTATAGCCAAAATATCTTTGCGACGGATTTCTGGGTTTTAAAATTTCTGCCTCATATTTATTCAAAAAGTAATCATAAATATATTGTGCAAAGGCAAATCCACCTTGTTGTGCCAAGATGAGGGCAGACTCTTCTGCAATTTCAGTCTTGGAATATTCAAACTTATATTCACCGTTAAAGGCTTGATAAAATCTACCATTAATTTTGTCGCCAATTGTTTTTTGTGCATATAAAATCAAGGCTTTATCTTGGCTGTTTGCCTTGCTCACTTCAAGCCAAATGTTTAGAGCAAGAGTGTTGATTTCCACCTCTTTATAAAGTTCTTCAAACTCATTTAAAGGATAAATAAATGGAATTTGACTTACATCTTCTTCCAATTCTAATTGAGCCACTCTAAGGATGTATGAATTTTCTGCCGAGTAGGGAAATTCAGACTCTCTGTTGGCAGTGTATGTTTTCAGATTTGTGTTTTGTAACTTGTCAAACAACGAGCTGTAGATTCTTTGTATTAAAACTGAGTCGCTATTTGCATCTAAGAAAACAGTTTGGGCATTCCAAATTGTGTCTTGCAAGTCTTCGGGAAGTTGAGCAAAATTGGGATATAATTCTTTGATTTTACCATTGGTTTTCAAAACTGTATTGTTGGGAATAATCAGCAAATTATAGTCATTTTTTCTTTTAAAAGATTTGTGTACTAGATACTCTGTCGAGCAGGAAAATAGACTCGAAACTAGGAGTATTATCAGCGTTTTATATAAAAACTGTGTGGAGTTTATTTTCATTGTTTTAGGTGTTTAGGTTAAACAAAAGTGTTTTATTATGCAAATATACAAAATAGATTTTTTTAATACACACTATGCGGATTGATAATCGTTAAAAAGCCAAATGTTTTCAAAAAATCAATAAAAACTAATCTTGATGGTAAAACTTTTTAACAATGATAATAAATTGATAATCAGTAGTATATGTCGTGTATTAACTACAAATAAATCAAATGTAGATTAATAATAATTTATGCTAGTCAAATTATATTTATATTCGCATTTGTGATTTAATAATATTTTGATGAGACTTTATTTATTCGCAATAATAATCATTTTCTTTTCAGCTTCGCTTTTCGGTCAAGTAAGCGTCAAAGGAAGGATAAAAGCTGATCCCGAAAAGGCTATGGAATACTACAAATATGGCAACTATTATGATGCCATTGAGGAGCTTGAAAAACTGGTTATAATCAGTCCGGGGGATTTGACTTATCGAGCATTGCTTGGTTTTGCATATTTGAACACAACATTGGATAGAGCCAAGGCTGTGGAGCATTTCGAACAAGTTATAAAAGACCCCAAAGCCGATGTTTATGTCTATTACGATTTAGGTAGGGCGTATATGCTTACATATCAATTTGATAAGGCAATTTCTCATCTCGAAACATTTTTGAAGAAAAATAATGAGAAGGAAAAAGATGTTCCCATTCCCTCAAAGCGACTTATTGAAATGTGTCATTATGCCAAATCTGCCTTCAATAATCGACAAAATGTTATAATTGAAAATGTTGGGAGTATAATAAACTCAGAATATCCTGATTATAATGCCTTTGTGGACGAATATGAAACGAAACTGTTTTTCACTTCACGTAGAAAAGGAAATACAGGAAATTACAAAGAGACAGATGGACTGTTGACAGCCGACGTGTATATGTCTAAGGTTGAGGGCGATACTTGGGCAAAGCCCAGGAAACTTTCGTCGGTTATAAATTCATACTTAATAGAAGAGAGTGTTGGTATGACTGCCGATGGCAACGATTTATTGGTTTATGTGTATAGCGAAATGGGCATGGATGATGTTTTTATATCATCACTAAAAGGTCGCAATTACAGGAGGATGGAATATTTAACCACCAATTCCAAATGGCAAGAGTCGGGTGCAACAATTTCGCCCGACAAACGTTTTTTGGTCTTTTCGTCCAGTCGCCCTGGTGGCAAAGGCGGCAAAGATTTATATATCGCCAAAAAGCTACCCAACGGAATGTGGTCGGAGCCATTTAATCTTGGAGCAGAAATTAACACCCCTTTTGATGAGGATTTTCCCCAATTCGACCCCAACGGAACCACTCTATATTTTTCGTCCACAGGGCATGAAGGAATGGGTGGCTACGATTTATTTAAAACTACCTTCGACCCTGTAA
>JAAYKF010000115.1 GCA_012522535.1 Bacteroidales bacterium
CTTTGAAATCGATAATGTCAAAATGATCTAATAAACCACAGGGCAATAAGTACGATAAAAATGATAAATCCATAGCTATTTTTAAATGCAAAGATAACTACTCTCCCCAAATATTTAAGGTGTCCCGAAAAACCTTAAAATTATTGCGAATACGAATATAATATCTAATTTTTTTTTCATTGAGGTATCCAATCCATTTTTTACCAACAAACTCTCTATCTGCCATAATAGAGTCAATACAATCTTTGCCGAAAAGCTTGATAAATCGATCGATTAGTGCAATTCTTTCTTCACAATTTGAGTTCCCTTTTTTGTCTAACATGGTGAACATCAATGGAAACGCTACGTTCCGATAAGTAATACCTAACATAAGGATATTGATGTTTTGAAGTCCAAATTTCCAATTTGTGCGATCTATTACTAATTTTAAATTTGTTTTTTCAGGCAGTAATCCAAATATTAATCGTGCAATTGCATCAATACATAAATCAAAATTCGCAATAAAACGTTGAAGTCGTCTTAATGAGGATTCTGCTTTAGTTTCACTTTCAAAGGATGAAGCTAATTTTTGAAAATTAACAGTTTGTACTTTACATAGTGCCAAAATAAACATGGACATTAAGTTTAATCGTGCCTTATTAATTTTTGAATCACTTTTTTCTAAATTTTCTTTTAATATATCTGAAAATTGTTTACTTTTATCTTCTAGACTGATATTCTTTTTCATAGGAATTTGTTGAGAATTATTCCTCTAAAATACTGAATATCAGTCTTTTAAACAAGTTTTTGTGCTGTTAAAATAAATTATTTATCAACATTAACATGTTGATTATTAGGCGATTATATTTTTGTCATGTAGTGAGTAATTTAGTACAATTTATGCTTGCAAATATATCTACATTTTTGATATAACAATATCTCATAGCAGATTTTTTTCATCCTTTTTATTTTATAATTTTGCATTTAATTAAAATTTCAATTTGAGATAATGTTTTTTCATATGGATTACGATAGTTTAGAAAAAAAGTTTGAGCAATACACTTCATCAATTATTGATACTTGCCATAATGAGCATAAAATTGCCATGGAATTTAAAAAGATACATTCGCAAAAAGTTGCGGAAATAGCCTTTAATATATCTCAATATATTTTCCAATTTCCCGAACATAAAGATTATGCCCGAATTTGTGGGCTGTTTCACGATGTTTCTCGATTTGTTCAACTTCGCGAATACGGAACCTTTATTGATAGTAAATCCTTCGACCATGGCGATATGTCGGCAAAAATAGTAGGGGAAAATAAGTGGCTAGAAAGCCTGCCTGAAGCCGATTTAAAGGCTATCTTACACGCCATCAAATACCATAACAAATTGGAAATACCTCAAGTGGAAGATGAACTAACAATGCATCTATCTCAGATTATCCGCGATGCCGACAAAATAGAATCTATGATTAGCATAGCCGAATATTATTCCGACAATGATGCCGAAAAATCTTCTGCCATAGAGATGAGTTTGCCTGATAATGAGGATGTTAGTCCAGAAGTTTTGGAGAGCTTAAGAAATTTCAAAATGGTTGATTATTCCACCATAAAAACTCTCAATGATTTCAAATTGTTGAAAATCAGCTGGGTTTTCGATATAAATTATCCCATCAGCTATGCCTTTTTGCTGGATAGCAAATGCTTAGAAAAGATGTTCTCTACCATTAAAAACCCCAGCGAAGAATTGTCGCAATTGGTGGCAATGGCAATAGGATATGCTGAAGCTAATGCATCTTTATAGGAAATGTTTATAGAAGTATAAGCTCATTTATGTATCTGTTTTCTAGCTCAAACCTAGCAGTGGAGTCCTGCCATTTGTATGTGCTTAATATTCTAAAGTTTCTGTCGTTAATATGAAAGTGTTCCATTTCTATTTCCTTTGTCTGTTTCAAATACTTTAATTGATATTCCGAAGTATCACTGTTTTCTACGTAAAATCTATTTTTGTCAAGAAACATTTCCACATCAAAATTTATTGTATCTGAATATATTTCAAACCCAATAAATGCATCAAAATTGCAGTGAGAACAGGGCGTTCCACTGCTATGAAGCATATATTTTTCAGTCTCTTTTTCTCTGCTAAGCAAATATATATTTTCGAAAATTCCGCCATAGGGCATAAACTCTTCAAAATGATTTATCCACTCCAAATGTATGGAAGCATATTTTCTATCTGACTTTCTGTAACATAAAATATTGATTTTTGAATCAAAAACTCCACCCGTATTCTCGTCCCACGACAATATTCCCAACTTGCCATTGAAAAATCTTTTGTACGAAATTGGCGACTTTGCAAAAAAGGAGGGAAGTATGCCCAAATCGTTGATAAAGTGATTTATGTATTTGATTATCAGATAGTTAAATTTCTCTATGTCTTGAAATTTATTTACATCATCTGAATTTTGAAAAAGTTGTAAACTATCTATGTAGCTTTTGAAAACTTTAGTCTTTTCAGCAGTAGATATTTGTGGAATTTGAGCATAATTCTTAATGCTATCTCTAATGTAAAAAGGATTATTTGGGTCGAGAATTGAGTCGTTTTTTATATCAAATTTGCTTAGCGTAAGTTCTTTCTTTTCAGCATGTTGACAAGCCGAAAGTCCAATAATAATCAAAATTGCAAAAACTATTCTCATTCTCATTTTTCGACAAATTTACTTATAAATTTTCTGTTTTATCATTGCAAGCTATTTCAATTTCAGTTTTAACAGTTTCTACCGCTATTGAGTTCACACATTTGCAGTTGTTGGGGGTTTTTATGCATGAAATACATTTTTTGTTTTTAACCAGAATTTTCGATTTTTCGCCTAATGGCTTCCACCTTTCGGGGTGCATAGGACGTATGGGAGGATAAATTCCTATAGTCTTTATATCGCACAAAGCTGCAATATGCAGTGGTCCAGTGCTGCATGCTAAAAGTAAATCGCAAGCTGAAATTAAAGATATTAATTCAGTTAATGTAAGTTTACCTGTGCTATCTTTTAGATGGCTATACTTATCAGTATCAATAATTTCCTTAATGAGTTTGCCTTCAGCCTCTGTTCCAGTAATAATAATATTATACTTTTCTGGTGATAAGCTCTCTATAAGCTCTTTATAATGCTCCAAGCTCCACTCTCTGGCACTACCCTTGGATTTTGGATGAAAAATTAGATTTTTTTTATCTTTGTCCAAAAATACATTTGCAATTTGCTCTTCAAGTTTGGGCGCTTTGAAATGGCAGTATGGGAGCAGGTCTTTATCTAAATACTTGTTGAATTCTATTAAAATTCCTTCCAAAAGGAATAAATTTAATTCAGATTCATGTAGGTCGGAATTTTTTCTCGAAAAACTAACTAAGCTATTGCAATATAGCCAGTTGTAAAGTCTGTGAGAAGTGCCAACTCTATGTTTTACCTTTGCTCGTTTCATTAATTTGGCAATATCTTTTTGAGGAAAAACATGTATTACAGCATCTGCTTTCAGTTTTCTTATTTTTTCTATTTTTGCTTTTTTATCTAAGTTTTCTATTGCAGAATAATCTACAAATTGATCCACAGCTTCCGAACATTCAATAATAGACTTAGTATATTTGTTTCCCAAAAATATTATTTCTACTTCGGGTAAATTTTCTTTAATAATTCCACAAAGTGGCAATGTTAGAGCCACATCGCCAATACTGTCAGTGCGACTAATTATTACTCTTCTTAGCATCTTTTTCCTTCTTATTATCAAAGTGTTCTTTTGCTCGTGCATACTTCAAATAGGTGGCAAAAGAGGACATCAATGAAATTCTAAAGCCCATATATCCATCCAAAATTCCCAGTTCCCAAAAATAATCCCTCAAAAATTTAATGGGTGCCGAGCAATATAATTTTATAAAACTTGGCTTTTTGCCCTTTTCGAAAAGCTCTTGCGATGATATTTTTGTGAATTTATTTATCTGGTTTATATGGTCGTCAATGGTGTAGTATGAATAGTGCAAAATATCGCCTTTTATCCTCTTGAATTTTGCACCTTGATTCATGGTCAATTCTTCGTGCAAAGCTCCACCCAACCAGCGGGCTTTTTGGCGGTGAAACAGGCGGATTTTTCGGTCGGGATACCAGCCACAATGCTTTATCCATTTACCACAATAATTGGTTATCCGCGACATTTCATAGCCATCGTGCGTCCAATTGCACTTTACTGTTTTTATGCTTTCAATTAGCTCTTCAGACAGAGCCTCATCGGCATCTAAGGACAAAATATAGTCGTTGCTGGCTTGGTCTATGGCGAAGTTTTTCTGCTCTGTATAGCCCAAAAAATCTTGTTGAATAATCTTAACTTCAAATTTTTCACAAATTTCAACTGTCTTATCCGTTGAGCCAGAATCTATTACAATAATTTCATCGCAAACATCTGTAATGCTTTCCAAGCAACGTAAAATATTTTTTTCTTCGTTGAGGGTAATAATAACACAGGATATTTTCTTGCACTGCATAATTAAGCTGATTTGACGTCTATATCGAGAATTAATTTTTGTGATGAATTGAGCATCTTCTTAGGTACAGCCTCTGTTATCTCGGTTTTTATTGCCTCAATTATTCGGTTTTTTACAAAATTCTTACTTACAATAATTCCTATTTCGCGGACAGGTTCTGGACTGCGAAAATATCTAACCATATTCATCTGTTTGGCTGTGAAATCGCTCACCACAAGCTCAGGTAAAAATGTAATACCTTGACCAGCTTCCACAATTCGTTTCAAAGTTTCAATACTGCCCGTTTGATAGTCTAAACGCGTCTTTTCAATATGTTTTTCCATATCATGGCAAAGATTTATTATCTGATTTCTAAAACAATGACCATCGTTCAGAAGCCAAACATCCTGCATATCAATGCTATCCATTGTTACAGTGGATGATTTAGAAAGATTATGCGTTTTGGAAACATAAGCCACCAAAGGTTCCCAATATAGGGGGTATTCCTTCATATGTGGCTCGTGGGTAGGTGTGGCTAAAATTCCACAATCTATGGTTCCATTTTTTAAACTTTCCAAGATGTTTGCTGTGGTTAACTCCAAAATTGTGATTGTAACATCTGGATATTTCTCTATAAATTTCAATAAAAAAAGAGGTACTAAGTAAGGTGCCACCGTGGGAATAATCCCAACCTTTATATTGCCGCTAATTTTACCCTTACTCTCTTTTATAATTTCTTTAATTTTGTTGTGCTCTTTGATTACAACACGTGCCTGCTCAACTATTTCTTGACCAATTTCAGTGGTTTCAATGGGCTTTTTTTGTCTATCGAAAAGCAAAACGCCGAGTGCCTCTTCCAATTTTTGAATTTGCATGCTAAGCGTGGGTTGCGTAACAAAACACTTCTCGGCAGCAATACCAAAGCTTTTGTAAGTGTCAACAGCTATAACATATTCCAATTGCGTAATTGTCATAAACTTATATTTTTGAACTAACAAAGTTAAAAATAATTACACTATTTCAAAGCTTTATTGAAAAAAAGGTGGAATAAATTACTTATCCACCTTTTTTATACCAATTGTAATAATAAAATGGTCCAGATTAATTCTTGGACACAAATTTAAGTGATAATTTTTATATTTGTGTTATGAATTTACATAGAAAAAGATGGAACCAGAAGGATAAAGAAGAGGTACTTCTTTATGCAGACGAGCACGGCGTGTCGA
>JAAYKF010000116.1 GCA_012522535.1 Bacteroidales bacterium
AAATCCGATAGAAACAATTTCTATATTCAATTTAAGATTATTTACTAAATGTTATTTTTTGTTAATTCCTTGAATATTAAATTTAATTTGCTTACATTTGTACTTAAAATTATACTAGCGGATATTCTCTATAATATCGTTTTTGATAGGGATTGGGCAAAGTGCTAATACGTAGTTTTTCCATTTTCGTTTAGTGATTCGATTAGGGTTTATCGAAACAAACTACAATCTGTATAATGATTAGTTTCATTATAATAACAAACAAAAACCTATGCAAATTACAGACAACTTTTTTTATCAACCAAGACAATTCAACACCATCGAACTGTGGAAAAATGTGACAATTGAGCAATGGAATAACCCCATTTGGCAATTCAACAACTCTATTAGAGATGTTGAACAGTTAAAAAAAGTGATAAAAATCAACTCATATCAAGAAAGTGAAATAAAAAGGACTATAACCACACTAAAACAAGATGGGAAAGAGGCTTTACGAATCACGCCATACTATGCTTCACTTATGCAAGAAGACCCTTTCAATCCAACTATGCTCACAGGCGAAAAATCAAAAAAACGACTTGATCCCATTTTTTGGCAAAGCGTGCCAACACCCGCTAATTTACTTTTTCAAGAAACTGGACTTGAAGGAGCAATGAGTGAAAACTCAAGAAGTTATGGTGCAGCATACCAAAGATACCCCAATAGAGTTGCACTATTTGTTGCCGAAAACACAAGCTGTGCCTCATATTGTATTCACTGTCAAAGAGCAAAATCTTTAGACAGTTCAGTTAATGTAAATAGTACTGAAATAAACAAAGGATTATTTTATATTAATTATAATACGAATATTAATGAAGTCCTTATCACAGGCGGAGATGCACTTATGATAAATAAAAATCGGTTGCAATATATTTTAGAAGAATTGAGTAAAATTCCACATCTTCGTTCAATAAGAATAGCAAGTAGAGTTCCTGTTGTCGTGCCAATGGCTATCACAGACGAACTTCTAGACCTAATTACTATATCAGCAAATAAATACAGCACGGGAATAGAAAAACATGTCTATTTTATGACACACATAAACCATCATCATGAAATAACAGAAGATTTAGGAAAAGCTGTAAAAAAAATTCGCGAACATGGTTTCACCATACGAAATCAAACTGTATTTCTAAATCACGTCAACGACTACTACAAAACACTTGCTGAAACTTTTAGAAGAATGTTTTGGATTGGAGTTCACCCATACTATTTATTACAATGTCATAAAGAAAAAGGAATTGTACATTTTATTACACCTGTTCAAATTGGAAAAATTTATATGAAACATCTCCAAGGTTGGATTTCTGGTATTACTGTACCTCGATATGCAGCGAATATTGAAGGTGGTGGCGGCAAAGTAAATTTGATGCCGTCAGGATATGATACATTTAATAGTAATGTCAATATTGATGAGTCCAATTTTGAAAACTCTGCTACTATACATGCATGGGACGGCAAAAGAATATCTATGTATGAAGATTTAGGTCGAACTACACAGGAAGAATTTGATAAAGCAGTAAAAATAATGGACTCATTTATAGGCAAAAAAGGCGTCTTTCTTCCTAAAATTAATATTGTGGATAATAAAGGAAATTATATTAAAACAACCAATAAAACAGAATTCCCCAAACTTAGAGAAATTGAAAAATCCAATCTTCTAGATTACGACTTATCCAACCAAAATATGCCTATAACTAATCCTGCAGATATAGAAAAAGAGATTGAAAAACAATTTTCAAAATCAAAATATTACAAGCACGCTTAGAATAGTATTATTTAAATTAATACAATTTAAAAACATTTAGCAATATAATATATCTTTAAGCAGAATTTCAAAAACACACACACAATGAAAAAAATCATTCTAATAGCAAGCTTTATTTTCGCTTCAAGCACAATTTTTGCTCAAGCATCTGGAAATATTAACTATCAAACACAACTTAGATTTCCTGAGCAAAACATAAATATAGGAACGCCGTCAACTGCCGATATTTACATCAGCGTAAAGGGGTTAGCCAATGTTAAAGCCGATTCTTATGTGGCAATATTTAGCACAACTCAAGTGGGTAAAACCACCGAAGAGGTGAATGAACTAATTGACAAAAGAATTGATTATGCTCTAAAATTAATAAAACAAAAACCTAATGTAGAAACCTTTGTTGATATGATCTCTTTTGTTCCTGTTTATGAATTGGAAAGTGAAAAAAAAGTTTTTAGTAAAAGAAATTATAACGAAGTTCCCAAAGGTTTTGAACTCAAAAAAAACATTCACATCGAATATAAAAATCAAGACGATTTAAATGATTTCATCGGAATTTTAGCCAATCAAGAAATATACGATTTGGTGAGGGTTGACTATTTTTCAACTCAAACAGAAAGCATCAAAAAGCAGTTGATGACCAAAGCAAAAACGATTTTGAAAGAGAAACAAAAAAACTACGAAGAGCTTGTGGGTGGCAGTTTTGCACAAATAGACAAAAATGTTTCGGATGGATATAGGGTTGTTCTTCCCGTTGAAATGTATAAATCATATCAGTCGTATAGCAGTTCTTCTTTGAATTTAAGAAAAGGTGCTAATGTTAATATTGCAGATAAATCTACCACTTTGTATTATCAGCCTATTATTGATAAAGAATTTGATTTCGTCATAAATCCAACAATTTTAGAGCCTGTTATTCAGGTGATGTATGAAGTGAAATTGGTTATAAAACGTGAAAAGAAAAAGGAAGAAAAAACTAAAGAATATATCTTTATCACACCCAACGGTGATTTGAAAAACATGAATATTGGAAATTAAA
>JAAYKF010000117.1 GCA_012522535.1 Bacteroidales bacterium
CCATCGTGTATGGCAACATATTTCGAGTTTTGTACTTCTTTCAAAGCATTGCTTATGGAGTGATATCTAGTTTTACCTCCTTCAACAATTTTCACCTGAATATTAAAGTTGTACTTTTCAGTAATTTTTTGCCAATATTCAACATATTCTTTGGGCAGGCTAACTACAATTTTCATTTTTTCGTCGAAGAGGTGAAAAGCCTGTATTGTGAGCATTAAAATAGGAATATTCCCAAGCAAAATAAATTGCTTGGGAATATCATTTTTCATTCTTTGTCCGCTACCACCAGCAGTAATTATAGTAGCTTTATTGCTCATCACAGAATAAGCATTGCATCGCCATAAGTTAGGAATCTATATTTCTCTTTTATGGCCTCGTTATATACGTGCATTAAGAGCTCATAACCTGCAAAAGCAGATGTAAGCATCATCATTGGCGATTGCGATTGATGAAAATTTGTAATCATTGCATCTGGCACCATAAATTCATAGGGGGGGAAAATAAATTTATTTGTCCATCCTTTTTCTGGTTTCACTTTGCCCGACAGATAAACTGAAGACTCCAAGGCTTTAGCTGTTGTTGTTCCCACTGCAACAATTTTCTTATTGTCATCAATGGCACTGTTTATAATTTTACACGCTTTAGTATCTATCGAATAATCTTCGGAGTCGGTTTTATACTTGGTTAGGTCTTCCACATCAATTTGTCTGAAGTTGCCAAGCCCAACATGCAGTGTTATTTCTGCAAAGTTTATTCCTTTAATCTCCAACATTTTCAACAGTTCTCTACTAAAGTGCAATCCAGCTGTTGGTGCCGCCACTGCTCCCTCTTCCTTGGCATATATTGTTTGATAGTTATCTAAATCGCCAGGAACTATATCACGAATATTTTTAAGTTCATCTGGAAGTGGTGTATTGCCGATTTCTTTAAGTTTGGCAATAAATTCATCATGAGTTCCATCGAATAGAAAACGTAATGTTCTACCTCTGGAAGTTGTATTGTCTATAACTTCTGCTACTAAGTTATTCTCTTCACCGAAATAGAGTTTATTTCCAATTCTAATTTTTCTTGCTGGGTCAACCAATACGTCCCACAAACGGCTCTCTTCGTCTAATTCTCGCAATAAAACCACAGAAATACTAGCACCAGTTTTCTCTTTTTCTCCATAAAGTAGAGCTGGAAAAACTCTGGTGTTGTTTAGAACAAAAACATCTCCTTCGTCAAAATAATTTATGACATCTTTGAAAAGCTTATGCTCTATGTTTCCTGTTTTTCTATCTACTACCAAAAGTCTAGACTCGTCTCTTTCCTCTACTGGATGTAGGGCTATTAAGTCTTGCGGCAAATCATACTTAAATTGAGATAATTTCATTTTGTTTAATTTCATTCCTAAAAGATATACAAAAATAGCATCTGAAAAGAGCTTTGTAAAGCATTTAAACAAACATTAACATTGTTCACTCTTTTTCTTGCGTTATTTATTGCTTATGTATTATTCTAATAGACATTAAAATACAAACTTATTAATGTCTATTGATTCTTCTATTTTATATTCTCCAACCCTTGTTCTACAAAGACTTACTAAATGCGCTCCTGAGTTAATTTCATTTCCAAAGTCGCGTGCCAAAGAGCGAATATATGTTCCTTTTGAGCATATTACTCTAAAATCGACTTCGGGCAAATTAATTTTTTCAATAACAAATTTTTTAATTTCCACTTTTTTTGATTCTATTTTCACCTCTTTTCCTTCTCTTGCATATTCGTAGGCTCTTTTACCTTGAATTTTTACAGCCGAGAATATTGGTGGTGTTTGGTCTATTACTCCAATAAATTTTTGGGTAGCTTGCTTTATTATTTCCTCTGTCAAGTGGTCTGTGGGGAATCTATTGTCTATTTCTGTTTCTAAATCGAAGGAGGGCGTTGTAGCTCCCAGAAAAAAGCTGCCAGTATATTCTTTTTCTCTGTTTTGAATTTCTTCGATAATTTTGGTCTTTTTTCCAGTGCAAATAACCAGAACACCCGTTGCAAGGGGGTCTAAAGTGCCTGCATGACCCACTTTTATCTTTTTAAGTCCACTGGCTTTTCGGATGGTGTTTCTGACTTTCTTAACCAAGTCAAAAGATGTCCAGCCGTATGGTTTGTTGAAAACCAAAACGCTTCCTTCTATAATTTTTTCTAAGTTTGGAATCATTCTTTTATTAAAACAAATAATTGGCAATAACTATCATACCAACTATCATACAATATATAGCAAAATAGTGCAATTTACTTCTTTGCACCAACGAAATCATGGCTCTACAAGCAAACACTCCAGCCCCAAAAGCAGCCAAAAAGCCCACCAATAGCGGAAAAGCATCAATGCCCGATTGAGATACGCTAAAGCCACCTTTTAGCAAATCTAAAAACGACTCTCCCAAAACTGGAACTATCACCATTAGAAATGAGAATCTTGCAACATTTTCTCTTTTCACTCCCAAGAGCAAACCTGTTGCAATGGTGCTACCAGAACGCGATAGACCGGGAATTATAGCAAAAGCTTGCGAAATTCCTATCACAAAGGCACGCCAATAGTTTATCTCTTTATCGGTTTTTTTGATCATTTGCGACATAATTAGCAGAGCTGCCGTAACCAAAAGTGCCAATCCAACATAAATAATTCCATTCTCGAAAAGTGCCTTCATCGAATCTTTGAAAAATAGTCCAATAATGGCCACGGGAATCATGGAAATAACAATTTGGAAAACAAACTTTGTTTCATCATTATATTTGAACTTGAAGAAGCCTGCTAAAATTTCTATTATCTCTTTTCTGAATACAAATAGAGTACTCAAAACCGTTGCAGCATGCACCGCAATGGTAAATGTGAGATTGTTTGCCCCTTCGGCATCTATATTAAAAAGGTGATATCCTATTTCTAAATGTCCGCTACTACTCACAGGTAAAAACTCTGTTAAGCCTTGCAACAGACCCAAAATCAACGCTTGAAACCAGCTCATAAATAATTATCTTTTACTTTTCGTCTTCGTTTTCTATCTCAACTTTATCTTTTTTGCGATACATAATGGCAAAAACTTCGATAATGAAACCCACAATCAATAATATGGGAGCCACGATTAATCTCTGCGTATCAAAAATGGCTTCACTAAACACCGTAGGGTCGTCTGAACCTCCACCTATCATGAAAACATATCCAAGAGAAATAAACACTAAACCTATAACCATCAAAATATAGTTTTCTCTTTTGAAGACGAAATCATAATCACCTTTAATTTCTTCTTGTCTATTTTGAGCAGTTTCTGCTGTTTTTTTTGTCTTTATAACTTTCATTTTCCAAAGAATTAATTATATAAATTATCGGTTTTCATACTAATTATTTTCCTCACAGAAAGGGAGGTTAAAATCCAAGAAAAAACTATACCGAAAGCCACAGATACACCCATGATACTCAGATACATATCTATATCTTTCATGTCAATTATTTCTGGTAAATATTTATTCCCCATCCACAAAGTTAAACCCAAATATATTGCTGCCAAAACCCCAGCCCAAATTCCTTGCACCACACCTTTTATGATAAATGGTTCACGAACAAATCGGCTGTTGGCACCCACAAGTAGCATGCTTTTTATTATAAATCTTTTGGAGTAGATAGACAAGCGTATAGTGCTGTTTATCAACAATATAGATATTAAAAGCAGGAATATTGTTACTCCTAAAATTATGGCACTTATGCGTTTAATATTATTATTTACCTTTTCTATCAAAGGTTTTTGGTAAAATATCTCCTTCACAACGGGATATTTCAACAAATCGGCTTCAATTTTTTGTAGGCTATCATTTTGGGTATATGCTGCATTGAGCCTAATTTCGATGGACGACGATAGTGGGTTGTAGCCCAAAAAGTCGATAAAATCTTCGCCCAGCTCTTTTGCCATCTCCTCTGCCACCTCATCTTTGTGAATATATTCGGTGGACTTTACAAATTCGGCAGCATCAAGCTCTTTGTTTAGGGCTAATATTTCCGATTCCTTAGCATCTTGGTGCATTATAACAGAAAATCCAATGTTTTCGCGGATAAAACTTGAGAATTTTTGTGCCTGAAATAGCACAACACCCAGCGAAGACAAAAGGTATAATACAAGGGATATGCTTATTACGGTTGAAATAAATAGAGTACTTAGTCTAAATCGCGACACTCTACCATATTGTTTCTCCATGTTTTGCAAAATTAAACCGCTAAAGTAATAAATTTATGCGACATTGTAAATAATCTTAAAGCTTTTTATCAATTTTTATCACTTTCTATCCGCCACTAACTGCCATACCCAACACACTTATTTTCACTCCTTTAATTTTGAGCAAGATAAGTGCAGCCGCTTCTATGGTTGCGCCAGTGGTTATGATGTCGTCGATGAGAAGAATATGTTTGTTTTCTAATAGTTCGGGATTGTTTACTTGAAAAACATCTCTCACATTTTTCCATCTTTCGGATCTGTTTTTTTTTGTTTGCGACTCCGTTGCTGTAATTTTCACAAAATTATCAACACTAAGTGGCACGTTCATACCTTCGGAAAGTCCTATTCCAAACATTTCACTCTGATTGTATCCCCTTGTTTTTTGCTTGTCGCGATGAAGCGGAATTGGCACAATCACGTCAACGTTTTTAAATCTATCCACCTTGGCAACTTCGCGTCCATACCTCTCCCCTATAACGGTTCCCACATCAGATTTGCCCTTATATTTTAGTTTGTGCATTATTTTTTGCACTCCGCCCTGCTTCCTAAAGTGTAAATATGCCGCTGCACTCTCCAATTCAAACCTTCCCCAAAACATTTTTTCTATGGGATTGTTGGGCATTAGATGATAATTTGTTTTGGGAATTTCTACTTCACAAAGCATGCATAGCAATATTTCATGATTTAACAGAACTTGATTGCAAGCGGCACAAGTTCGAGGATAAACCAACGAAACCACATCATCTAAAAGATTTATTAACAACTTATAGTATTTATTTTTCTTCAAAACGCAAGATTTTTTATAATTTTGCCACTAAATTAATTCAAAATAATCAATGATGAAAAACGAAGGCACAAATAAATACAAAAAACTTTCAATAATACTCGGAATTGTGGCTGCTATTTTGCTAATTACGACCGTAGTTTCATTTTTCCGTGTTCGCACAGTGGTAATTGACAATCGTTCAAAAACTGAAATTAATCAAACTCTTCAATTTGAATTGGATACACTATTGTTTAATCACGAGCAAATAAAGGTAGAATATGGCGAACTTTCCATAGAATTGGAAGAAAAAGATAGCATAATTCAAGCTAATGCTGACGAAATTAGACGACTTATAGCCCGTCAGGCTGATTATAATAAAATTAAAAAGAAATTGGATTTGCTTAGAGGGATTTCCCAAGACTATGTTCAAAGAATCGACTCTTTATATAGGGTAAATGAAGAGCTTGTGGTGGAAAACAAACGTATGAAAGAGGATGTGAGAAGGTTCCAACAAACAGCTACCGATTTAGAAATGGTTACCGATTCACTCCAAAGTAAAATTCAAACTGCATCAAGATTTAAGGCTTACGGTATTTCGGCCAAGACCATATATTTGAGATCGGGAGGCAAAAGAGAGGTGGAAACTGACAGATTACGAAGAACCCAACAGATAAAAATAAGATTTACACTGAGTGAAAACTTAGTGGTGGAGCCGGGCAAAAAAGATGTTTATTGTAGAATTGCTCGCCCCGATGGCAAAGTTTTGTACAAGAGTGATAGCGAAGACCACTCATTTGTTGCCGATGGCGAAAGATTGCAATACTCCATAAAACAGAGTGTAGATTTTGATAAAAAAGCTAGATCTGTTACCTTAACTTGGAACGTTGATGATCCCAGACAGGAGCTTATGACCGGAAGGCACTACGCTATGCTATATATTGATGGCTATCAAATTGGGGAAACCTCGTTTGACCTAAGATAGTTTAAAGAAACTGACTTCTTATAGGGCGTTTCG